>JBOGDF010000338.1:0-5821 GCA_050701635.1 Micromonosporaceae bacterium | reverse complement strand
CCGCGGCCCGGACTCGGAGCGCTCCCGCCGGTCGCCCCGCTGCGGCCGGTCGCCCCGGCTGGGACGGTCACCGCGCTCGGGACGCTCGGAGTGGGCACCGCCGTCGGTCGGCGTCGCGCCGGCCTTGTCCAGGTAGATCTTGCCGCGCTGGTCGATGTCGGCGATCTGCACCTCGATCTTGTCGCCGACGTTGAGGTGGTCCTCCACCTTCTCGACCCGCTTGCCCTCACCGATCTTGGAGATGTGGAGCAGGCCGTCGCGCCCGGGCACCAGCGAGATGAACGCGCCGAACGCGGTCGTCTTCACCACCGTGCCGAGGAAGCGGTCGCCCACCTTCGGCATCTGCGGGTTGGCGATCGCGTTCACCCGCTCCACCGCCGCATCCGCGGACGGGCCGGAGGTGGAGCCGATGTAGATCGTGCCGTCGTCCTCGATGGACAGCTCGGCGCCGGTCTCGTCCTGGATCGCGTTGATGGTCTGGCCCTTCGGCCCGATCACCATGCCGATCTTGTCCACCGGGATCTTGATCGCGATGACCCGCGGCGCGTGCGGCGACATCTCGCCGGTGGCGCCGATCGCCTCCGCCATCACGTCCAGGATCGCCAGCCGGGCCTCCCGGGCCTGCTGCAGCGCGGCGGCCAGTACGTCGGACGGGATTCCGTCCAGCTTGGTGTCCAGCTGCAGCGCGGTCACGAAGTCCCGGGTGCCGGCGACCTTGAAGTCCATGTCGCCGTACGCGTCCTCGGCGCCCAGGATGTCGGTGAGCGTGACGTACGAGGTCTTGCCGTCCACCTCGTCGGAGATCAGCCCCATCGCGATCCCGGCTACCGGAGCCACCAGCGGTACGCCCGCGGTCAGCAGCGACATCGTCGACGCGCAGACCGAGCCCATCGAGGTCGACCCGTTGGAGCCGAGCGCCTCGGAGACCTGGCGGATCGCGTACGGGAACTCCTCCCGCTTCGGCAGCACCGGGATCAGGGCCCGCTCGGCGAGCGCCCCGTGACCGATCTCGCGCCGCTTCGGCGAGCCGACCCGACCGGTCTCACCGGTGGAGTACGGCGGGAAGTTGTAGTTGTGCATGTACCGCTTCGACTTCTGCGGCGACAGCGTGTCCAGCGCCTGCTCCATGCGCAGCATGTTCAGCGTGGTGACACCCAGGATCTGGGTCTCGCCGCGCTCGAACAGCGCCGAGCCGTGCACCCGCGGCAGCACGTCGACCTCGGCGGCCAGCGGACGGATGTCGCGCGGTCCCCGGCCGTCGATGCGCAGCTGGTCGCGCAGCACCTGCTGGCGTACCAGCTTCTTGGTCAGCGACCGGATCGAGGCGCTGATCTCCTTCCCGCGCTCTTCGAAGTCGCCGGCGAGCCGCTCCTTGACCGACGCCTTGATCTCGTCGAGCCGGTTCTCCCGCTCCTGCTTGCCGGCGATCTTCAGCGCCTCGGCGAGGTCGGCGGACGCGGCGGCCTCGACCGCGGCGTACGCGTCGTCCTGGTACTCCAGGAAGACCGGGAAGTCCACGGTGGACGCCTTGCCGGCGACCGCCACGAGGTCACTCTGCGCCTTGCAGAGCGCCTTGATGGCGGGCTTGGCGGCCTCCAGGCCGCTGGCCACGATGTCCTCGGTGGGCGCCGACGAACCGGCCCCGACCAGCGCGACCACGTTCTCGGTGGCCTCGGCCTCGACCATCATGATCGCAACGTCACCAGCATTGTCGCCGTCTCCGATGACTCTGCCGGCGACCACGATGTCGAAGGTGGCCCGCTCCAGCTCCTCGTGGGTCGGGAACGCCACCCACTGGCCGTCGACGTGCGCCATCCGGGTCGCCCCGACCGGGCCGGTGAACGGCAGGCCGGCGAGCGTGGTGGACAGCGACGCGGCGTTGATCGCCACCACGTCGTACGGGTGGGCCGGGTCGAGCGAGAGCACGGTCTCGACGACCTGCACCTCGTTGCGCAGCCCTTTGACGAAGCTGGGGCGCAGCGGGCGGTCGATCAGCCGGCAGGTCAGTACGGCTTCCTCGCTGGGGCGGCCCTCGCGACGGAAGAACGAGCCGGGGATCCGACCGGCGGCGTACATCCGCTCTTCGACGTCGACGGTGAGCGGGAAGAAGTCGAGGAACTCCTTCGGCTGCTTGCTCGCGGTGGTCGCGGAGAGCACCACGGTGTCGCCGAGCTGCGCGATCGCGCTGCCGGCTGCCTGCCGGGCGAGCCGGCCGGTGGAGAGTGTGATCTCGCGGGTGCCGAAGCTCCCGTTGTCGATCACGGCGGTCGCTGAGTGATCACCCAGCGAACTCTGGATTGCTTCAGTCATGGTACGGATTGCTCCTTCGTGTCCCCGGGGTCCGTTCGGACCCTGGTCGGCCACGCCGGGAACGATCGGGGAAGCTGCTCCGCGCCGGTCTTCGATCGAAGTCCACGGGCCTTCGTGCCCGGGGACCACTACCGAGGACCGGTGCGCGCCGGGCTCCCCTGCGGGTCGTGCCCGTACCGGCCGGTAAATGGTGAACCTCCTCCGGCCGACCCTAGGCCGCCGGAGGAGGTTCGTGGCTTAGCGCCGCAGACCGAGTTTCTCGATGAGTGCCCGGTAGCGGTTGATGTCCTTCTTGGAGAGGTATCCCAGAAGCCGCCGCCGCCGGCCCACCAGCAGCAGCAGACCACGTCGACTGTGGTGGTCGTGCTTGTGCTGCTTGAGGTGCTCGGTCAGGTCCTTGATCCGCTGCGTGAGCAGTGCGACCTGGACCTCCGGAGAGCCGGTGTCGCCATCGAGGGTGGCGTTGTCGGCGATGATCTTCTGCTTGTTGGCTGCGTCGAGCGCCATTGTCTCCCTTTGCGTTACGTCGAGCGCCTGTCAGAGTGCGTAGCCGGTGGCCACGCGAGATCCCGCACCCACGGCGCCGTGCAGGCATGGAGGATCACGCCGAGTGATCGGCGTACCGCAAAGGCTACCAGCTACCGGTCGGTGAGCAGCTGACGGGTCTGCGTGATATCCCGCTCGATCTGCGCCACCAGCAACTCCACGGTGTCGTACGTGCGCATCTCCCGCAACCGGGCGATGAAGTCCAGCGAGACCTGCTCGCCGTACAGGTCTTCGTGGAAGTCGATCACGTGCGCCTCGACCCTGCGCTGCCGGCCGGCGAACGTCGGGTTGGTGCCGATGCTGACGGCGGCCGGCAGCCGGTCGTCGGACTTGTCGCGCACCAGCCAGGCGGCGTACACCCCGTCGGCGGGGATCGCAGCGTGCGGCCGGGGCAGCAGATTCGCCGTCGGGTAGCCGAGCAGGCGGCCCCGGCGGTCACCGCGAACCACTACGCCGTCCAGGCGGTGGGGACGCCCCAACGCCGCGGCGGCGGCACTCACGTCACCCGCCGCGACACAGGCCCGGATGTACGTGGAGCTGAAGACTGTCTCGCCGCCGGAGGCAGCGTCACTCACCAACGGCGCGCCCTCCACCGCGAACCCGAAGGTGCGCCCGAGCCGGGTCAGCATCGCCACGTCGCCGGCGGCCTTGTGCCCGAACCGGAAATTCTCCCCCACCACCACGAGCGCGGCGTGCAGGTGCTCCACCAGCACGTCGTGCACGAACTCCTCGGCCGACAGGCGGCTGAACTCCGGCGTGAACGGCAGGACGCACAGCACGTCGACCCCGAGCCGCTCGATCAGCTCGGCCTGCCACCCCGGCTCGCTCAGCACGGCGGGGTGGCTGCCCGGGCGTACCACCTCGGAGGGGTGTGGGTCGAAGGTCAGCACCACCGACCGCAGCCCGCGTTCGGCGGCGCGCTTCACCGCGTGTCCGATGATCTGCTGGTGCCCCCGGTGTACGCCGTCGAAGACGCCGATGGTCACCACCGACCGTCCCCAACCGCTGGGAGTGCTCTCCAGACCGCGCCACCGCTGCACTTGGTTCACCTTCTCGAGGGGAGTTGATATTGACCGTCCGAGATGTCTAACCAGTGTGCCTGGGTTTCAGTCACGGGTGCCGGCGCCGGAGTGCGGCTGGCCGGCCGGGCCGAGGACGACGTCCGGGCGGGCCTTGCCGTCGCGTTCGCGTACCACCGCCAGCACCTGTCCGCCGGGGTCGAAAACGGCGTACGGGCCCTCGATCCCGGCCGGCTCCAGCGGGTTGCCGTGGGAGAGGCGTACCGCCTCCTCGGGGGTGGCGTCGCGGCGCGGGAAGAGCAGCGCCGCCGCTTCGCGCAGCGGCATGGTCACCGCGGGTCCGCCCGCTTCCAGTGCGTCCAGCGTGGTCGCCGCCTCGATCGAAAACCTTCCGACTCTGGTACGCCGCAGCGCGGTGAGGTGGCCGCCCACCCCCAGCGCGGCGCCCAGATCCCGCGCAATCGCCCGGATGTAGGTGCCCGACGAGCACTCCACCTCGATATCGCAGTCCAGCAGCTCGGGCGCCGGCCTGGTGAGCTGACGCAGCTCCAGCCGGCTCACCGTGACCTGCCGCGGCTGCAGCTCCACCTGCTCCCCGGCGCGCACCCGGGCGTACGAGCGCTTGCCGGCCACCTTGATCGCGCTCACCGCGCTCGGCACCTGCGCGATCTCGCCGGTGAGGTGGGCGAGGCGGTCGCGTACCTGCTGCTCGGTGACCGCGGAGGCGTCGCCGCTGGTCAGCAGCTCGCCCTCGGCGTCGTCGGTCACCGTCGCCTGGCCCAGCCGGACGGTTGCGGTGTACGCCTTGTCGGTGCCGCTGACGTACGTGAGCAGCCGGGTCGCCGGCCCGATCGCGATCACCAGTACGCCGGTCGCCATCGGATCCAGGGTGCCGCCGTGGCCGACCCGCCGGGTCTTCGCGATCCGGCGCATCCGGGAGACCACATCGTGCGAGGTGATCCCGGCCGGCTTGTCGATGACGGTCAGTCCGCTCGTACCCACGGTGGCCAAGCTTGTCAGACCGCGGCTGGGAGGGTGGCACGGGCGTCGGCGCCGGGGACCGCCCAGCGACCCGAAAGCTGCCGGCCGAGCAGGGCGGCAAGGCGTACCACCACGAACAGCGTGAGACCGGCCCAGACACCGGTCAAACCCAGCTCCAGGGTGTACGCGGTCCAGATCGCCGGCAGGAACGCTCCCAGCGCGGCGACCAGCGTGAGATTGCGCAGATACCGCACGTCGCCGGCGCCCATCAGTACGCCGTCCAGCGCGAACACCACGCCGGCCAGCGGCATCATCCCGGCGAACCAGGGCCAGGTGAGCGCCACCTGGTCGAGCACCGCGTGGTCGGTGGTGAACACCCGCGGCAGCGGCCCGGCGAGGCTCCCCACCAGCACCGCGAACCCGACACCCAGCCCGCCCCCGATGAGCACGATCCGGCGGGCGGTACGCCGCGCGGAGACCACCCGCCCGGCACCCAGCTCCGCACCGATCAGCGACTGGGCGGCGATCGCGATCGAGTCCAGCAGCAGCGAGACGAAGAACCACAGCTGCAGCGCGATCTGGTGCGCCGCCAGCGGCGCCGAACCGAACCGGGCCGCCACCGCCGCGGCGGACAGGAAGCACGCCTGGAACGCCACCGTACGCAGCACCAGGTCACCGCCGACCCGCAGCTGAGCGCGCAGCACCGGCGGATCCGGACGCCAGGACACCCGCTCGGCGTGCAACGCCCGCAGGAACAGCACCGCCGAGACCAGCTGCGCCGCCACGTTGGCGACCGCCGAGCCGACCAGCCCGAGCCCCGCCGGGTACACCAGCACCGGGCACAGTACGGCGGAGAGCAGGTTGGCGCCGAGCACGTACCGCAGCGGCCGAGCGGCGTCGTGTACGCCGCGCAGCCAGCCGTTGCCGGCGAGCGTGAGCAGGATGCCGGGCGCACCGAGCGAGGC
>JBOGDF010000337.1:0-5832 GCA_050701635.1 Micromonosporaceae bacterium | reverse complement strand
GCGCGGGCGCGACCGCGGGCCCTGGCGCCGGAGGCCCCGGCGGCAGCGGTTCGCGCGGGAAGGCCGCCAGCTGCGCCGGCTTCAAGAACTCCACCGGCATCACCGGCAGCACCATCAAGATCGCCAACGCCTCGGACATCAGCGGCCCGATTCCGGGGCTGTTCGAGTCCGCGCAGCAGGCGGTCAAGGCGTACGTCAGCTACTTCAACTCCTCGATGAAGATCTGCGGGCGCTCGCTCGAGCTGATGTCGCTGGACAGCCGTACCGACACCGGCGGCGACCAGCAGGCCGCGATCAAGAGCTGCCAGAGCGCGTTCGCGATGGTCGGCTCGATGTCCGCGTTCGACCAGGGCGGCGCGAAGACCGTCTCCGACTGCGGCATCCCCGACGTACGGGCCGCCGCGGTGAACACGCCCCGCCAGGAATCCCGGGCGGTGTACGCCGCCAACTCCACCCAGGTCGACGAGATCGCCGCCACCGTGCCCGACTACCTGAAGAAGAAGTACCCGGCGGCGTCGCAGAAGGCGGCGTTCCTCTACATCAACGCGGGCTCGGCCCAGATCAACGGGAAGAGCTGGATCGCGGGTTGGCAGAAGCGCGGCTTCACCTGGGTCTACACCGCCGGGATCGACGTCACCGAGTTCAACTACTCGCCCCACGTCACCCAGATGAAGCAGAAGGGCGTGCGGTACGTCCAGTTCATCGGCGCGTACCAGCAGGCGGTACGGCTGGCCACCGCGATGCAGCAGCAGGGCTTCAAGCCGGACGTGTTCCTGCTCGACCCCACCGGCTACAACCCCAACTACGTGAAGTCCGGCGGCTCCGCGGTCGAGGGCACCAAGGTGTTCACCGACGCGGGCATGTTCGAGGAGTCCAGCTCCGCGGAGATGAAGCTCTACACCGGCTGGCTGCAGCGGGTCGCGCCCGGCGCCACGCCGTCGTACTTCGGGATGTTCGCCTGGTCGGCGGCCCGGCTGTTCACCGAACAGGCGCTCAAGCTGGGCGGCAAGCTCACCCGGGCCAGCCTGATGGCGGCGCTGGCCGGGATCCGGGCCTGGGACGGGCACGGCATGTTCGCGCGGCAGGACGTGGGCGGTCGCCACACCTCGGCCTGCAAGATGATCATCACGCTCAAGAACGGCCGGTGGGTACGCGAGTCCGGAAGCGGCTACATGTGCGGTTCTCTGGTCAACACCGGCGTCGGGGGCTGATCCGATGTCGGCGTTGATCTCGTTCACCGTGCTGGGGCTGTTCACCGGGGCGGCGTACGCGATCGCGGCCAGCGGCCTGGTGCTGACGTACACCACCACCCGGGTGTTCAACCTCGCCCACGGCGCGATCGGGATGGTGATGGCGTTCGTCTACTGGCAGCTGTCCGTGGCGTGGGGCCTGCCGGTGTGGGCGTCGTTGGCGCTGGTGCTGCTGGTGATCGCGCCGCTGTTCGGCGTACTGATCGAACGGGTGATGATGCGCGGGCTCGGCGACGCGCCGGTCAGCGTCGGGCTGGTGGTCACCGTCGGGCTCTTCGTCGGGCTGATCGGGCTCGCGCAGGCGTTCTGGCCGCCGCAGGCGCGTACCGTCGAACAGTTCTTCGGCAGTTCCGGAATCACGGTCGCCGACGCCTTCGTCAGCTACCACAGCATCCTGACCATCGCGCTGTCGGCGGTGGTCGCCGCCGGCCTGTATGCGCTGCTCAACCGGACCCGGATCGGCACCGCGATGCGCGCGTCGGTGGACAACCCGGCGTTGCTGTCGCTGTTCGGCGGCCGGCCGGAGCGGGTCTCGATGGTGAGCTGGGCGGTCGGGGTGTCGCTCGGCGCGCTCGCCGGGATCCTGCTCACCCCGGTGCTGGCGCTGGACTACTACGAGCTGACGCTGCTGGTGATCAACGCGTACGCCGCCGCGATGCTGGGCCGGCTGCGCTCGCTGCCGCTGACGTTCCTGGGCGCGATGCTGCTCGGCCTGCTCCAGTCGTACGCCATCGGCTACCTGCCGCCGGGGGAGCTCCTGATCGGGTTCCGCGCCACCATCCCGACGCTGCTGCTGTTCGGAGTGCTGCTGTTCGTACCGCAGGCGCGGCTGCGGGTGGGGCAGGTGAAGGGGATCGTCTCGGCGCCCGTACCCACCCTGTGGCGGTCGGTGGGGGCAGGCGCGGTGCTGGTGTTCGCGGCCGCGGCCGCCTCCCGGGTGCTCGCCCTGGACCTGGTGGTGCTGGTCGCGATCGCGCTGGTGTACGGCATGGTGATGCTGTCGCTGGTGCTGCTCACCGGGTACGGCGGCCACGTCTCGCTGGCGCAGCTCAGCTTCGTCGGGATCGGCGCGATGGTGCTGGCGAAGCTGGACAGCTCGTCGGTGTTGTCGCTGGTCATCGCCGCGTTGGCGGCCGCGGCGGTGGGTGCGCTGATCGCGTTGCCGGTGCTGCGGCTGACCGGGCTCTACCTGGCGCTCGCCACGCTGGCGTTCGGGCAGCTGATGGACAAGCTGGTGTTCCAGGCGCCGTTCGCGTTCGGCTACAACGAGAGCCTGCAGGCGCGCCGACTCGTGCTGTTCGGGATCGGGTTGGACACCGAGCGGGCGTACCTGGTGTTGATCGCGGTCTGCTTCGTACTGATGGCGGTCGGGTTGCTGGCGCTGCGCCGGGGACGGCTCGGCCGGCTGCTGCTGGCGATGCGGGACAGCCCCGCCGCGTGCGGCACCCTCGGGCTCAACCTGCGGTGGTTCCGGGTCGGGCTGTTCGCCGCCTCGGCCGGGATGGCCGGCTTCGCCGGTGCGCTGCTCGCCGGGCTGCGGGAGACCGTCTCGGCGACCGACTTCCAGGTGTTCGCCAGCCTGCCGCTGCTGCTGCTCGCCGTGGTCTGCGGCGTCACCTCGGTGACCGGCGCGCTGACCGGCGGCTTCCTGCTGATGCTGCTGCCGCTCACCCAGTCGGAGTATCCGGCGCTGGCCGGTGTGGTGTTCCTGATCATCGGGTTCGGGGCGGTCGGGCTCGGCCGGGACCCGAACGGCCTGGCCAACCAGCTGTTCCGGTTGGGTGGCGCGGTGCAGGCGCGCTGGCCGCGCCGGCCCGAAGCGCCGCCGGAGGCGCCGGCCACCGCCCCGCAGGAGGTGGCGAGTGGCGTTGCTTGAGGTCACCGGGGTGACGGTGCAGTTCGGCGGGGTGACCGCCGTCGACAACGCGTCGATCACCGCGGACACGGGCCGGATCACCGGGCTGATCGGCCCCAACGGCGCCGGCAAGACCACGCTGTTCAACGTGATCACCGGGCTGCAGCCGGCCACCCGCGGCACCGTGGTGTTCGCCGGCCGCAACCTGACCCGGGCGGTGCCGTCGCGGCGGGCGCGCGCCGGCATGGGGCGTACCTTCCAGCGGCTGGAGGCGTTCGGTTCGCTCACGGTCCGGGAGAACGTCCAGGTCGCGAGCGAAATTCATGCGGGGGTACGCGGCCTGCTCCGTCCCTCGGGTCCCGCCGCCGACGAGCTGCTGGAGCGGGTCGGCATCGCCGGGTACGCCGGGCACCGGGCGGACGCCGTACCGACCGGGGTGGCGCGGCTGCTGGAGATGGCCCGGGTGCTTGCCGTCGACCCCCGGCTGCTGCTGCTCGACGAGCCGTCGTCCGGGCTGGACGAGGGCGAGACCGTGGCGTTCGGCGCGCTGCTGCGCGAGCTGGCCGGCGAAGGTCGCGCGATCCTGCTCGTGGAACACGACATGGAGCTCGTGATGAGCGTCTGCGACCACATCCACGTGCTCGAGTTCGGCAGCATTATCGCCGCAGGCACGCCGGAGCAGATCCGCGCCGACCGCCGGGTGCAGGAGGCGTACCTCGGTGCGTCGGAGGAGTCCCACGACACCGCCGAGCTGCCGGCCGGCCAGAAGCTGACCGAGGACGTACCGCTGGTCGGCGGGGCGCACCGGGCGGAGCGCGCATCATGAGCCGGGCTGGGGTGAGCCGGCCGCCGATCCTGGAGCTGATCGGGGTACGCGCCGCGTACGGCCGGATCGAGGTGCTGCGCGGGGTCGACCTGCGGATGCCACGGGGCGCCGTGGTGGCGTTGCTCGGCGCCAACGGGGCCGGCAAGACCACCCTGCTCAAGGTGATCAGCGGGCAGTTGAAGCCCACCGCCGGGGACATCCACCTGGCCGGCGTACACGTCAGCGGGGCTTCTCCGGACGCGTTGACCCGCGCCGGGCTGTGCACCGTACCGGAGGGGCGTGGGGTCTTCCCGAATCTCACCGTCGAGGAGAACCTCACGCTCGCCTCGTACGCTGGGGTGCCGGCCGAGCGGATCCTCGCCGAGGCGTACGACCGGTTCCCCCGGCTGGCCGAGCGGCGGCGCCAGCTCGCCGGCACCCTGTCCGGCGGTGAGCAGCAGATGCTGGCGCTGGCCCGCGCGCTCGCCAGTGATCCGGCGCTGCTGCTGCTCGACGAGCTTTCGATGGGGCTGGCCCCGCTGATCGTGGACGGCCTGTACGACACGGTGGCGCAGATCGCCGCCGACGGCGTATCGATCCTGGTGGTCGAGCAGTTCGCCCGCAGCGCGCTGAAGGTCGCCGACTACGCCGCGGTGATGCACGGCGGCCGGATCGTGGCGACCGGCGAGCCGGACGAGCTGCGCAGTCACCTGACCGACATGTACCTCGGAGGTGCCGCATGATCCCGGTTCGAATCGTTGCCGCGGCGGTGCTCGCCGGCGGGCTGGCGCTGCCCGGCGTCGCGGCGCCCGGGGTTGCGGCCGCCGCGCCCGTGGCGCCTGCCTCGGGGCCGGGGATCGGGGGCTTCCAGCTCAAGGCGCAGACCTCGCTGGTCGCCGTCCAGCTGTACGAGCAGACCATCCCGATCCCGGCCGAGCCGCAGGCCGAGCTGAACATCGGGTACACCCGGTCGACGGTCGCCACCGGCCCCGACGGCCGCGGTACGGCGAGCTGGCTGTGGCCCGGCGACTCCGTCGGCGACGGATTCGGCACCATCATCGGCGACCCGAAGCAGACCTACCCGGTGCAGGTGAACTCGCGTACCCCCAACGGGCCCGAAGAGCAGAAGCAGGAGCTGACCCCGGGGTCCGGGATGAGCACCTCGGCGGGGCCCAAGTCGGTGAAAGCCAAGGTCAACCTGCTCGGGCTGGCGGCGCCGCCACCGGGGGGCGGGCTTCCGGGCCTGCCCGGGCTGCCCGGCGGCGGATCGACGCCGTCGGACGACCCGGCGCTGCCGGCCCCGCCCGGGGTGGCGGCGCTGGTCACCGCCGAGGGCATCACCAGCAGCACGCAGGTCACCGCGAACGCCGGCACCGTGGTCTCGACGGCGCACACCGCGGCGAAGAACATCGCGCTGCTCGGCGGCCTGATCACGATCGACGCGCTCGACACCCGCGCCAGCGCCACCAGCGACGCGGCGCGCGGCACCGCGGACGGCCTGGTCACGATCACCGGCGTACGGGTGGCCGGCCAGCGGCTGGCGATCGACTCGAAGGGCGTACACGTCGGCGGTCAGGGGGCCGAGATTCCCGGGCTGCCGAAGCAGCTCACCGACCAGCTCAAGGCGCTCGGGATCTCGGTGGAGCCGCTGCCGACGACGCGCAGTGTGGCCGGGGCGGCGGGCACGCTCGCCACCAGCGGGCTGGTGATCAGCGTCGACACCAAGCCGCTGCGCAGCAAGCTGGACACCTCGGTGCTCGACCCGATCATCGGGGCGTTGCCGCAGGAGCTGCAGGACCAGCTGCGACTGGTGCTGGGGCTGGGCCCGAAGCTGGTGTTCGTCGTCGGCGCGGCGCAGGCCAACGCCGCGGCGAGCGCACCGGTGGCGCTGCCGCCGCTCCCGCCCGGCACCGACCCCGGCG
>JBOGDF010000336.1:0-5847 GCA_050701635.1 Micromonosporaceae bacterium | reverse complement strand
GCTGGAGGTGGCGGCGCGCTGGATCGCGGTACGCCGGGTCGCGCTGAAGCTGATCGCCACCCCGACCCGCCGCCGGTGGACCTGGCCGTCGGCCGCTCACCGCCGGCAGTGGCTGGGGATGCAGCGGCTGTTCGCCGGCGGTCTCGCGCTGGTGGCGATGAAGGAGACGCGGCCGCACGCGCTCGCGTTCGGGCAGGGCGCCGTGGAGGATCTGCGCCAGGCGGCGGCCGACCTCGGCACGTACCACCGACCCTGGGTAACCCTCGGCGGGGTGTACGAGCAGCTCGGCTTCGCGCACCGCCGGGACGCCGGCGAACCCGAGGCGCGCCGGCAGTTCCTGCGGGCCGCGCAGAGCTGGGGCGAGGCGTACCGGCTGCTGCGGCAGAACCCCGGGCGCAGCCCCGGCGACGGCCCGCCGGACGAGCTGGACGACGACCTGGAGCTGCTGCGGATCCGGCGGTTGAAATGCCTGCTGCTCACCGGCGACACCCGCCGGCACGACGAGGCCCGCGCCGAGCTGAGCGAGCGGCCGCCCACCTGCGCCGAGCCCCGCACCCTGTTCAGCGCCGCCTGCCTGTACGCCCGCGCCGGCGCCGTACTGGATGCCAGCTATCTGGCGGCGGCGTGGCAGATGCTGGGCCGTGCGCTGCTCGCCACCCCCGACGACCTGATCTGGCAGAACGCGCTCGACGACCCCGAGCTGGAGCCGCTCACCGACCGGCACCGGTTCGTCGACCACCTCGGCCCCTACCGTCTGGCCACCGACCGCCCCGACCCGGACGACCTGATCGCCGCCGCGCTCGCCCGCCGCTGAGCCGCCGCCAGTGAGCCGCACCGGCTGAGCTCGCACCGGGCGCGGCTACAGGTCGTTGCCGGCGTACGAGAGGTTGAAGCTCTTGTTGACCAGCGGGAAGTCCGGGACGATCGTCTCCGCGAGCGCCACCGGCAGCGCCGGCCAGTTGAACCACGAGGGGTCGACGATCTTGTTGCGGGTCACGCCGCCGGGGCCCAGCTCGACCCGGTGCACGATCGTGCCGCGCCAGCCCTCGACGATTCCGACCCCCGACACCGGCTCGGCCGACACCGGCCCGGCCGGGGTCGGCACCGACGGCGGCGGTACGTTCACCGCCCCCGGCGTCACGGTGCGGCACAGTACGTCCAGCAACGCGAACGAGGCGTCCAGCTCGGCGACCCGCTGCTGGAACCGCGCCATCACGTCGCCGCGTTCCTGCCTCGGCACCGTCAGTACGTCGGCCAGCTCCAGGTCGAACTGATCCAGGTCCAGGGTGGGGTGGTCGCGCCGCGCGTCGGTGTCGATGCCGCTGGCGCGGGCCACGTACCCGAGGGTGCCGAGATCGGCGGCCTCGGCGGTGGTCAGTACGGCGGTGCCGGTGAACCGCTCCGCGACCAGCGTGTTGCCGAGCGCCAACCCGACCACTTCCCGCACGTCGGCGGCGATCGCGGCGAGCCGGTCGGGGTGCGGCACGCTGCGCAGCGCCGTACCGCCGAGGTGGACCGCGCCGCGCAGCAGCCGGTGGCCGCTGGTCTCGGCGTTGAGCCGCAGCAGGGCTTCCCGGATCCGCAGCGCGTGCGCGTGCAGGATGCCGTGTCCGACGTCGTTGCAGAGCGCGCCGATGTCGCCGACGTGGTTGTAGAGCCGTTCCAGCTCCAGCAGGATCGCCCGCGCCCGCCGCGCGTCGTCGCCGACCGGCAGGTCCAGCGCCTCCTCGACCGCCTGGCAGTACGCCAGCGCGTGCCCGACCGACGTGTCACCGGAGATCCGTTCCGCCAGCGGCAGCCCCGCGGCGGGCTCGCGCCCCTGGAACAGCTGCTCGATTCCTTTGTGGACGTACCAGAGCCGGGCCTTGAGTTTCAGGATGGTCTCGCCGACCACGGAGAACCGGAAGTGGCCGGGCTCGATCAGGCCGGCGTGCACCGGGCCGACCGGGATCTCGTACACCCCGCGGCCTTCGACGGTGAGGAAGCCCGGTGTCGCCTCGCCCGGCGCGAACTCCGGCGGCGGCGCGTCCTGTCGCATCGGGTGCCAGTCCTCGGGCCAGTGCGGATGGCGTACCAGCCGGCGGGGCAGCGGGTGGCCGGCGGGGGTGATGCCGTACAGGTCGCGCAGCTCGCGCTCGAAGCGGCCGGCGGCGAACGACCGCGCCGCCAGGCTCGGGACCACCGGGTCGGCGGCGTCGACCGGCAGCACCAGCTCCACCCGGGGAGCCGGGTGCGGCGCCAGGAACAGGTACACCACCCGCAGCTGTGGGCCGTCGTCGTGGCCGGCCACCAGCGCCAGCCGGTAGCCGCCGGACAGCAGCTCGCCGGCCCGTCGCGGCAAGCTCTCTGCGGTGATGTCTTCGCTGGTCACGGCGTTGCTCCCAGGACGCTGGCGGCGCCGTACAGCAGGGAGGTCAGCGGCCAGGCCGCGACTCCGAGCGCGGCCACCGCGACCAGCCCGGTGACCAGCGGGGCGGCCGCGGTCCGGCTCAGCGCGGCGGTGGGGCTGTCGGAAGAACCCAGGAGCATTCCACTGGTACGGGCGGCGATCGCCGCGAAGCCGACCAGTGCCAGCAGCAGCGCGACCGCTACCGCCCAGCCGATCCCGGCGGTGAAGCCGGCCCGCGCGATGCCGAGCTGACTGGCGAACACCGCTGACGGCGGCAACCCGAGCAGCGCCAGTACGGCCAGGCCGTACACCCCGGCGAGCAGCGGGGTACGGCCGGCCAGACCGCGTACCGCCGCGATCTCGGTGGTGCCCTCGGTACGCAGCAGGTGGCCGGAGCCGAGGAACGCCACGCTCTTCGCCAGCCCGTGCCCGGCGATGTGCAGCAGCACCGCGCTGATCGCGAGCGGCCCGCCCGCGGCCGCGCCCACCGCCAGCAGCGCCATGTGCTCCATCGACGAGTACGCCAACATCCGCTTGTAGTCGCGCTGGCCGAGCAGCAGCACCGCCGCCAGGGCAAGGGTGGCCAGGGCCAGCACCAGCAGCAGCCCCCGCAGGTACCCGACCCCGAGCGCCGCGTCGGCGACCGCCTTGAACCGCAGCACCGCGTAGAACGCCACCGACAGCAGCACCCCGGACATCAGCGCCGAGATCGGCGCCGGCGCCTGGCTGTGCGCGTCGGGCAGCCAGGCGTGCAGCGGCACCAGCCCCGCCTTGGCGCCGAACCCGAGCACCGCCAGCCCGATCGCGATCCGGGTCACCGACGGGTCCAGCTCGCCCGCGTGGTCGGCGACCGTACGCCAGTCCAGGGCCGCGTCGGCGGAGAGCCCGGCGTGGCGGGCGGCGTAGTAGAGCAGCATGGTGCCGAGGAACGCGATCGCGATCGCCGCCGAGCAGATCACCACGTACTTCCAGGCCGCCTCCAGGGCGGTACGCGACCGGTGGTGCCCGACCAGGAACGCGGTCACGATCGTGGTGGCCTCGATCGCGACCCACAGCAGCCCGAGGTTCCCGGCCAGCACGGCGGTGCTCATCGCCGCGATGAACAGGTGCAGCAGGATCCCGTACCACCGAGCCCGGTTCGCCGGCAGCGCCTCACCGCTGGTTGTGGCCGCTGCCGGGCCGGCGTGGGCGACGGCCAGGTAGCTGGGGCTGGCCCAGCAGGCGAGCAGCGCGACCGCGCCGACCACGAGCAGCATCCATCCCGACAGCGCGTCGGCGCGCAGCAGCCCGCCGAGCGCGGAGACCGGGCCGTCCCGCTGCACGGTGACCGCGAGCGCCACGGCGACCCCGAGCAGCAGCGCGGTGGCGGCCACCCCGGCCCACCCGGTGGTACGCCGCCAGCCGGCCAGCCCATGCCCGGCGGCGGCCAGCAGCGAGAGCCCGATCGGGGCGAGTAACAGCACGGTGTCCATCAGTCGCGCAGCTCCCGCAGCTCGTCGAGGTCGGTGGTGCCGAACGCGGTGCGCAGCCGTACGGTCAGCAGCTGCAACACCAGTACGGCCAGCAGCAGGTCGAACGAGACGCCCAGCTCGACGATCAGCGGCACCCCGGACGTGGCGAGGAACGCCGCCGCGGTGATGCCGTTGTCGAGCAGCAGCAGCCCCACGACCTGGGAGATCGCCCGGCGCCGGGTCACCAGCACGAAGAACCCGATCAGCACCACGGTCACCGCCACCGGCAGCGCCTGGGTGGCGGGGGAGGGTGCAAGCTCGACCAGGGGACGGGTCACCGCGTACGCCAGCAGCGACAGCCCCGCGGCGGCCAGCAGCGAGGTCGCGATGTTGACCACCGGACGGGTCTCGCGCTGCTCCGCGGGCGCGGTGCCGACGGCACGCCGGGCCAGCCACGGCAGCAGCCCGGCGCGCAGCGCCCCGAGCCCGACCGCGACCCCGATCAGCTCCGGGTCGGCCTCGTGGACGCCGAGCACCAGCACCATCGCCGCCAGCGCGATGCCCTGCGCGGCGAGCAGCCGGATCATCGCCGACAGCTCCCGGCGCCACAGCATCCCGACCGCGGTGAGCAGGAACACCCCGGCCGCCAGATCCAGCGCCTGTACGTACCCGATGTCGGTCATGGTCACGCCGCCAAGAAGAAGGAGGTCGCGACGGCGAGCAGCGCCAGCAGGAACGAGCCGGCGAGCAACTCCGGCACCCGGAACAGCCGCAGCTTCGCCAGGAACACCTCGGCGGCGGCCAGCGCGGCACCGAGGACGCCGAGCTTGACTGCGAACACCAGCAGCGCCAGCGGCAGCGCGAGCAGCCCGGCGCCGGCGATGCCCCACGGTGCGAACAGCGAGGCCAGCAGCCCCAGCAGTACGGTCAGCCGCATCGACGCCGCCAGCTCCACCAGGGCGAGGTCGGCGCCGGCGTACTCCAGGATCATCGCTTCGTGGATCATCGTCAGCTCGAGGTGGGTCGACGGGTTGTCCACCGGCAGCCGGCCGGTCTCGGCGATCGTGACGATCACGAGTGCGACCGCGGCGAGCAGACTCGCCGGCGACACCACTCGGATCGGGTCGCGCAGCGTGGCGGTGACGATCGCGCCCAGGTTGGTCGAGCCCACCCGCGCGGAGAGCGCGAACACCGCCAGCAGGATGGTCGGCTCCACCAGCGCCAGTACGGTCATCTCCCGGCTGGCGCCCATCCCGCCGAACGCCGTACCGGTGTCGAGGGCGGCCAGCGCGAGCGCGACCGTGCCGAGGGCGAGCAGCCCGACCACGGCGAACAGGTCCGCCGCCGGGTCCAGCGGGGACGCGGTGGTCAGCAGCGGTACGACCGCCGCCAGCACCAGCGAGCTGCCGACCAGGATCAGCGGGGCGAGCCGGAACGCCCAGCCCGTACCGACCGGGGTGACCGGTTGCCGGCGGAACAGTTTCCGCAGGTCACGCCAGGGTTGGCCGATGCCGGCGCCGGCCCGTCCCTCCAGCCGGGCCCGCACCTGCCGCATCACGCCGAGCAGCAGCGGCGCCCCCGCCACCACGGCCACCACCTGCACCAGCGTCGCCACGATCCCAGTCACCGGGTCACCGCCAGGACGATCAAGAGGGCGACGACGCCGGCGAAGCCGTACCCGAGATAGCGGTGCACGCTGCCGTTGGCCAGGGTGCGCCCGGCCCTACCGAGCGCGCGGGCGGCGGCGATCGCCGGCCCGTACACCCGGTGTTCGAGCCGGTCCGGGATCCGGCCGTGGTAGCGGACCCGCTCCACCAGATACCGCGACTCGGCGTACGGGGTGACGTCGACATCCGTCTCCGGAGCCAGTACGTCGTCGAAGACCCGCTGCAGCGGCTCGGCGAACGAGGTCGCGGTGTACTCCATCCGCGCCGTGGGCGGGCCGGCGCCGCAGTCCCAGAGCGCGGCGGCGCGGCGCCGCCGTACCCCCCGGGCCAGGGCCGGCAC
>JBOGDF010000335.1:0-5933 GCA_050701635.1 Micromonosporaceae bacterium | reverse complement strand
GGTCCGCGGTGAGCTCGGCGGCGCGGTAGCGGCCGCTGGCGGGGCGGGTGTCGAGCAGCCGCAGCAACCCCGGTACGGCCACCGCGTCCGGCTCCGGGCGGTCGGAGATATCCTCGTCCGGGAACGCCTGCTGGTGCATGTCGGTACGCATGTCGCCCGGGTCGAAGGCGTACACCGCGAGCTCGGGCTGTTCGGCGGCGAGCACCCGGGTGAGCTGGTCCAGCGCGGCTTTGGCCGAGCCGTACCCGCCCCAGCCCTGGTACGCCTCCACGGCGGCGTCGGAGCTGATGTTGACCACGGTGCCACGGCTGGCGACCAGCGCCGGCAGCAGCAGCTGGGTGAGCGCCAGCGGCCCGAACACGCCGACCCGGTACACCTGCTCCAGCTCGTCGTACGGGTAGTCGGCGAGCGCAGGCTGCGGGCTGGGTCCGAGCAGGCTGGCGTTGTTGACCAGCAGGTCGAGCCGGCCGGCGCGCCCGACAGCGGCCGCCAGCTCCTGCCGGTGCACGGGGTCGGCGATGTCGCCGGCGATCGCCACCGTGCCGGGGAGCGCGGCGGCGGCCAGCTCCAGGTTGGCCTTCCCGCGGGCGTCGATGATCAGGGTCCAGTCACGGGCAGCGAGCGCGCGGGCGGTGGCCAGGCCGAGTCCGGCCGAGGCTCCGGTGATCAGCGCGACGGGCATGTGTCCTCCTTGGGTCGCGTACTCCACCCATCCTTGAACTTAAAGCGAACTTCAAGTCAAGCCGGAGGTACGTGACCCGCCGCACTGGACCGGGATCGCCCCCACGCGCGGCGGCCCTACAGGTGCGGGCTACGCGGGGCGTGGCGGCGCGGTGGGGGAGAGCGCCGCCAGGGCGACCAGGGCGACCAGCACCAGGCAGACCAGGTAGATGCCGAGCCCGGTGAGCGGCGCCAGCAGCACCAGCACCGCCGCCACCGGGTACGCCGCGACCACCACCGGCCCCCGGGTGTCCGCGTCGGGTCGTACGTGCAGCAGCCAGATCCCGGCCAGGAACACCGCCACCGGTACGGCGATCGCGTACCCGACCGCGACGGCGCCCAGCTGGCTGTGATGGGTCTTGTAGTCGACCCCGGCCTGCACGCCCGCCCCGACGGCGGCCACGGCGGCGAAGACCGCGTAGTGGCCGTACCCCCAGATAATCGCGGTGGGCAGGGACCGCAACAGGTGGTGTACGGGCCGGTCGAAGTACAGCCACCACAGCGCGAACACGATCACCAGGCCGGCGCCGGCGAGCACCAGCAGCCGCAGGTCGCCGTGGCCGCCGCTGATCGCGGTCTGCACCGCCATCGTCGCCGCCAGGATCGACTCGCCCAGCACGATGATGGTGAACAGGCCGTACCGCTCGGTGATGTGGCGGGGATGCCAGGTGGTGGGCGAGACGCGTTCCGCCCAGATCGGCACCGCCAGCTCGGCCAGCACCAGGGCGGTGATGGTCACCAGCGCCCAGCGGTCCGGGGTCCACAGCCGCAGCGTCCAGAGCAGCTGGAGAACCGCGATCCCGGTCGCGTACCGCAGCGCGCACGGGCGGTGTTCGGGGTCGGAGCGGGCCACCCGCAGCCACTGGGTCACCATCGCCAGTCGCATGATCACGTAGCCGGCGACCACCGTTCGCAGGTCGCCGCGGTCGAACGCCGGCCCGATCCCGGCGGCGAACACCAGCACGCCCGCGATCTGCACCAGCGTGGTGACCCGGTACGGCCCGTCGTCGGTGTCGTACGCCGAGGCGAACCAGGTGAAGTTCATCCAGGCCCACCAGATGGCGAAGAACATCAGCAGATACCACGGCAGCCCGTCGAGCACGTGTCCGTCGGAGAGCGCGTGGTGCAACCGCTCGGCGGCGATCGCCACCGCGACCACGAAACACAGGTCGAAGAACAGCTCCAGCGGGGTGGCGGCCCGATGCTCCTCGTCAGCCCGGCGGGGCGTCATCGGTCGCAGCCAGCTTCGGGTGGCAGTCACCGGATCAACGTACCGCCGGAGTCGATAAGGTGCTGACAACCGAGCGGCGGAGGTCTGGATGCCCAGCTTGTTGGGAAGTGCACCGTTAGGAGTCCTGGCTGGGAGCTTCCGGCTGGCCTTCACACTGCCGGCGCCGGTACGCCGCAGGCTGGCCGGCCCCCCGCTGCGGGCCGACGACGGCCAGCCGCTCGACCTGGACATGCAGCTGTTCCTCCGGCTGCAGCGGCTCACCGGGCGGGGCCTGCACCGGGGGTGTGGCGGCGGCGCGGCGCGAGGTCGCGGAAGGTACGCCGATCACCGAGGGGCCGAAGGTGCAGCCGGTCGCGGTACGCGAGCTCGCGCTGCCGGACGGGCTGCCCGCACGGCTCTACACCCCGGACGAGCTGGCGCCCGGCGGTGGGCTGCTGGTCTTCTACCACGGCGGCGGGTGGACCGTGGGTGACCTGGACAGCCACGACAACGTGTGCCGGTTCCTCGCCAGGCACGCCGGCGTGAAGGTGCTTTCGGCGGCGTACCGGCTGGCTCCCGAGGATCCGTTCCCCGCCGGTGCGCACGACGCGTACGCCGCCTTCCGGTACGCGGTCGACCACGCGGACGCGCTCGGCGTCGACCCGGAGGCGATCGCGGTCGGAGGCGACAGCGCCGGCGGCAATCTCGCGATCGCGGCGTCGCTGCAGGCGGTGGCCGGCGGCGGGGCGCGCCCGGCGTACCAGCTGCTGCTCTACCCGGCAACCGACCACACCCGGCGGCGGGCGTCGCGGGAGCGGTTCGCCGAGGGCTTCTTCCTCACCGACGCGACGATGACCTTCTACAGCGACAACTACGTCGTTGAGCCGGACAAGGCCGATCCGCTGGCGTCGCCGCTGCTGGCGCCCGAGCTGTCGGAGCTGCCGCCGGCGTACCTGGCGGTGGCGGGCTTCGACCCGCTGCGCGACGAGGGGGAGGCGTTCGCGGAGCAGCTCGCCGGGGCGGGCGTTCCGGTCACGTTCCGCCGGTTCGGCGATCTGATCCACGGGTACGCCAACTTCTTCAGCTTCAGCCCGCGGGCGCGCGAGGCGCTCGGCGACGCTGCGCTGGCGCTGCACCGAGCGATCGGCGTACGGAAGGCGGACCGTACCCCCGGCTGACACGACGGTGGCGGCCCCGGTCACCCGGAGCCGCCACCGTCGGTACGCCGTGCGGATCAGACCAGCGTGCGGATCAGATCAGCGAGTAGAGCAGTACGTTCGGCGAGCCGCGGCCCGCGTTGCCCACCACGCCCGGGGTGCCGCCGCTGACCAGCGCGTCGCTGACCTGCGCCGGGGTGGCGCCGGGGTTGCTCTCCAGGTAGAGCGCCGCCACGCCGGCCACGTGCGGGGTGGCCATCGAGGTGCCGCTGATGGTGTTGGTGGCGCTGTCGCCGGTGTTCCAGGTCGAGGTGATGCCGCGACCCGGCGCGAACAGATCCACGCACCGCCCGAAGTTGGAGAACGAGGAACGGGCGTCGTTGTTGTCGGTCGAGCCGACGGTGATCGCGCTCGGGGTGCTGGCCGGGGAGAACCGGCAGGCGTCCCGGTTGCTGTTGCCGGCGGCGACGGCGTACGAGATGCCGGCGGCGATCGAGTTGCCGACCGCGTCGTTGATCGCCCGGTTCTTGCTGCCGCCGAGGCTCATGTTCGCCACCGCCGGCTTGACCGCGTTCTGGGTCACCCAGTCGATGCCGGCGATCACGCCGGCCCAGCTGCCGGAACCCGAACAGCTGAGCACCTTGACGGCGACCAGGCTGGTGGTCTTGGCGACGCCGTGCGCGGTGCCGCCGATGGTGCCGGCGACGTGGGTGCCGTGGCCGTTGCAGTCGGTGTCGTTGCCGTCTCCGACGGTGTTGGTGCCCCAGGTGGCGCGGCCGCCGAAGTCACTGTGGCTGGTACGGATCCCGGTGTCGATCACGTACGAGTGGACGCCGCCGCCGGTCACGTTGTAGTTGTACGTGTTGTTCAGCGGCAGCGCGCGCTGGTCGATCCGGTCCAGCCCCCAGGACGGGGTCGGGCTCTGCGATCCGGAGACGCTCACCGCGCCGTCGCGGACCACGTACGCCACGCCGCGGTCGGCGCGTACGGCGTTGAGCGCGGCGCCGGGCAGCGTCGCGGCGTACCCGCGCAGCGCTGCGGAGTAGCTGTGGTGCACGTTGCCACCCAGCTTGTCGGCGGCAGCCGCGGCGGCGCCCACCGTCCTGCTGGTGGCTCCGTCCTTCAGCACCACGATGTACCGATTGGCCAGGGCGGAGTCGGTGTCGACCAGGGGCGCCAGCGACGAGGTGCCGGCGTTGGCCATCGTGACTCCGGGAATGATCGCCAGGGCGAGGGCGGCCAGCCCTCCGGCGAGGGTGCGTACGCGCATCAAGGGGTCCTTCAAGCAGAGCGTTGTGGTCAACGCGTGGTCGAGGGTGGTCGGACGGTAACACCACAACTCGTACGCCCGATAGGCCCGAACTCGCTTTGTCACCCGGGCTCCGCCAGGCGCAGGGTTTCCCCCGCTGGGGCGCGGCAGCCCGGCTTCCTCGACTCGCACCAGCGCCGGGTGGCGCAGGCGCTGGCCGACGTGGCGACGGTCGGGCTGCTGCAGGAGCGGGCGATCCGGCGCCGCCAGGTGCTGGCCGAGCAGCTGCAGATCGCGCTCAACACCCGGGTGGTGATCGAGCAGGCGAAGGGCGTACTGGCCGAACGTCTGGGGCTCGACATGGACGAGGCGTTCCGTACGCTGCGCCGCTACGCGCGTTCCCACAACCGGCAGCTGACCGAGGTGGCGACCGCGGTGGTGAAGGGCGCGGTGGATATCGCCGGTCCGGCCCGTACCGACGACAACTGACCCGTCAGCGGTACGGCACCGCGCCGGTACGCCACACCGTCCCGGTACGCGCGTCGTCGGCGAGCACCAGCAGCTCGCCGTCCGCCCCCGCGATCGACACGATCTTCTCGCCGCCCACCGTGACCTGCAGCGGCGCCACCAGCTCGCGCCAGCTCGTGGTGTCCCCGGATGCCCACAGCCGGTAGCGGGCGCCGTCGCTGACACCGGCCACCACCCCGTCGCCGACCTGCGCCAGCCCGGAGACGAAGGGCGCCGCCCGGCCGTCGCGAGCCAGCACGCCGAAGCCGCCGCCGCGGTGCCATCCGCTGGGGTCCCGGCGCCAGACGCCGTAGCCGCTCTCGCGCAGCCCGACCGCCAGCAGCCCGTCGCGGTAGCCGATCACCCGGTGCAGATCCTCGTACGCGTCGCCGTGCGGCACCGGCTCGCGGCGCCAGGTCGACCCGTCGCCGGAGCGCCACGCCATCGGCACCGGGGCCACCCGGCCGGTCAGCTTGGCGTTGCCCACCACGGTCCAGCCGCCGGCGGCGTACCCGACGTCGACCGCCGAGGTGCTGGTCTTCTTGTCACTGGCGAGCTGCGGGTCGGCGTCGACCAGCCGGAACCCGGTGGCGTCGGCCGAGCTCCAGACCGCGGCGCCACCGGTACGGTTGCCGACGATCAGCCACCCGTTCCGGCCCGCGGCGAGCCGCCCCACGTTGACCGCGTACGGGCCGCCGTACAGCTCGAAGGACGCCACCACCTCGGTGAGTACGCCGTCCGCCCGCTGATACCAGGTGCTCACCCGCGGGTTGCCGTGGGCGCCGCCGGACTTGGCCCCCACCATGGCGAGCTGTCCGTCCCGGCACGCCACCGAGAAGATGATGTGTCGGCGCCCCCAGTAGCCCTGCGGCGCGAACCGCAGATGGCTCCAGCCGCCCCCGGCGGTGCTCTGCCACCCGGCCGGATAGCTCTCGCCGTCGGCGGTGAAGACGCCGCCGACCACGTACCACCGGCCATCGCATTTCACCGCGTCCCGGACCGCGACCCGACCCCGGGCGCCGGGTGGCGCGGGCAGCGTCGCCTGCTGCCAGTCGACCCGCAGCGGCGCCGCCGGGGACGACCGCGGCTC
>JBOGDF010000334.1:0-5936 GCA_050701635.1 Micromonosporaceae bacterium | reverse complement strand
GCCACGCTGTCACGCCCCGCCACGCTGTCACGCCCCGCCACGCTGTCACGCACAGTCGCACGATCGGCCCGGCGTACGACCTTCGAGAAAGTATTCGTCAGCCTCTTCGCGGTGCTCTGCGCCGTACTGCTGATCCCGGGCAGCCCAGCCTGGGCCAACGGCGACACGGACGGCGGCCCCGGCAAGTGGGGCCCGCCGGCGCCGGGCGGCGCCAAGCCAGGCTCCCTGGCCGCCGCGTACGAGCTCCAGTTGCCGGGCAAGCGCCCCGGCCAGGAGTACTGGGTGCCGTTCCCCGAGACCCGCGCGAAACCGGGTTTCGGCATCAAGACCTGGGTGCCCAACCAGAAGGAGGGCTTCCCGTTCGACAGCTGGGACCGGCAGGGCAAGACGCTGCTGGACGCGAAAGGCCAGCGGTACGCCTACCTGCTCGACCCGAAGAACGCGCACTGGTCCAAAGCCAAGGACGGGCTGATCAAGGAGGCGGGCCGCGCCGCCCGCGCCGCCAGCGGGACCAGCGCCACGGTCAAGTGGCACTGGGCCGAGACCGACGCGAACCAGCGGATGACCCGGGACCTGCGCCGGTACGGCATCACCTCCACCTTCACCGAGCCGAAGAAGCCCGCGGTCTTCAGCGCCCCGGGCAGCCCCGCCGACCCGAAGGGGGTCGGCCGTCAGGGCGGTGCCGCGATTGGAGCCCGTCCCGGCGGGATCGACTTCTCCACGCTGCAGCTGCGGCACCTGTCGGCCACCAGCGAGGGCGGCTCGCCAGGGGTGAAGTACTCCTTCAAGAACGCGATCGGCCCCGACACCGGGGACCCGGACGTGGCCCGCGAAGCCTCCGACGCGTTCTTCGTCTGGATGTCGCTGGACCCGTCGCAGTTCTGGGTGAACCTGAACCCGGACCAGCCTGACCGGATCATGGACCGGGCGCTGGCGCGTACCCACGTCGGCAAGGTGTTGCTGGAAGCCGACCTGCAGCTGAAGAAGACGATGTCCGACGCGATGGACCCGGAGACCAAGACGGGCAAGCGCTACTGGGACCGGATGTTCCACGGCCCCGACGACGACGTGTGCGCCTGGACCCGGTTCTGGATCACGCCGAAGCCGGCGTCGGTGCGTACCTCCGGTGAGGATCTTTACATCCTGGACGCCGGCCTGAACGTGTCGGCGCAGACCGGCGACCCCGGTTCGAACTCCTGCCCCGGCCAGACCGAGGAACGCCGCAAGTACAACGAGAAGGTGTTCCGCGAGGTGCTGCTGCCGGAGATGGAGCGGTCGGTCAACTCCGACGCGGTGTACGCCGACCTGCGCCGGGTCTACCTGAGCCGGGTCGCCGCCGAGTGGTACCGCCAGGTCAGCCGGAGCCGCGACACGATGTTCAAGGGCCTGATCGGGCAGGGCATCGTCGGCCCGTGGGTGCTGCGCGAGCCGTGGGACCCGAAGGACGTGTTCGAGGAGTACAAGCGCCTGATCAACAGCAACCGCAAGAAGGTCGTGATCGACGGCCGGGAGTACGAAGTGGTGTACGGCGGCGTCGACTTCTCCAAGGCGCCGTCGGTGCCGATGCCGGAGGACGAGTTCAAGACCAAGCACCCGACGCTGCCGAAGACGGTGGACAAGTCCGTCGAGGAGCCGGCCAGAGACGCGGACGGGGAACACACCTGGCTCGGCGGTACGTCGATCGTGGACAGGGAGAAGCCGAAGCCACCGACGACGAAGCCCCCGACCACGGCGCCGGGCACCAACCCCGGCACCACGCCCGCCACCACTCCCGGGGGGCACGCCGGCGGACTGCCGAACACCGGTACGTCGCTGTGGCTTCCCGTACTCGCCGGGCTTCTGCTGTGCATAGTGGGGGGCGTCCTGCTGGTCCTCGCACGACGGGGGCGGGCGGGGCGGCGTACCCCCGATGTCACCTAGCCGAGGAAGCAGCCTGATGTCACCGCAGAACCCGTCCTGGCCGGGCGCCACTGATCTCTCGAAGGACGTATGGGTCTTCGAGGGGCAGTGGGACGCCCGGCCGGACGACCTGTCCCGCTGCGCCGAGCGCCTGCTGGCGTGTCTGGACGGCATGTCGCCGGTCGACCCGAGCCTGGCGCACTGGATCCACGACACGGAACGCGTGAAGCTGGACCTCGACAGTCTCCGGGAGCTGCTCGAACGCGGCCGGGACGAGCTGGACCCCACCGGCGAATCCGGCTCCACGGTAGGGATGGGCAACGCCGACGACCTTGCCGCCGCGGCGCTTACCGTCACCTGCGGCGCGACCGCCAGCTACATGAAGAACGGCATCACGCTCGAGCTGCCCCGCCCGGCCGCCGCGCCGCAGCTGTACGCCGACCAGCCCATGGTCGAGCTGTTCCGGACCATGGTGTCGGCGTGGCGGCCGCAGTGGTGCCGGGTGGATTCCTGGAGCCTGCGCGACGCGGTCGGTACGGAGTCGGCGGGCGTGCTCGGCTCCTGGATCGCCTACCTGGAACGCAGCCTCTACACCCGCGTCGGTGAGCTTCCCGGCGACGTACGGGTGGTGCCGGTCGGCGACGGCGACGTGTTCGTGCTGGCGGCGACGCCGGACGAGCTGCGGCTGGAGACGATCGACGCGGTGCGTACGGCGATCGATCTTCCCGACGCGCTCCGGTGAGCCAGGTGGCGCCGGACCCCGCGCCGGACCCCGTGCCGGGCCCCCCGCCCGGCCCCGCGCCGGACCGGTGGATCTTCGAGGCCCGGTGGAGCGGGCGCTCGGACGACCTGGCGACGTGTGCCGTACGGCTGCACCGGTGCCTGACCGGGCTGGCGTCGGTCGACCCGACCCTCGCGGAGTGGTTCTGCGAGGTCGACGAGCTGGCGCTCGACGCGGCCTGGCTCACCGACGTGCTGGAATACCGGGCGGAGCCGCGACGACCCTCGGGCTGGATCCTCACGCTCTGGAACGGCATCGAGGACAACCTTGCCGTTGCGCCGATCAGGATCGCGTGCGGCTCCCCGGTCGGGGGCGCGTGGGACGACATCCGGTTCCAGCTGCCCCGCCCCGCCGGCGCACCGGCGCTGTACGACCTCGCGACGATGCGCGCGCTGGTCGAGGTGATGGTCTCGGCGTGGCAACCCGACTGGTGCCGGGTACGCCAGGGCCGCTTCGCCGACCCCGACAGCCTGCGCGACGACGACAGCCGCGAGCCTGACGACGCCGGTCGGTCGGCTGTCGTACCGGGGTCGTGGCTGGTCTACCTCGCGCGCGGCCGGTACGCACGGACCCGCGCACTGCCCAGCGAGGTGCGGATGGCGCCCGTCGGCGACGGCGAGGTGTTCGTCCTGGCGCCCACTCCGGATGAGCTGCGCCCGGAGACGGTCGAGCGGCTCCGGGACGCGATCACGCCGTAGCAGGCTCTTCCGGGGGTACGGGGAGGGTGGCGCGTACCCGGAAGCCGCCCGCCAGCCGGCGTCCCGCCTCCAGGGTGCCGCCGAGCGCGGTGGCGCGCTCGCGCATCCCACCGATCCCGGCGCCGGCGCCCTCGTGGTTCGGCTCGGCGGTGCCCACGCCGTCGTCGTCCACGGTGATCACGAGCTGGTCGGCGGCGTACTCCAGGCGGACCGTCGCGGTGGTGGCGCCGGCGTGCCGGTGCACGTTGGTCAGCGCCTCCTGCACGATCCGGTACGCCGCCAGGTCGGTCCCGGCGGGCAGTGGGCGGGGGCTGCCGGAGGTTTCGCGACGCACCGTGAGGCCGGTGGCGCCGGTACGTTCCAGCAGCTCGTCGAGCCGCTCCAGGCTCGGCGCGGGGGAGCGCGGCGCGTCCTCGTCCACCCGGCGCAGCACCCCGAGCGTGGCCCGCAGCTCCCGCAGGGTGTCCTGGCTCGCCTGCTTGATCGCGGTCAGCGCGTCCCGTGCCTGGTCCGGCAGCTGCTGCGACAGGTGCAGCGCCACCCCCGCCTGTACGTTGATCATCGAGATGTTGTGGGCCAGGACGTCGTGCAGCTCCCGCGCGATCCGCAGCCGCTCGGCGTCGGCGATCCGGCGCGCGTCGGCCTCCCGGGCGAGTGCGGCGGCGGCGACCCGTTCCCGGCGGAACCGGATCGCCTCGGCCACCAGCAGGATCACCAGCAGCCAGGCGATCAACCCGATCACGCCGCCCAGCGTCAACTGGTTGCCCACCCCGTACGCCCACTGCAGCGGGACGTACACCGCGAGCCCGGCGAAGCCGGCCATCCAGGCGGCCAGCCGGTGGCCGCGCGCCACCGCGGCGATCAGCGCCACCGCCGCGGCCAGGAACACCGGCCCGTACGGATACCCGAGCACCAGGTAGCCGATGGTGACCGCGATCGTGGTCACCAGCACCGGCACCGGGAACTGGCGGCGTACCAGGAGGGCGAGCGGGCCGGCGATCAGCAGCAGGTAGCCGAGCCCGTCGAGCTGGATCCGGCCCTGGTTGAAGTTGCCGCCGTTGTCCGCCCACGGCGGCCGCGGGCCGCCCCGGTCGGGTGGCGGGCCCCAGCCGCGGTGCGATCCGTACCAGCCGGCGGTGGTGATGACGACCTGGATCAGCAGCACCAGCACGGCCAGCGGCACCGCGGAGAGGTCGAAGCCGCGCCGTACCCGGTCACTGGTCATGTTCGGACCCTAGATCAGGCGCCGCCGGTCCGCGTCGGCCACGCGCGGGCGCCGCACGTACGGTCCCTGGCGCAGCCGTACCGCCCTGGATACGCCCCCGGTGGTACGCCGCCGCCGGTTAGCCTGACGGCCACGTACCTGCGGAAAGGGTTTCATGCGACGACGGTTCGTGCTGGTGTCCCTCGCGGTGACCGCGATGGTGATCCTGGTGTTCGCGATCCCGCTGGGGCTGGTGGTCAGCAGCCTGGCGTACTCCCGCGCGGTCGGGGACGCGGAGCTGCAGGCGGCGGCGGTGGCCTCGGTGCTCAGCGCGACCACCGAGCACGACGCGGTGAACCAGGCGCTGGCCAGCATGGACGCCGGCAAGGAACGCCGCATGGTGGTGCACCTGCCGGACGAGACGCACCTCGGCACGGGCGACGGCTGGGCGGCCCACCACGAGGTCTCGGAGGTACGTCGCAAGGTCCAGCCCAACACCGTCCCGACCGACGGTGGGGTGGTGCACCTGCGTCCCGCGCCGTTGGCCAAGGGCATCGCGGTGATCGAGGTGTACGTCCCCAGCGCGGCGCTGCACCGCAACGTGACCACCGCGTGGCTGGTGCTGGGCGGGCTAGGGCTCGGCATGCTGCTCGCCTCCGCGCTGCTCGCCGACCGGCTGGCCGCCGGGGCGGTACGCGCCACCAGCCGCCTGGCCGGCGCCGCGACCCGGCTCGGTGAAGGCGACCTGGGGGTACGCGTGCAGCCCAGCGGGCCGCCGGAGATCGCCACCGTGGGCAGCGCGTTCAACACCCTGGCCGATCGGTTCCAGGTGCTGCTGGCCACCGAACGCGAGCTGGTCGCCGACCTGTCGCACCGGCTCCGTACGCCGCTGACCGCGCTGCGGCTCAACGCCGAGGCGATGCCGCCCGGCGAGCCCCGGCAACGGGTGCTGACCGCCGCCTCCAACCTGGAACACGAGGTGGACGCGATCATCGCGCAGGCCCGGCGCCCGCTGTCGTCGCGCCGTCCCACCCGGTGCGAGCTGGTCGACGTGGTACGCGCCCGGATGCGTACCTGGTCCGCGCTCGCCGACGATCAGGCCCGGCGCTGGGCGATGGACGCGCCGAACCAGCCGGTATGGGTGCCGGTCAGCGAGTCGGATCTGGCGTCGGCGGTGGACGCGATCGTCGGCAACGTGTTCCGCCACACCCCGGAGGGCACGCCGTACCAGGTCACGGTACGTCCCGAGCGGGGCTACGTGGTGCTCTCCGTGGACGACGGCGGCCCCGGCATCGCCGAGCCCGAAGAGGCGTTGCGCCGGGGCGCCAGCGGCGGCGCCTCCACCGGCCTCGGC
>JBOGDF010000333.1:0-5955 GCA_050701635.1 Micromonosporaceae bacterium | reverse complement strand
CATAGGCGCGGGTGATCGTGGCGCCGTCCGGGATGGCGGAGGTGTTAAACGACAGGACCGTCCGGTTGTGCTTGCCGTCAATGCCTCTGCCGATGCCCAGGCCCAGCGTGGTCTTGTTCGTGCCGACCTCGACCCCGCTGCCGTCCGAGTTGGCCTTCACATAACCATCCTCAGAGCCGCTGGAGAAGCTCTCCTCGCCAGGAGGTGGGTCACCAGGCCCGCCGGAACCATCGAGGCCAAAGAAGAACACCATGTGGTACGCGGCGCAGATGTTCATGTCCACCATGCCGGCCCCACCGGCGACGCCGCACTGAGCCTCACCCGGCCCGGGGTCAAGTGGCTGCCCGTGCGGCTGGCCGGTCAGCGGCCATGCCTCCACCACCGGCTCACCCGCGGCGTTGTCGTACACCTTGCGTGGGTAGCCCTGCACCGTCTCCTGCAGATCCGGGGTCTGGTCGGTGCCGTGGACGTTGGTCCACTGCTCCACCAACTCGGTCAGGTTCTGGATGTTGACCGCCGTGTCGGCGGTGCCATTCCAGATCGAAACCTTCGGCCATGGGCCGGACCAGGACGGGAATCCCGATCGCACGATGTCGCCCCACTGCTGCGGTGTCTTGTTCACCCCGGGGTTCGCGCACATGAACGCCTCCCAGGAGGCGTTAGCGCACTTGGCCGGGCCACCCGCCACGACCCCGCCGCCGGCGAACACGTCCGGATACGCGGCGATCATGTTCGAGGTCATGAAGCCGCCGCCAGAAACGCCAGTGACGAAGACCCGGGCGGCGTTGATCGAATGGTTGGCCTTGATGTTGTCGACCATCGAGATGATCGACGCCGCCTCACCCTGGCCGCGGCTGTTGTCGCCGGCCAGGAACCAGTTGAAGCACGACCTACCCGGGTCGTTGGCGTCCTTCTGTTGCGGGAACATCAGCGCAAACTCGTAGGTCTCGGCCATCTTCACCCAGCCACTCTCATCGTCATAGACCGAGGCGGTCTGGAAACAGCCGTGAAGCGGAACCACAAGAGGGGCGTTAGCTGGCAGGCTGTCCGGGATGTACTTGAACATCCGGAGATTTCCAGGGTTCGAGCCGAAGTTAAACACCTCCACGAGCGATGCCGCGCGGGCAGGGCTCGCCACCAGCGCCGCCCCAAGCAGGCCGACAATCAGCGAGACCGCAACTGCGACCGGGAGAGGAATCCTTCGCTTCCAGCGTCCCTCCAAGCGCCTGTCTGTGACCATGACCTGCTCCTTCCGTCGGGGCGTAGATGCTCCCCGTGTGACGCGAATCATAAAGAGCGTGTTAAGCGGCCGCTCATGTGCTCGCCGAGCACAATGCGAGGAGCGGCATGTGCCACCAACACCGCGAAATCACCTAGAAGGTGACAAACGACCCAACCGGGATCGAAGGAACGGCACCAGGGCGTCACAGCCCTCGATCAAGCAGATGCTGAAGTTCCCCGTGCGCCCTGCGTCGGGCCAGACGGTGCAGCCCACAACCGGGTGGAGCTGCTCCTCGGCGTCGTGGACGCCGGGCTTCGGCGGGTGCAGACCTTGTTCAACCAGCTCGAAGACCGGACGAGCTGGAGTTCGGTGACCTCCTGACTTCGGTCATTCGGCTTAGTGCTGTCAACAAGTGCCTGAGCCGCCCGTGTTTGATCGCGTCGAGAATCGCTTGCTGCTGGTCGGGGATGGCGGGCGGGAAGATCTGCTGGGTGCCGTTGCTCGCGATGGCCGCTGACCGCAGTGGCCGTAGTTGGCGGATTACGTTGCGGATCGCGAGTCCGGTCCGGTTTCTGGACCTCCCGGCTCACAGCCAGGGCGGTGAACACGATGCTCAGGTGGGCCTCGATCGCATCGCGGGTGTGGTGGAACATCGGCCGGGCGCGTAGGTCGGTCTTGGACATCCGGAAGGACTGCTCCACGTGCCGCAGGTCGTGATAGCTGGCGATGACCTCGCCGGCACCCGTCAGGTCGGCACCGATGTTGGTGACATAGCCCTTCAATCCGACCAGGCGCCGTGCGCGCGCCAATGACGCCTCATCGAGTGCCCGGGCGCCGTCGCTGGTCTTCACGAACCGCGGGGTACGGGGGCCGGTCTTCTCCCCGGCGACGACCTCACGGGCGCGGTTCACTCGGGTCCGCACGTGGGTGAGCTCGGGTGGGCGGCGATGAAGGACTCGAACCGGAACGAGCGGAACGGGCCGCCGTTGTCGGTCACGATCGTGACCACCGGCAGGAGCCCGCCGGTGGCGACATCAGCCTGGCAGTCGTTGATCATCGGGCGCCCGAACCAGGCCTCGTAGCCCACCGGGGGCACGGCATGGGCGTACACCAGTCAAAACGGACGCCTGACCAGCGCAGACACTGGTCAAGCGGCCGTGCGTTTCCCGACTGTTCCCGGCCGCTACCGGCCGTCTACGTGTGATCCCGCAATCCTCGGCGGCGGTCAGATGTACATGCCGCGTTTGGGGGAGGTGCAGGAGATGTTGACGTAGTCGCCGGCCATGTTCTTGCGCGCCACGCACCACGCACGCTTGGAACAGATGGTTTCTGTAGTCATTGACGGAATGGCCGGCGGTGTACAGGCGATCGGTCAGTAGCCGGCTGCTGGAGCTGTAGTAGGCGCCGTTCGACAGCAGCACCCGCAGCCGGATGTAGTACCCCCACCTGGCGGGTCCGTCGTAGGTCGCCCAGGCGTACTGCTTGCGGCCCCAGGTGGAGTCCCAGTAGGTGCCGCTGCGCAGTTTCACGATCGCCTTGGAGTCGCAGTATGAGTCCAGGCAGTGCCAGGCGGTCGCCTCGGTGGCCTTGTCGTCCGCGCAGGCGGGGTTGGACAGCCAGGGGTAGGGGTGGCTGGAGGAGCAGTGGTTGGCGTGGGCGGGGGCGCTCACGACGGTGAGACCGCCGAGCAGCGCGGCGATCGCGGTGACCACCGCGAGCGCGAGGCGCACGATCGTACGGGGGCGGGACATGGCCGGTGGGTTCATTGGGGTGCCTTCCGGTGCGGGGGCTCGCGCGAGCCCTGGGGGTGCACCGCATCCTCGCGGGCGCCACTCCCAACTTGGTCACATTCCGCTCACTCGGCCCCGCGCAGGTGAGAGCGCCAGTTGAGCGAGCCGCCCGAGGTGTGGGAGGCAACGCGGGCCCTCGACGTCCGAACGTTGGAGAGCAGGTTCGATTCCTGCCGGGGGGCACATTTGCGTAGAAAATCGATCTTTGCGCCCTTTGTCCGAGTCCTCATCGCAGGCAGTCCGCGCTCCGGCGGCAGGCTCATCAGCATCGCCGGCCCGCTGGACCCGGCATTCGCGGCCTTGAGTACGCGCAGCGACTTCGCGGGGTCGCGCCGCCGAGGCTGTCCGGCACCACGTCGTACCCGGGGAGGACATCGGCGAAGTCGTGCCGTCTGCGACAGGGTGCTCCTCCCCCTGGGAGTGAACCTCTGCGTCGGCCTGGGCGACGATCGCGAGCACGCCGTGGCCTCGCACGAGAAGGCGGTCGACCTTATGGAGGCGACGGCCGGGGCCTAGAACGCCGCGTCGCCGTCGATCGGCACGGGGGCGGCGGAAGGCCGGCTTGACAACGTACAACCGATCGGTTGTATATTGTCTTTGTGAGCGAGGAGAGCAACGACCGGGCGGACGCCCTGTTCCACGCGCTCGCTGACCGCACCCGGCGCGACATCCTGCGCCACGTGCTGGCCGGGGAGCACTCCGTCTCCGCGCTCGCGGCGAAGTACGACATGAGCTTCGCCGCCGTGCAGAAGCACGTCGCCGTGCTTGAAAGGGCCGGCCTGCTGACCAAGCGGCGCAGCGGTCGCGAGCAGTTGGCCAGCGGCGACGTGGACGCGGTGCGGTCGGTGGCGTCCATGCTGACCGAGCTCGAACAGGTCTGGCGCGGCCGCATCGCGCGCATCGACGTACTCATCGCATCCGACCTCGACCAGGAGGAGAAGAACCATGCCAGTGACCGACGTCAAGCAGGACCTTGACAACCTGACTCTGACCATCACCGCAGACTTCGCCGCGCCGGTGGAGCGGATCTGGCAGGTCTACGCCGACCCTCGGCAATTGGAGAAGGTGTGGGGACCGCCGACCTACCCGGCGACGGTGGTCGACCACGACCTCACCCCCGGCGGTCGCGTGACCTACTACATGACCGGCCCGGAGGGCGACAAGCACGCCGGATACATGCTGATCACCACCGTGGACGAGCCAAGGAGCTTCTCCTTCGACGACGGCTTCGCCGACATGGACTTCAACCCGACGCCGGAACTACCGGTCTCCAAGAACGCCTACACCTTCACCGAACATCACGGCGGAACACGTGCGACGTACGTGAGCAGATACGCCTCCGCCGAAGCGCTCAAGCAGGTGCTGGACATCGGCGTCGTGGAGGGCACCACATCGGCGATCAACCAGATTGACGACCTGGTCGGCTCCTGATCAGTAGGGGGCCGGGACCGCATCAGCAGGAAGCCGGGGCCATGGCGTACCCGGTCGCCCGGGTCCGGCAGCACCCCCAGCACGAACCCGGAGAGTACGGCGTGGAAGGCGCCGTCCCGGAACGGTGGCGTCGCCGACGGTGACCGTGACGTTGGTGAGCCCGCGTCGTGCCGCCTCCGCGCTGGTGCGGCGGACCATGCGGTCGGCGGTCATCGACGTGACCGCGTCGTCGGCCCAGTCTTCCGTGGCAGCGACCTCCACCCGGCCGGTACTGGCGGTGTGCAGTCCCGCGCGAAAACAGGAAGTTTATGGGAAGTGGACGAGCTCACTGGCCTAAATGATCTAGCCCTGACCGGCGTTTCCGCTGGTCAGGGCCTTGATCGAGTCGGGGTGGCGGGATTTGAACCCACGGCCTCTTCTCGTCGGTTCATATCTCTAACGCGATTGTCATCGGTTGTCAAACATCGCCTCTGACCAGCGGAAACACTGACACGCTCGGCCGTGGACCTTTCATCGGCTGACACTGGCTTGCAGCGTTTAGGGTGAGTAAAAGGTGAGTACAACTTGCCTGGCGGGCCTGCCGCTCCCACACGCTGTTTGATGCCTTGAGGACCAGCGTTCGCTGGTGACGAGCCACCAGTGACGGCGTTCGGTCTCCACGTGGCACAACCCCAACGCGACCGGCAGGGCATGGTCCGTCGAGTACCGCATGTGTACGTCGTCTGGGGCTGAACCAGCAGCCCCCCAGGGCCCCGTCGTAGACAAGGCACAGCGACACGTCCCCAGCCGTGGTGGCGTGGGCGAAGCAGGCGGTCGCGATCTGGTCGCGGTACTTCGCGGCGATGACCCGCCGCAGGGTGCGTTTCATCGTCGAGTAGCTGGCCGGGTCCTGCCCGAGGTCGGTCAGGACCCGGCCGGTGTCCAGCAGCGAGGTCGGCTCCACCATCCGGGCGATCACCAGGCCGCGGAACACCGAGTCGTTGACGACGTCGAACCCCAAGTTGGCGTAGACACCGGCGAGGGCGTCGAAGAGAACCCGTGACCCGGTGGCGAGGACCCGGCCAGTCCCGTCACGTCCCGTGCTGCGGCTGCGACTTGGCCGGCCGACTGGCTGGGCGAACAGTCCCGGCTCGTCAGGCTCGGCCGATAGGGCCACCACGGTCGGCTCAACGGCCATCTCCAGCATCGCCTGCCCGGGATCGGCCAGCAACTCCCGCGCGTGTTCCAGCAGCACCCCGAGCTCGGCCTCGGTGTGTGCCGACCCCAGGTGCTTGACGATCCGCTGCCGCCCGCCGACGTACTCAGCGATCTGCACCGCCGTCGCCCCCGACCCCGTACGAACCCGCCGGATGAACGCCACCCCGAGACCCTAGACAGGCCCCGCTTAGTCCGAAGTTACGGCTGCTCTGAGTCGCGATTGTTGTGGTGACCTGCAGGTTTGCATACTCTCGGCTTTGAGATGTAGTCAGAATATCCGGCGTGTCGAGGCGGTGGTACACGCCGATGTTCGTT
>JBOGDF010000332.1:0-5984 GCA_050701635.1 Micromonosporaceae bacterium | reverse complement strand
CGGCTGCAGGCCGGCGCCGGCCGCCGCCGCGGGCGCCGGGAACGCCGGGCGATGAGCGAGCTGGCCACGGCGCTGCGCGCGGGCCGGCGCCGCCGCCGACAGCTGCTGGCGCAGCTCAACCCGAAGGCGCTGCTGCGTGCCCTGCCGCTGTGGATCGGCACCGTGGGCGACGTGGAGGAGCTGCTGCCCGCGGTGGCCGGCGGCTTCGACCTGGTGATCCTGGACGAGGCGTCGCACATCAACCAGATCGGCGCCGCACCGGTGCTGGCCCGGGCGCGCCGCGCCGTGGTCGCCGGTGACCCGCGACAGCTGCGGTTCGTGTCGTTCGTCGGTGACCGCCAGATCGACGAGGTGCTGGCGCGGCACGGTCTCGCCGAGCGCGCGCCGCTGCTCGACGTACGCCGCAACAGCGCCTTCGACGTGGCCGCCGCCGCGGCCGCGGTGACCCGGCTCTCGGAGCACTACCGCAGCGTGCCGCACCTGATCGCGTTCTCCTCCGCCCGGTTCTACGGCGGCACCGTCTCCACGGTCACCCGGCACCCGCGCAACGACTCGCTGGACGCGATCGAGCTGCACCCGGTAGACCCCGCCGACTCCGGCAAGAACGGGAACGGCGGCACGAGTGCCGGCGGCAAGCGGGGCAACGGCGGTAAGGGTGCGAACCAGGCGGAGGTGGCGGCGGCGCTGGCGCTGGTCGACCGGTACGTCTCCGCCGGCGCCGACGACCTCGCGGTGATCACGCCGTACCGGGCTCAGGCGGACGCCATCGAAGCCGCGCTGATCAATACGTACGCCGAGCGGCTCGGCCGGCTCCGGCTGCGGGCGGGCACCGTACACGCGTTCCAGGGCAGCGAAGCCGACGTGGTGATCGCCTCGCTGGCGGTCCGCCCCGGCGACGACGCCGGACGGGTCAGGTTCGCCACCGACCCGCACCTGTTCAACGTGATGATCACCCGGGCCCGGCGTACGTTGCACGTGCTGACCAGCTGGCCGGACGCCGGCGGGCTGCTCGGCGACTTCTTCCGGTACGCCGACAAGCCGCCCACCCCGCCCGAGACCGAGCCGGGCGACGCCTGGACCCAGCGGCTGGCCGCCGAGCTGCGCCGTGCCGGGGCACCGGTCACCACCGGCTACCCGGTGGGGCGCTGGTCGGTGGACCTGTGCGTCGGCGCCGGCGGCGACGCGTTCGGCGTGATGTGTCAGGTGCACCCGGACGGGGTCGCCGCCCACCTGGCGCGGCACCGCATCCTGCGCCACGCCGGCTGGCAGCTCACCGACGTGTTCAGCGCACCCGGCGAAGCAGACCCCTCCCGGCTCGTGGTCGAGCTGCTGGGCCGCTGGCGCGCCTGATCCCCAAGATCATGGGGCCTTTCATGCAGTCATGACTGCATGAAGGGCCCCATGATCTTGGAGTCGCGGGGCGGAGCTACGGCTGGGTGATGCCGTTGTCGAGCGCAGCCAACGCGGTGTGCACCATGACGCGTACGCCGTAGCCGATCGCCCGCTCGTCGACGTCGAAGCTGCCCTGGTGCAGGTCCAGCTCCTCGCCGGGGCGGCCCACCCCGAGCCGCGCCATCGCTCCGGGCACCTGCTCCAGGTACCAGGCGAAGTCCTCGCCGCCCATGCTCACCGGCGTCTCGACCACCCGGTCGCCGCCGAGCGCCGCGGCGGCGGCACCCGCCATGGTGGCGGTCGCCATCCGGTCGTTGACCACCGGCGGTACGCCGCGGGTGTACTCGATCTCGGCCTTCGCGCCGGTGCCGGCGATCGCCGACTGCACCAGCTCCTCCAGCAGCGCCGGCACCTCCTGCCAGGCCGTACGGTCGAGCACCCGTACGGTGGCCCGCGCGATGCCCTCCTGCGGGATCGCATTGGCGGCCTGGCCGGCGTGCACCGCGCCGAACACCAGCGACACCCCGGCGCGTGGGTCGATGCGCCGCGACAGCATCGCCGGCACGTCCACCACGACCCGCCCCAGCGCGTTCACCAGGTCGGTGGTCAGGTGCGGGCGGGCGGTGTGCCCGCCGGACCCGGTCAGCTTGACCTCCAGCTGGTCCGCGGCGGCGGTGAGCGGCCCGGACCGTACGCCGATCAGCCCGGTGGGCAGCCGCGGGTCGCAGTGCACCGCGAAGATCGACGAGACGTCGTCCAGCCCGCCGGCGGCGATCACCTCGGGGGCCCCGGACGGGAACCGCTCCTCGCTGGGCTGCAGCAGCAGGCGTACCCGCCCGGGCAGCAGGCCCTGCTCGGCGAGCTGCGCCATCACCAGCCCGGTGCCGAGCACCACCGTGGCGTGTACGTCGTGCCCGCAGGCGTGGCACACACCGTCCACAGTGGACCGGTACGGCACGTCCTTGACGTCCGGCAGCGGCAGCGCGTCCAGGTCGGCGCGGACGGCGACCATACGCTCGCCCTCGCCGATGTCGCAGATCACGCCGTTGCCCTTAGGCAGGAACCGCGGCTCCAGCCCGACCATGGCCAGCCGCGCCGCGAGGTAGTCGGCGGTGCCGAACTCCTCACCGGACAGCTCCGGGCTGGCGTGAACGTGCCGGCGTACCGATACCAGCTCAGCTCCGTGCGACGCGAGCCATTTGTCGAGCAGGCCCGGGAGAGGAGTGGCGCCAGGCTCGTCGCGCCCGGACCACTCCGACGACGGAGTCAACGTCGTGGTGCTGGTTGCCAGCGTGGGTGGACTCGTCACGGTCTGTTCTCGTTCTCGGTCGAAGTGAAGGAACTTGTCAGTGCCGGGCCGGGTGTTGGCATGGGACAGCTTGCCCGACATGGGTCACTCTGCGCAACGCAGTCCCACGAGGTCGACGCGCCCGCCGATTGCCGTTTGTATCCAGCGCGTTAACCCGTCAGCCCGGTCGCAGCCACTTACCATCCGGCCACTCACCTCCTACAACGCGTGACGTTTGTCTGAAGTCACGCATGACGCCGATTTCCGACTTTCTGCCGCCCGATCGGGTAATCACGCAGAGTTACTCACTACCCGCGGGCATTCACATCACTCACTGTGTACGAATTGCCGAAACCCGCATACCCGCGACTCCATCGATGTCGCGGGCACCCATCGTCCGGACGGCCCCGTGGGCCCTCAACCGTTCGGGCCGTCAGACAGCGTTAACCACGCATCGGCTGACGCAGCGCACTCCTGGTGCGACACTGCGGCGATCTGTCCGTAACAAAACCCGAGACCTATTCGTGACCAATGTTACGACCACAGTGGCGGCGGTCTCTCGCTGTGTCGAGAAACTGTCCGCCGCCGGTACGGGTCAGAAGCTGTCCGGCGGCCGGTACGTGCCCCACACCTCGCGCAGCGCGTGGCTCACCTCACCGACGGTGGCCTTCAGCCGCAGCGCCTCCCGCATCGGGTAGAGCACGTTGTCCGTGCCGGCGGCGGCCTTGCGCAGCGCGTCCAGCGCCGCCTCGACCGCGGCGGCGTCCCGCCCGGCCCGCAGCGTCGCCAGCCGCGCCGACTGCTCCGCCTCGATCGCCGGGTCCACCCGCAGCGGCTGGTACGGCTCGTCGCCGTCGTGGGTGAACCGGTTGACGCCCACCACGACGCGTTCCCCGCTGTCGACCTGCTGTGCGATCGCGTACGCCGAGCGCTCGATCTCCTGCTTGCAGAAGCCGGCCTCGATCGCGTCCACCGCGGAGCCGAACTCGAAGACCCGCTCCATCAGCGCGAGCACCTCGGCCTCGATCTGGTCGGTCATCGCCTCGACCACATAGGAGCCCGCGAACGGGTCCACCGTGGCGGTCAGGTCGGTCTCGTACGCCAGCACCTGCTGGGTACGCAGCGCCAGCCGGGCGGCCTTCTCCGTCGGCAGCGCGATCGCCTCGTCGTAGGAGTTGGTGTGCAGCGACTGGGTGCCGCCCAGCACCGCCCCCAGCCCCTGTACGGCGACCCGGACCAGGTTCACCTCGGGCTGCTGCGCGGTCAGCTGTACGCCGGCGGTCTGGGTGTGGAACCGCAGCATCTGGCTCTTCGGGTTGGTGGCGCCGAACTCCTCGCGCATCAGCCGGCCCCAGATCCGGCGCGCCGCGCGGAACTTCGCGACCTCCTCCAGCAGCGTGGTACGCGCCACGAAGAAGAACGAGAGCCGGGGCGCGAAGTCGTCCACCGCGAGGCCGGCCGCGAGCGCCGCTTTCACGTACTCGACGCCGTTGGCCAGCGTGAACGCCACCTCCTGTACGGGCGTCGCCCCCGCCTCGGCCATGTGGTAGCCGGAGATCGAGATGGTGTTCCACTTCGGCATCTCGGACCTGCAGTACGCGAACGTGTCCGACACCAGCCGCAGCGACGGCTTCGGCGGGAAGATGTACGTGCCCCGCGCGATGTACTCCTTCAGGATGTCGTTCTGGATCGTGCCGGTCAGCGCGGAGCCCGGCACGCCGTGCTCCTCGGCCACCAGCTGGTAGAGCAGCAGCAGCACCGACGCCGGCGCGTTGATCGTCATCGAGGTGGAGACCTGGTCCAGCGGGATCTTGTCGAACAGCAGCCGCATGTCGTCGATCGAGTCGATCGCCACGCCCACCTTGCCGACCTCGCCGTGCACCATCGGGTCGTCGGAGTCGTACCCCATCTGGGTGGGCAGGTCGAACGCCACCGAGAGCCCCATGGTGCCGGCGTGGATCAGCTGGTGGTAGCGCTTGTTCGACTCCACGGCGGTGCCGAAGCCGGCGTACTGCCGCATCGTCCAGGGCCGCTTGGTGTACATGGTGGAGTAGACCCCACGGGTGTACGGGGCCTCGCCCGGCTCGCCGAGCCGCTCGGCCAGCCCCGGCGCGACATCCGACTCGCGGTACACCGGCTTGATCGGAAAGCCCGACTCGCTGGGCCGTCCCTCTTGCTCACTCATCCGCTGATCGTAGGTGTCGGGACGGTTACGGCCGGTCCTGCTGAGGCGAATTGCACAACGTACAGCCACCCGATTGCGGGTGATTCGTCCATCAGCGATTTTTCATCCCGGCCCCGATTGCGCACACTGGACGGGTTGGTTTCGGGAGGAACACACGCGTGAGCACCCATACCCCAGCCACAGGCGGACCCGGCGGGCATCCCGTACGGGCCGGTGGCGTAGCCGCGGACCATGCGCCGACCGTGCCGGCGCAGAGCGCGCCGGCCCACAACGGCGCCGCCGGGGCCGCCGCCGGGACGGTGATCGGCGGCCGCTACACGCTGGTCTCTCCGATCGGCACCGGCGGGATGGGCGCGGTCTGGCGCGCCACCGACCGGCTGTTACGCCGCGAGGTCGCCATCAAGGAAGTGGTGCTCCCGCCCACCATGCCCGCCAGCGAACGGGACGCGGTCACCGAGCGCACCCTGCGGGAGGCGCGCGCCGCCGCCGGGCTCAACCACCCATCCGTGGTCCGGGTGTACGACGTGGTCACCGACGGCGGCCGCCCGTGGATCGTGATGGAGCTGCTCAAGGCGCACAGCCTGGCCGACCTGATCGAACGCGACGGGCCGCTGGCGACGCGTTCCGTGGCGAAGATCGGGTTGGCGATGCTGGGGGCGCTGGAGGCCGCGCACGCCGCCGGCGTACTGCACCGGGACGTGAAACCGGGCAACGTGCTGATCTGCGCGGACGGGCGCTGCGTACTCACCGACTTCGGGGTGGCGCGCAGTGTCTCCGACACCGACATGACCACCCCGGGGATGGTGCTCGGGTCGCCGCACTTCATCTCCCCGGAGCGGGCCACGGGTGGCCGGTTCGGGCCGCCCAGCGACCTGTTCTCGCTCGGGGTCACGCTCTACACCGCCGCCGAGGCGCGCGCCCCGTTCGACCGGGGCGACGCGATCAGCACCATGAACGCGGTGGTCAACGAGCCGCCGGAGCAGCCGCGCCGGGCCGGCGAGCTCACCCCGGTGCTGTACGGGCTGCTGGAGAAGGACCCGGCACGCCGCTGGGACGTGGACCGTACCCGCGCCGCGCTGCGCGGCCTGCTGCTGGGCGCCAGCCCGGCCGGCAGCACGC
>JBOGDF010000331.1:0-6034 GCA_050701635.1 Micromonosporaceae bacterium | reverse complement strand
GCGTCCTGGCGCTCGCCGCGCTGCGCGGCGTCAGCCGTTCCCGCGCCGCCCAGGGCGCGCTGGCCGGCAGGGCGTTGCTGCTGCTCGGACAGACCATCCGGGTGTACGGGCCCGACGGCGCCGACCACCTCGGCCGGTACGCCGCCCGGGTCCTCCACCAGCCCGAGCCGCTGCACCTGGCGATCCACCTGGGCGGGCCGGTACGCGCCAACCGGAAACCCGTGGTCGCGCTGCTCGACGCCACCGGCGACCTCCTCGGGTACGCCAAGCTCGGCGTCACGCCGCTGGCCCGGACGCTGGTACGCAACGAGCGGGCCGCGCTGCGTACGCTCGGCGACGCCGGGCTGCGGCGGCTGCGGATCCCGCGGCTGCGGCACGGCGGCGTGTGGTCCGGCCACGAGTTGATCATCCAGTCGGCGCTGCCCGTGGTGGGCCCCTCGCTCCCGGATCCGGAGCTGGTGACCCGCGCGATGTGCGAGCTGGCGCGCGCCTGCGGCAGCCAGCGGGCCCGGCTCACCGACGCGCCGTACTGGCTGGCGCTGCTGGCGCGCGCCGACCGTACCGGTGATCCCCGGCTGGCCGAGGCGCTCACCCTGGTACGCCATCACGACGGCGGCTCCTACCTGGAGTACGGCGCCTGGCACGGCGACTGGACCCCGTGGAACAGCCACCCGGCCGGCGACGCGGTGCTGCTGTGGGACTGGGAACGGTTCGGGCTCGGCGTACCGGTCGGGTTCGACGCGCTGCACCACCGGCTGGCCGAGCTGCTGCAGCGCGGGGCCGCCGAGCCGTTGCCGGCGCTGCTGGCGGAGGCCCCGTCGCTGCTGGCGCCGTTCGGGCGGCAGCCGTTCGGGCTGGCGCCGGCGCAGGCGCGTACCACCGCAGGGTTGTACCTGATCGAGATCGCCACCCGGTATCTGACCGACGATCAGCAGACCACGGCGGCCCGTACGGTCACCGACGATCTGCTCCCCGCCCTCACCGCGCACTTCACCAGCCCCGCGGCTCCCGACCCCGCCCCTTCTCTCGCCGCCGAATCGGGCAGGACACCAGGAGGAGATCGATGATCAACCGAGCCACCGTGCCGCCTGGTGTGAAGCGGGTGGTGCACGCCGGATCCCGTACCTTCGGGCGGCTCACCGGGTACGCCCGGATGCTGCCGGACTTCCTGATCGCCGGCGGTCAACGCTGCGGCACCACGTCGCTGTACCGGGCGCTGGCGCAGCATCCGGCGATCCTGAAACCGGTGCTGCACAAGGGCGTGCACTACTTCGACACCGGCTACCACCGCGGGCCGTCCTGGTATCGCGGGCACTTCCCGCTGCGGCACACCGCCGCCCGGGTCGCCGACCGGGTCGGTGTGCCGCCGCTGACGTTCGAGTCCAGCCCGTACTACCTCTACCACCCGCTCGCCGCGGAGCGGATCGCCGCGGACCTGCCCGGGGTGAAGCTGATCGTGCTGGTACGCGATCCCGTCGAGCGGGCGTACTCACAGCACGCGCACGAGCTGGCGCGCGGCTTCGAGCCGCTGACATCCTTCGAAGCCGCCCTCGAACAGGAGCCGGAACGGCTCGCCGGCACCGTCGAGACGCTGCGCGCCGGCGGCGCCAGCCACTCCCACCAGCACCACGGCTACACCGCCCGCGGCCAGTACGTCGACTACCTGGAACGGCTGGAAGAGCTGTTCGGCCGGGACCGGATCCACGTGGTGGACAGCGCGCTGTTCTTCACCGCCCCGGACCGGGTGTTCGCCGGCGTACTGCGGTTTCTCGGGTTGCCCGCGATGGGCACGATCCGGTTCGAGCAGCACAACGCGCGGCCCCGTACGCCGCTGCCGGACGCGCTGCGGTCCCGCCTCGACGATCACTTCCGGCCGTACGACGAGCGGCTCGCCGCGTGGCTGGGGCACGTACCGTCGTGGCGGCAGTAGAGCTGGCGCCGCCCCCGACCGCGCCACCGTCCGGGCTGGGGGGCGCGGCACGGGGCGGGGCGCTCAACCTGGCCGGCGCGGCGTACGCCGCCGTCGCCGGATTCGCCGTCGCCGCCCTGGTGGCGCGGGGCCTGACCCCGGACCAGGCCGGCGTGTTCTTCACCGCCACCACGGTGTTCCTGGTCGGCGCCGTGGTCTGCAAGCTCGGTACGCCGACCGGCCTGGTCTACTGGCTGGCGCGGCTGCGTACCCAGGGCCGCCCCGGGCTGGTACGCCGCTGCCTGTCGATCGCGCTGCGGCCGGTCGTGATCGCGGCGGTGGCGCTCGGGATCGCCGGCTTCCTGGCGGCACCGTGGCTGGCCGGCAGCGTCGGCGCGCTGTTCGCCGACCAGCTCCGGATCCTCGCCGTGATGCTGCCGCTGGCCGCCGTCGGCGACGCGGTGCTGGCCGCCACCCGGGGCTACCGCACGATGCGGCCGACGGTCGTGATCGACAAGCTGGTACGCCCCACCCTGCAGCTGCTCGGGGTCGGCGCCACCGTACTGCTGGCGGCCAGCGTCCCGTGGTACACCGCCGCCTGGGCCGCACCCTGGGCGATCACCGCCGTGCTGGCCTGGCTGGCGCTACGCCCGCTGCTGCCGCCGCCCCGGCCCGCCAACCCGACGCGGCCGCCCGACCCGACGCCGTCCGGCCCGGCGCGGCCGGACGAGCCGCCGGGGGCGCTGGCGGCCCCGGGCGAGCCTGGGTTCTGGGGGTTCACCTGGCCGCGCGGGGTGGCGAACGTGCTGCAGTTGGCGCTGCAGCGGCTCGACGTGGTGCTGGTGGCGGCGCTGGCCGGCTTCGCGCCGGCGGCGGTGTACGCGGTGGCCACCCGTTTCACGGTGGTGGGCCAGCTCGGCAACGCCGCGATCGGCACCGCCAGCGAACCCCGGCTCGCCGAGGCGCTGACCCGGGGCGACGACGCCACCGCGAAGCAGCTCTACACGTACGCCACCGCGTGGCTGGTGCTGGCGGCGTGGCCGGTCTACCTGCTCACCGCCACCTTCGCGCCGCTGTACCTGGGGCTGTTCGGCCCGGCGTACGCCACCGGCGAGGCGACCGCCGTGGTGCTGCTGCTGTGCGGCGCGATGCTGGTGGCCAGCGGCTGCGGCACCGTGGACACGGTGCTGGCGATGACCGGGCGTACCACCTGGAATCTCGGCAACGTGAGCGCGGCGCTGGTGGTCAACGTCGGGCTCAACCTGCTGCTGCTGCCCCGGCTCGGCATCCTCGGCGCCGGCATCGCGTGGACGGCGGCCACGATCACCAAGAACCTGCTGCCGCTGGGCCAGCTCGCGGTACGCCGCGGCCTGCACCCGTACGGGTGGGCCACGGCGGTCGCCGCGGGGCTCGCGGTGGGCTGCTTCGGCGTACTCCCGCTGCTGTTCCGGCTGGTGCTGGGCCCGAGCGCGCCGGCGCTGCTGGCCGGGGCAGGCGCCGGCGCGGTGTGCTACCTGGCCGGTCTGTGGCGGCTGCGCGGTCCGCTGCGACTCGACTCGTTTCTGTCCCGGGAGGCCCCGTCGTGAGTGCTCCGTTGCTGGTCACCGGCCTGCCCCGGACCGGCACCAGCTGGGTGGGCAAGATGCTGGAGGCCTCCGGCGAGGTGGTGTACGTCAACGAACCCCTCAACCCGCAGCACCCGCCCGGCCACTCCCCCGGCGTGCTGAACGCGTCGGTGCGCCACCGCTGGCAGTACATCTGCGACGACAACGAGTCCGAGTGGCTGCCGGCGTTCCGGGACACCGTCGGGCTGCGCTACCGGTTCGGCGCCGAGCTGCGCCGCAACCGCGGCCTGTACGACCTGGCCCGGCTCGGCAAGTACGGCTCGGTGTTCACCCTCGGCCGGCTGCGCGGACGGCGCGCCCTGCTGGACGACCCGTTCGCGCTGCTGTCCACCCGCTGGCTGGTGCAGCGGCTCGGCTGCCGCGCGGTGGTCCTGGTACGCGACCCGGTGGCGCTGGTCGGCAGCTGGCGCAAGCTGGGCTGGCAGGTGCACTTCCACGAGCTGCTGGAACAGCCCCTGCTGGTGCGCGACCTGCTCTCCCCGGACGATGTCGCCGCGCTGCGCGCCCTGATCGGCGACCCCGACCACGTGACCCGGATCGCGACCCTGTGGCGCCTCGCGTACTCCATTGTGGACGGTTTTAAAGCTCTTCCGGGGGTACGGGTGCAGCGCTACGAAGATCTCGCCACCGACCCGGAGCGCGGCTTCGCCGACCTGTACGCCCACTGCGGCCTGACCTGGCACGACCGCGCCCGGGCGGCGGTGCGCGCTGCCACCAGCGGCTCCGGCAACGACGCCGACTCGCACCGCTGGTCGCTGCGATTCGGGCTGTCGAAGACCGCGTTCCGGCCGATGGACTCCGCGAGCGCGCTGACCTCGTACCGGCAGCGGGTCACCGAGCACGAGATCGCCCAGGTACGCCGCCTCACCGCCGACGTCGCCACCCGCTTCTACCCCTCGCCCGTGCCGAGCTGATCGGCCGGCCCGAACCTTCGCGACGGACGGCCAGGATGATCGGCTGCGGATGGCTGACACCGACGCAGTCGCCAATGTTCCATCAGGATGTCGAGCTCGGACTCGGTTTCGATCAAGCGGCGCTCGCAAGCGAGGCGGCTCGGTGCATGCTGCGTATCGGTGACCTTGCTGAGGCGCGACGGCAGGCTGAGAGCATCATTGAACTTCGACCATCGGAACGGATCTGGAGCCGCGCGTTGGCACAAATAGCCTTGGCTACCGTCCTCATAGGACAACGCAGGCCGGATGAAGCCTGCGCCACCGCGCAACGGGCACTGGACGCGACACGGTTCCTCAGCTCAGTCCTGGTGGCTCGGCAGCTCGCGAGGCTGACAGATCTCCTCCGCCCGTACCGTGCTAACCAGGTGGTTTCGGAGTTCCTGGTGCAGCTCGCCCAAGCCTTGGCCGAACGCACACTGATCCACCGATGGTCGATGACTCCCGGTGGTCGGGAGGAGTCATGACCTCGGAAGTCCCGCTCTACCGCCGCGATCCCGCGGCCTGGCAGGCGCACCTGGCAGAGGGGAACGCGCGGCAGCCGCGAAAGCGGGTCAGCGCTGATGTCGTCATCCGCGACGCAGCTGGGCTGATTCTGCTCGTGGATCCCACATACAAGCCCGACTGGGATCTGCCAGGTGGCATGGCCGAGGCCAATGAAGCGCCACGCGACGCCGCCCGTCGGGAGCTGATGGAGGAGCTCGGGTTGGACCTTCGCGTAGGTGACCTTCTGTGCGTGGACTGGGTCTCGCCGCACGGACCCTGGGATGACCTTCTGTCATTCATGTTCGACGGCGGCACCCTGGATGCTGAGCAGATCGGCAACCTCGCCGTGCGCGACGACGAGCTGCACGCTTTTCAGTTCTGCACGACGACCCAGGCTGGTCGACGGCTACGTCCGCACGTCTGGAGACGAGTCGCCGTAGCGCTCGACTGCCTTGCAACCGGACGCGTCGGCTACCTGCATGACGGCCATCCTGCCGGCACCTGACTGACCCTCGACGCGGCGGCCCGTCAGCGACGGCGGAGGGAGGCGCGGGTGAGCAGGCGCAGGGCGTACGGGAGGTCGTGGATCACGTACCGGCGGAACAGCCGGCGCGGCTCGGAGCCGAGCCGGTGCAGCCACTCCAGGCCGGTGCGCCGCATCCACCGCGGCGCGCGGCGTACCTCCCCGGCGGCGAACGCCAGGGACGCGCCGCAGCCGACGAACCAGGCGCCGGGCAGCGCGGCCGACAGGTGCCGGATCAGCTGCTCCTGGCGCGGGAACCCGAGCCCCACGAACACGATGTCGGGCGCCGCCGCCGCCACGTCGCCCACCACCGGCGCGACTCCTTCCGGCGTGCCGTCGAACCCGAACGGCGGGCTTGCGGCACCGGCCACGGTGAGCTCGGGGTAACGCTCTCGCAGCACCGCCGCCGCCCGCTCCGACACACTCCGCCCGGATCCCGCACCGCCGCCGTCACTGGTGGCGGCGTCATCAGGGGTGGCGGTGCCGTCGGCGGCGGCGCGGTCGGTGGTGGCGGCCGGGGCGCCGCCGAGCAGGTAGACGG
>JBOGDF010000330.1:0-6039 GCA_050701635.1 Micromonosporaceae bacterium | reverse complement strand
GTCCAGTTCGGCTCGGGTCGGCGGGTGGGCGCCGGCGCGGCCGCAGGTGATGCCGGCGACCCGGGTGGCGAAGTCGACCACCTCGCCCAGCCCGGCACCGTCGAGAGCGGCCAGATCGCGCCGGCGCGGTGAGCCCAGCAGCTCCGCGCGGCGCAGCGCATCGAGCAGTCCGGCGGTGAAGGCGTCGCCGGCGCCCACGGTGTCGACCACGGCGATCGGCAGCGGTCGCCGGGTCACCGCGCCGGCGTGGCTCAGCGCGTACGCGCCGTTGGCGCCGAGGGTCACCACGACCAGCGCGGGGCCGGTGGACAGCCACTGCGCCGCCACCATCTCCAGGTCGCGCCCCGGGTAGAGCCACTCCAGGTCCTCGGCGCTGGCCTTCACCACGTCCGACCGGCTGATCTGCCGCTCCACCCGGGGCAGCTCCGACTCGCGCGGCCCGCTCAGCGACGGCCGTACGTTCGGGTCGTACGAGATCGTGACGCCACGCTGCTCCGCGAGCATGCGGTCGACGACAGCGGCCCCGGGCGGCAGCGCGGCGGCGATCGAGCCGGTGTGCAGGCAGACGCACTCCGGGCCGATGTCCGGGCCGCGCGTGATGTCCCAGGCCAGCCGGAAGTCGTACGTCGCGGCGCCGTGCCGGTCCAGCGCGGCCAGCGCCAGGCTGGTGACGGACGACCGGCCCGGCAGCAACTCGACGGCGACGCCGCTGTCCCGCAGGTGCGCGGTGACCAGCCGGCCCGCCAGGTCGTCCGCGAGCTGCGTGGCGAGCGTGGTCGGTGTGCCGAGCCGGGCCAGCCCGACCGCGACGTTGGCCGGGCTGCCACCCGGGTACGCCGCGAAGGACCGCCCCCCGGTGTCAGCCACCAGATCGAGCAGCGCTTCCCCCACCACAGTGATCACCGGCGGTCCTCCGTAACACGACGTTCACGAGGCATTGACTTTCCCCACGGCATGGTGCCAAGCTGCATCTTATCTTGACAACGTTGTCGACAACGTGATCAGCCAGAAGGAGTCAAGAATGGCCCAGCACCGGGAGCGGCGCGAGCCGCAGCGGGCGCCGACGATCAAGGACGTCGCCTCGCTGGCCGGCGTCGGCGTGAAGACCGTGTCCCGGGTGCTGAACGACGAGCCGCACGTACGCCCCGAGCTGCGCTCCCGGATCCTCGAGGCGGTCGCGAGCCTGAACTACCGCCGCAACACCATCGCCAGCAGCATCCGCCGGCTCGGCCAGCGCACCGCCTCCATCGGGCTGGTGGTGGAGGACCTGGCCAACCCGTTCGCCGCCCAGCTCACCCGGGTGGTGCAGGACTACGCCCGGGACCGGCAGCACATGGTGCTGGTTGGCTCCAGCGACGGCGTACCGGAGCAGGAGCGCGAGCTGGTCACCGAGTTCTGCTCCCGGCGGGTCGACGGCCTGCTCGTGGTGCCGTCCGGGAGCGACCAGGCATACCTGGAAGCGGAGCGCGACCGTGGCACCGCGGTGGTGTTCGTGGACCGCCCCGGCCGCCGGATCAAGGCCGACGCCGTGGTCTCCGACAACGAGCAGGGGGTACGCCACGCGGTGCGCGAGCTGGCCGCCCGGGGCCACCGCCGGATCGCGTACCTGGGCGACCGGCAGTCCGTCTACACCGCGGCGCAACGGCTCGCCGGCTACCGCGCCGCGATGCAGGAGCTGGGAGTCACCGAGCCGCAGCTGCGTACCGGACTGCGGGACAGCGCCAGCGCGCAGCAGGCGGCGCTGGACGTGCTCGACACCGAGCCCACCGCCCTGGTCTGCGGCAACAACCTGATCACCGCCGGCGCGGTGCACGCGATGCAGCAGCGGGGCGTTCGCGACCGCACCGCCGTGATCGGCTTCGACGACCTCGAGCTGGCCGACCTGCTGCAACCGGCGCTCACCGTGATCGCGCAGGACATCGCGGCGATCGGGCGGCAGGCCACCGAGCTGCTGTTCCAGCGCCTGGAGCGGCGCGGCGAGCCGTACCAGCGGATCACCGTCCCGGTCAGCCTGGTGCCGCGCGGCTCCGGCGAGATCCCCGCCGACGGTGCGACGGGGGTGGCCTGAGATGCGCGTGTCGGTGCTGCGGGGAATCCACGACGTCGCCCTGGAGCAACGGCCGATGCCCGAGCCCGGACCCCAGGAGGTGCTGATCCAGGTCAGCTCGGTCGGGGTCTGCGGCTCCGACGTGCACTACTACGAGCACGGCCGGATCGGCAGCCACGTGGTGACCGATCCCCTGGTGCTGGGCCACGAGGCGTCCGGCGTGGTCGCCGGGCTCGGCCCCGGCGCCGCCCGGCTCGAGGTCGGGCAGCGGGTGTCGCTGGAGCCCGGCGTCCCGGACTTCACCTGCGCGCAGTGCCGCGCCGGCCGGTACAACCTCTGCCCAAACGTGCGGTTCTTCGCCACTCCCCCGATCGACGGAGCCTTCCGGGAGTACGTCACGCTGCACGAGCAGTTCGCACACCCGGTGCCGGACGCGCTCTCCGACGACGCTGCCGCGCTGCTGGAGCCGCTCTCCGTCGGAGTCTGGGCCTGCCGCAAGGCGCGGGTCGGCCCCGGCGACCGGGTGCTGGTCAACGGCGCCGGCCCGATCGGGCTGGTCGCCGCGCAGACCGCGTTGGCGTACGGCGCCGCCGAGGTCATCGCCGCCGACGTGAACCCGATCCGGCTGCGGCTCGCCGCCGAGCTGGGGGCCACCGCCACCATCGACGTCGGCGCGACGCCGCTGGCGGAGGCCGGCTACCAGCCGGACGTACTGCTGGAGTGCTCCGGGCACCCGGCCGCGATCGGCGCCGCGATCCGGACAGTGGCCCGGGCGGGGCGGGTGGTGCTGGTCGGCATGGGCGGCGACGAGGTCCCGCTGCCGCTGGCGTACGTGCAGGAACACGAGCTCGAGATCACCGGGACGTTCCGGTACGCCAACACCTGGCCCGCCGCGATCGCGCTCGCCGCCTCCGGGCGGGTCGACCTGGACCGGCTCGTCACCAGCCGGCACCCGCTCGCAAATGTCGAAGCGGCGCTCACCAGCGGGGCCCGGGACCCGAAGTCCGTGAAGCCGATCGTACGGCCGGGTGAATGACGATGTCAGCCTCCGTGGACCGTGCGGCGCGCCTCGGTGTAGTGGGCCCGGATCTGCTTGCCGGCGGTACGGTCGACTCCGTCGATGACGGCGGCGGAGGCCGGCCATTCGGGTGGCTCGGGGGTGCCGGCGAGCACCCAGGCGGCCTGCCGGGCGGCGCCGAGCGCGACGTACTCCCCAGGCGTCGGCACGGTGACCGGGGCGCCGAGGACGGTGGGCGCGATGGTGCGTACGGCATCCGAGCGGGCGCCGCCGCCGACCAGCAGCACTCTGCGCACCCGTACCCCCAGATCGCGGAGGGCGTCGAGGCCGTCAGCCAGGCCGCAGAGCATGCCCTCGACGGCGGCTCGGGCCAGGTTCTCCGGGGTCATGTTTGCGCGCCGCAGCCCGTGCAGCGACCCGGCGGCGTCCGGCAGGTTGGGGGTGCGCTCCCCGTCCAGGTACGGCAGCAGCACCAGCCCGCCGGCGCCGGGTGCCGCGGCGAGCGCCAGCCGGTTCAGGCTGGCCAGGTCGGCGCCGAGCATCCCGGCCGCGGCGGTGAGCACCCGGGCCGCGTTCAGGGTGCAGACCAGCGGCAGGTGCCGTCCGGTGGCGTCGGCGAACCCGGCGACCGCGCCGCTCGGGTCGGCGACCGGTTCGTCGTGTACGGCGAAGACGGTGCCGCTGGTGCCGAGCGAGACCACCACGTCGCCGTCCCGTACGCCGAGCCCCAGCGCGGCGCCCATGTTGTCGCCGGTGCCGGGCCCCACCAGCACCCCGCCGGGTGTCTCACCGACCGGCTCCGCGGGGCCGGCGACCCGGGGCAGCGCGAGCTCACGGCCGAACGCGAGGCGCAGCAGATCGGTGCGGTACTCGCCGGTGGACGGCGACCAGTAGCCGGTGCCGGAGGCGTCGCCCCGGTCGGTGACCGGCTCCGCGCCGGGGCCGCCGAGCAGGCGCCAGGTGAGCCAGTCGTGCGGCAGCAGCACCCGGGTGACCCGGGCCGCGGCCGCGGGCTCGTGCCAGGCCAGCCAGCGCAGCTTGGTCACCGTGAAGCTGGCGACGGGTACGCTGCCGACCGCCTTCGCCCAAGCGTCCGGGCCACCCAGCTCGGCGACCAGATCGGCGGCAGCCTGCGCGGAGCGGGTGTCGTTCCAGAGCAGGGCGGGGCGCACCACCTCACCGGCCTCGTCCAGAGCGACCATGCCGTGCTGCTGGCCGGCCACGGCGAGCGCCTCCACCCCGTCCAGCAGCCCGCTGCTCGCCTCGCCCCAGGCCCGCCACCACAGCCGCGGATCGACCTCGGTGGTGTCGGGGTGCGCGGCCCGCGCCTGCCGCACCACCGCTCCGGTGTCGGCGTCGCACACCACGACCTTGCAGGACTGGGTGGAGCTGTCGATCCCCGCGACCAGGGCCATGCCCTCTCCTCACTCCTCGGCCGAGTCCAACAGCGCCTGGGCCGCGCCGGCGTCGGTGACCAGCGAGGTGATGAACCCACCCCGCAGCGCCGCCCGGATCGCCCCGCACTTCTGCGCACCCCCGGCCACCGCGATCACCTCCGGCACCTGGCACAGCTGCTCCACGCTGATCGCGATCACGCGGTCCGCGAGCTCGGACACCGCGTTGCCGTCGTCATCCATCAGCCGGGCGCACACCTCCGCGCGTACCCCGCGGCGCTGCAGCGCGTCGCCGTCGGCGGCGGGGAGCGAGTCGCGTACCAGGGACACCGGCGGGTCCCAGGAGCCGATGGCGACCACCGCCTTGGTGAGGTCCTGGTAGCGCTTCACCGCCTGCGCCACCTGCGGCTGCTCCCGCAGGGCACGGGCGGTGGAGGCGTCGGAGACCAGCAGCGGAGCGTAGATCGGGTACGCCGGGCCGCCGGCGAGGCTCGCCACCCGGCGTACCAGCTCGACCGAGTTCTCCTCCACGCCGCCGGGGTGCACCCCGGTGAGCTGTACGACGGTGATCCGCGGCAGCTCGGGGAGCGCCAGCGTCATCGCGTGCAGGGTGCGGGAGCAGGCCAGCCCGACCACGTCGCCCTCGTCGACCACCTCTGCCAGGTAGCCGGCGGCGATCCGGCCGAGGTGCCGCCGCAGCGCCTCCTCGGAGGAGTCCGCCGTGGCGACCACGATCGCCTCCCGCAGCCCGTACGCCGTCCGCAGCCGCTCCGAGAGGCCGGCGTCGATCTCGGCGGGCACCACGATGTCGATGCGCACCAGACCGGCGGCGCGCGCGTCGTCCAGCAGCCGCGCCACCTTGAACCGGCTGACCCCGAACTCGTCGGCGATCTCCACCTTCGAGGCGCCGTCGATGTAGTAGCGGCGCGCGACGGCGGCCGCCCGCAGCAGCTCTGCCGGGCGCAGCTCTCTCACGTCAGCGACCATCAACCCTCCTGTTGCGCTCATCTGAGCGGGCAGCGGCTCATTCTTGCACAAACTCTTGACCGGCCGCACCTGCGCGCTTTGAATGGTCCGCAGTCGGTTGCTCAGTTGTCGTTGAGGCTTGCTCATATGAGCGGGCGCCGGGGCTCAAGATCGCCGCGGCGGGACTAGGACCGCCGCACCCACCCGTACGCCGAGAAACCCAGCCCTGAGGAGGTCTGTCATGGCAACCAGGTCCCGATCGCGTCCCGTGCGCGTTGCGGCCGTCACCAGCATCGCCGCGCTCGCGTTCAGCGCCGCGGCGTGCGCCGGCGCCGGCGGAGGTGGCGGTGACGACGGCAGCACCGTCACCATCGCCACCGTCGCCAACCCGCAGATGCAGGACATCGAGAAGCTGTCGAAAGAGTTCGAGAAGGACCACCCGGACGTCAAGGTGAAGTTCGTGACCCTGCCGGAGAACGAGCTGCGCGACCGGGTCACCCAGGACATCGCCACCGAAGGCGGCCAGTACGACGTGGTCACCATCGGCACGTACGAGACGCCGATCTGGGCCAAGAACGGCTGGATCACCAACCTGACCGACCGCGCGGGCAAGG
>JBOGDF010000329.1:0-6051 GCA_050701635.1 Micromonosporaceae bacterium | reverse complement strand
AGTGTCATGGTGGCCGTTCTCCGGCAACCGAACCAGGCCGTCACCCCGGCTCCCGCCGAGTCCCTACAACAGGAACCCTCTCAGGCCCTGCAAAAAGGATGGTGCCCTAGTGACCGACACCGGGCGTGGCATCCGCGTGGTGGTCGCCGACGACCATCCGATCGTACGAGAGGGGCTCGCGGCGCTGCTGGGATCGCTGAGCGGCTTCGAGGTGGTGGGAGTCGCCACCACCGGCCGCGAGGCGATCCGGGAAGTGGTGGCTGCCAGGCCCGACGTCGCCGTGCTCGATCTGCAGATGCCCGACGTCGACGGCTTCGCGGCGACCCGCGAGATCGTACGCGTGGCGCCGAAGACCGCGGTGCTGGTGCTGACGATGTACGAAGACGACGACTCGCTGTTCACCGCGATGCGGGCGGGGGCGCGCGGCTACCTCGTGAAGGGCGCGGAGCAGGACGAGATCGCCCGCGCCATCCGCGCCGTCGCCGCGGGCGAGGCGATCTTCGGCCCGGGCGTGGCGCAGCGGGTGCTGGGTTTCTTCTCGGGCCCGCCGCCGGCCACCGCGGAGCCGTTCCCGGAGCTGACCGCCCGGGAGCGGGAGATTCTCGACCTGCTCGCCGCCGGGTTGTCGAACGCGGCGATCGGCGTACGGCTCGGGGTCGCGCCCAAGACGGTCGCGAACAACGTCTCGGCGGTCTTCACCAAGCTGCGGGTCGCCGATCGGGCACAGGCGATCGTACGGGCCAGGGACGCCGGGCTCGGCCGCGGCTGACCACGGCCTGGCCTACCCGCGCGGGGGAAGATCAAGGTCGGCGCCGTCTGCGATGTCCTCGCACGGCACCTCCTGAGTCGGGTGTCCGGCGAGGTAGGGACGCGCCCCGACATCGCCGATCGCGGACTCCGCGACCCCGGCCCAGTGCTCGCGACCCAGCAGCACCGGATGCCCGCGTTCCCCGTGGTACGTGGCGACCGCGAGCCCCGCGGGTCCGGCGCTGGCGGCGAGCCGGGCCACCGCGGCAGCGGTCACGTCGGGGGTGTCGACCAGCATCACCACCGCCGCGTCGGCGGCGGTCGGCTCCAGCGCGGCCAGGCCGGCCCGCAGCGACGAGCCCATCCCGGTGGCCCACTGCTGGTTCACCACCACGGTCACGCCGCTCAGCTCGGCGGCGAGGCGTACCTGTGCGGCTTGCGCGCCGAGCACCACGACCACCGGGGCGCATCCGCCGTCGCGGAGGGTCTGCGCGGCACGGTCGACCCAGAGCCGCCCGCCGTGGTCGACGAGCGCCTTGGGCATCCCGTACCGGCGGCCGGCTCCGGCGGCGAGCAGCAATCCGGCGACCGACATCCGCCCATCGTGTCACTCAGCCGACCGGGCCATTCCGAAACTGTCGGTCACGTCCTCGGCGGTGAGCGCGAAGTCGGACAGGGTGTAGCGGTGGCGCGGGCGGCGTACCCCCGTCTGGCTCTGTTTGTTCAGGTCTTCCATGGCGGTACGGGCGGGCGCGCTCAGCTCGAGACCGAAGTACGAGTAGATCGACGCGACCGCGCCGAGCGGGTCGGCGACGAAGTCGTCGTACTGCACGTCGTAGAAGCGGGCCGGGTCGTGGCGGGCGCGGGCGGCGGTGAACGCCTCCAGGCCGCGTGACCACAGGTCGAGCTGGCTGCGGCCGATGACCTCCGGGGTGAAGCCGGTGGACCAGCCGGTGGTGCTGGCCAGGGAGAGGCTGCAGGTGGACGCGATCGCGGTACGCGGGTCGCGGTGGGTCTGGATCACCAGCGCGTCCGGGTAGACGGCGAGCAGCGCGTCGAGTGCGAACAGGTGGCTGGGATTCTTCAGCACCCAGCGCTTGCCCGCGTCCGGGAGCCCGGTCAGCTGCAGGGTACGGCGGTGCCGGGCGTACGCGCCGGTCCAGTCCTGGGCCGCCAACCACCGGGAGTACGCCGGTACGTGGGCCAGGCACTCGTACGACACCGACGTCAGGCACTGGCGGAGCAGTCGCCAGCACTCCTCGACCGAGTCGGCGGAGATGAAGTGCACGCCGGCGTACTCGGGGTTCTCGGCGTGATGCCGGGCGTACCCGGCCTGGATCCGCTGGTAGATCGGGTTGTCGGGCCAGGTGTCGCGCGGCGGGCGAGGCTGCGGTACGTCGGTCAGCCACACCTCCAGCCCCTGGTGCGCGGGGTCGGCGGCGAGCAGCCGGTGCAGCGCCGTGGTGCCGGTACGGGACAGCCCGGTGACGAAGATCGGCCGCTCGACCGGCACGTCGGCGTACGCCGGGTGCTGCCGCCAGGCCGCCTCGGTGAGCAGCCGCGCCACCAGCGTGCCGCGCAGGTCGGCGCGCCAGATCGTGTTGCCGAGCGGGGTCAGCGCCGCGTCCCGGGCGAGCGAGTCGAGCAGTACGCCGAGCCCCTCGCGGTAGCCGTCGTCGCCGAAGTCGTCGAGCCCGGTGAGCTTCGTGGCGGACGCGTGGAGCTCGTCGGCCGTACCGATGGTGTCCCGCACGATGCCCGCCTTAGGGTCTGTCCTGTAGATCTTCAGTCGGCTGCGACAGGCACCAGACGACGACCGGCGGCGTTGCAGAACCGCCCGGATACAACACCGGTATCCGGGCGAACCTGCGCCTTGCCGGCGAGGGTGCCGAGTCCCGGGCGTGAGGCATCGAGGGAGTCGGCACCCTCGCAGCCGCCTGGCACCTGTCTCGCTCGACCAAGATCCACAGGACAGACCCTAGTGGTGGTATTCGCCGCAGTTGACGTCCAGGCACTGGCCGGTGATCGCGCGCGCCATATCCGAGGCGAGGAAGACGATCGCGTCGGCGATCTCGTCCGGCTCCGGCAGCCGGCCCAGGTCGGTGTTGGCGGCGGTCTCGTCGTACACCTGCTCCGGCGGTACGCCGCGCCGCTTCGCCAGCTTCCCGAAGTACCACCGCAGCGTGTCGGCCCAGATGTGCCCCGGCGCGACCGAGTTGACGCGTACGCCCTGCGGCCCCAGCTCGGTGGCGAGCGTCTGGGCCAGCGCGAGCAGGCTCGCCTTCACCGCCTTGTACGCCCCGAGCGTGCGCTGCGAGTGCCGCAGCACCATCGAGTTGACCATCACGATCGAGCCCTTGCTCTCCACCAGCGCCGGGATCAGCAGCCGGGTCAGCCGCAGCACCGCGATCGCGTTGGTCTCGAACCCGGCCCGTACGGCGTCCAGGTCCGCGTCGGCGAGGTCGACCAGCGGCGGGATGGCGATCGCGTTGTGCACCAGCACGTCGACGTGGCCGAAGTGTTCGACCGCCTGCTGGGCCAGCCGTTGTACGGCCTCCGGGTCGTTGATGTCGGTCTGCACCGCGAGCGCCTTGCGGCCGAGCGCGGTCACCTCCTCGGCGACCTTGTCCAAGGTGGCCTGGGTACGCGCGGCGAGCACCACGTCAGCGCCCTGCTGCGCGGACCGCAGCGCCACCGAGCGACCCAGCCCGGGCCCTACTCCGGAGACCACGACCACCCGGTCGGCCAACAACTGCGACATCAGCTCACCCCAGCATCCGGTCGGCGACCGCCGCCTGCCGTACGGCGATCCGCTGTGTCCACTGCTGTGGCGTCACCCGGGCCTGCTCGTAGTACGGCAGGCGGCGCGGCAGTTCGGCGACGTCGTACACCTCGATGGTGGGTCCGTCTTCGGGTTTGAGCTCGCGGGTCAGGCGCTGCCAGCGCAGCTGCAGGTAGCCCCGCGCGTGCCCGGTGCGTTCGATCCAGTTGGCGAGCCCGGGGTCGGATTCGCTGACCACATACCGGATCTGGCCGTCGGGGTCGAGCCGCGCCTGGTCGGCGGTGAGGCTGGTCTGGTGGTTGAGGTAGTCCAGCGAGACGTACCACACGCTGCCGAGCTGGAATCCCTGGTATGGAGCGTCCTGTTTGGACGCGGCGGGCACCGTGATCACCATGACCTGCTCGTCGGCGAGGTCGTAGTGGCCGACCGACGAGAACTGCGTGGCCAGCCCGCCGGGGGTGCTACGCGGCTCGGTCATCGTGTTCACGGGCAGCTTCAGGTAGTGCCATTCGGGGAACGCCAGGAACGTCTTGAGCCGCGACACCAGCATCTTGCCGGCGACGGCGTACCGCTTCGCGGTGGCGTCGGCGGTCGGCGGGGGAGGGGTGGCGCCGATCCGGTCGACCCGCTGGATCCGGATCGTGCCACGCCGCTCCGCCGCCCAGTCGCTGTAGACCTCGCGTACCACCAGCATCGCGGAACCGGCACCGAGCGTGACGTAGTTACGGCCAGCGGTCCCGGGCGCTTTCCCAGGACCGAAGCGGAGCTCGTAGCGGCCGTCGGGGGCGATGTCGAACGCCCGGTCGTCGAACGCGGTGAGGCTGTCCGGGGACGCCGCCGGGCTGTAGTCGCCGTTGAGCACCTGGAAGCTGAGGTCCACGGTGCTGCCCCGGGTGCCGGTGACCACGTACTCGGCGTCGTCGCGCAGGTACGCGTGGAAGTAGAGCGTGTCGGGGTTGTCCAGCCCCAGCTTCGTGTACGGCCCGGTCGAGGCCACGAAGAACGGAAAGTCCCGCTGGTACGCCCACGCCATCTGCAGCGAGGCGCGGACGCTGCCGGCGAGATACTCGTACCCCTCGATCAGGTCCTGCTCTGTCCTGATGTGCGGGGCACTCCGGATGATCTCCTCGGCCTGGGCGAGCGCGGCGGCGAACGGTTCGGTGACCACGCCGCTAGGCTAGAACGTGTTCTACCGTGTGGTCAACGGCGGCTGGTCCCAGAGATTGGCGGTCAGCCGGAAGCTCGGGATGTCGGAGTAGGACATCATCGCCTCGTACGTGCGGACGTAGCCGATGTGCGCGATCTTCCAGACGCCGTCTTCGCGCCGGTACCGGTCGTGGTAGTAAGCCGACCCCCGGATCAACGCCTGGTGCGCCGGCACGATCACGGTGTCCTCCAGACACCAGATGCCGGTCGCCGTATCGCCGGACACCTCGATTTCCGGCTGGCCACAGGAGTGCACCGTGGTGAGCCCCGGCCCGAGCGTCTGCTTCATGTACGCCACGATCTCGTCCCGGTTGCCGAACCGCAGCGGCCTGCCGCCCGACGGCGAGCCGTAGTCCGCGGTGGCGTCCGCGGTGAACACCTCGGCGAACTCGTCCCAGCACTTCAGGTCCAACAAGCGCAGGTAGCGGTACTTGAGCCGGCGGATCTCTTCCAGCGCGATCAGGTCCATGCCGTACGCCTCCAGGCTCGGTCGCTGCGAGAACCTGTTCTACCGCCGTCGGGCCGCTACGCGCAAGTGCACTCAAGGCTCCAGCGAGCCGAGGATGTCGGTGGCCTGGCTGACGATGCCGGTGATCAGCTCGGCGACGGTGGGTATGTCGGTGAGCGCGCCGACCACCTGGCCCGCGGCGAGTACGCCGGCGTCCGTACGACCCTCGACCAGGCCGGCGCGGAGCAGCATCGGGGTGTTCGCGGCCATCAGCAGCTGGGCCCAGGTCAGCTCGCGGCGGTGCCGCATCGCGCGCCCCTCCCGCAGCATCGCGCCCCACGACAGCCCGGTCAGGCTCCGGAACCGGGCCGCGTTGGCGACGGCGGTGACCAGCCCGCGCAGCCTGCCGGCCCGCTCCAGACGTGACACCAGCTCGGTACGCAGCACCCGGTGCGGCAGCCCGTCCACCCGGGTGGTGACCACGGTGCCGTCCAGCCCGCGCGCCAGGTACGCCTGCTTCACCGCGTCCGGCACCGTACTCTCCCGGGTCAGCAGGAACCGGGTGCCCATCCCGATCCCGGCCGCCCCGTAGCAGAGCGCCGCGGCGAGCCCGCGCCCGTCGTAGAAGCCGCCGGCGGCGATCACCGGGATGTCGACGGCGTCCACCACCGCCGGCAGCAGCAGCGTGGTGGCGACGCCGCCGGTATGGCCGCCGCCCTCGCCGCCCTGCACCAGCACCGCGTCCGCGCCCCAGGCGGCTACCTTCTCGGCGTGCCGCGCCGCCCCCACCGACGGGATCACCAGTACGCCGCCCTCCCGCAGCCGCCCGATCATGGCTTCCCGGGGCGCCAGCGCGAACGACGCCACC
>JBOGDF010000328.1:0-6100 GCA_050701635.1 Micromonosporaceae bacterium | reverse complement strand
GCCGCCTGGTGCGCCCGCGCCGGGGTTCGGGCCGCCGCCCGGTGATATGCCGGTCAGCCCGGCCGGTCCCGGTCCGCAGTTCGGGGCGCCGCCGCAGCAGCCGGGTCCGGGTGCGCCGGCCGGCAACATCCGGCTGGTGTCCAGTGACGGCCGGACGTACGGGATCTCGATCGGCTCGACCACGATGGGCCGCGGCGAGCAGGCCTCGATGCGGCTGCCGGACGTAGGGATTTCGCGCCGGCACGCACGGCTGGACTTCGACGGTTCGCAGGTGGTGCTGACCGACCTGGGCTCCACCAACGGCACCCTGGTCAACGGCCAGCGGATCTCCGCGGTCGCGCTCAACCCCGGCGACGTCATCCAGATCGGGACCACCACGCTGACGTTCCGCGTGGATGGCTAAACCGTGGTGGTAGGTCGCATCCTTCGAGGCGACGGCTGATGCCAGAGGTCGTACTCGCGGTCGCCCGTTTCGGATTCCTGATCCTGCTGTGGATCTTCGTGTTCGCCGTGGTCGGGGTGATCCGGCGTGACGTGTTCGTCGGCGCGCGACAGCAGAAGTTGGTGGCGGCGCCGCGCGGCGTGGGTCAGGTGACGCGTCCCCAGAAGGCGAAGCGGGGCCGGGCGGCGCGCCAGTTGGTGGTGACGGAGGGTGCTCTCGCCGGGACCCGGATCACCTTGAGCGAAGCGACGATCACGCTCGGCCGCGCCGAGGACTCGACGCTGGTGCTGACCGATGACTACGCCTCGGCCCGGCACGCGCGACTGGTCCCTCGTGGCGGAGAATGGCTGCTCGAGGACCTCGGCTCGACCAACGGTACGTACCTCGATCGCGCTAAGGTCACCGGACCAACTTCTGTCCCCCTGGGTGTGCCGATCCGAATTGGGCACACCGCACTCGAGTTACGGCCATGACCTTGACTCTGCGTTACGCGGCACGAAGCGATCGCGGCCTGATCCGCGACGGCAACCAGGATTCCGTCTACGCCGGCCCGCGGCTGCTCGCCGTGGCTGACGGCATGGGCGGGATGGCGGCGGGCGACGTCGCCAGCAACATCGTGATCGGCGTACTGGCGCCGCTGGACGAGGACGTCACCGGCGGCGACCTGATCGACCGGCTGCGGCAGGCGGTTTCGGCCGCCAACCAGCAGCTGCGGGAGACCGTCGAGGCCAACCCCTCCATGGAGGGCATGGGTACGACGTTGACCGCGTTGCTGTTCAGCGGCAGCAAGGCCGGGCTGGTCAACGTCGGCGACTCCCGTACGTACCTGATGCGCGACGGGCAGCTCACCCAGGTGACCAAGGACGACACGTACGTCCAGATGCTCGTCGACGAGGGCCGGATCACCGCCGAGGAGGCCGGTTCGCATCCGCAGCGCTCGCTGCTGACCCGCGCCCTGGACGGCCGCGACGTCGACCCGGAGTACTCCGTACGGGAAGCCCGCAACGGCGACCGCTACCTGCTGTGCAGCGACGGGCTGTCCGGCGTGGTGAGCCAGGAGACGATCGCGGAGACGCTCGCCGAGATCAAGGACCCGGACGAGTGCGTGGACCGACTGGTGCAGCTCGCGCTGCGCGGCGGCGGCCCGGACAACGTCACGGTGATCATCGCGGACGTCACCGACCAGGACATCATCGAGTCCACGCCGATCGTCGGCGGCGCCGCCTCGCGCGACCGGGGGATGGCGACCGCGGCCGATCCGGCCAGCCCGGCGGCGCGCGCCGCGCTCGCCGCGCGCCCGGAGGACCAGCGGGAGCAGCTGAACCAGCCGTACTCCGAGGAAGAGGAGGACGAGCCGGAGTCCGAGCCGCGGCCGAAGAAGGTCGGCGTGATGCTGGCGCTGGGCGGGTTGCTGCTGGTCGCCGTACTCGGCGTCGGCGGCTGGTACGGCTGGGCGAACGCGTACTACGTCGGGCTCACCGGCGACGGGCACGTGGCGGTGTTCCACGGCTTCCGCGGTGAGGTGGCCGGGATGCGGCTGTCCGTCGAGGAGGAGCGCAGCTCGCAGATCACGCGTGACGACCTGTCGAAGCCGACCCGGTCCCGGGTGGAGCGCGGGATCCTGGCCGACGACCGGGACGACGCGTACCGGATCTTCTCCAACATCACCTCTGACGACGACCAGAACGCGAACCTGCTGCAGCCGTGCGGCAGCGGTCAGCCCAGCCCATCGGGCACCAAGAGCGGTCCGAAGCAGTCCAAGGGCCCCACGGCGCCGAAGCAGACCGCCACGCCCAAGCAGACCGCCACGCCGAAGCCGAACCCGAGCGCGTCGCCCAGCCCGTCGCCGACCGCGGAGCCGGAACGCCCCGGCGAGACCTGCCGCGAGACCGACTGAGGCAACTCGTGACCGCTCCGGCCGCCGCGCTCACACCGCCAGCCACGCCCACCGGCGGCGGTGGTGCTCGGCGTGTCCCGACCCGGCGCAACGCGGAGCTGCTGCTGATCCTGTTCGCCGGCGTACTGGTCATGATCTTCTCCGCGGGCGCGCACGCGGCGCTGCTGCAGGAGGTCGGGATGGCGGCGCTGGTGATGCCGCTGCTGTTCCTCGGGCTGATGGTCGGCGCGCACTTCGTCGTACGGTTCTTCGCGCCGTACGCGGACCCGGCGATCCTGCCGTGCGTCACGTTGATCAACGGGCTCGGGATGGTGTTCATCGCGCGGCTCGACCTGGGCGACGCCGACCCGCAGGAGCGCCCCGGGTTGGCCGCGTTCGGCGACTTCGGGTTCCGGCAGCTGCTCTGGACGCTGGTCGCGGTGATCGCGTTCATCCTGGTGCTGACCCTGATCCGGGACCACCGGTCGCTGTCGCGGTACGCGTACACCCTGGCGCTGGTCGGCATCATCCTGGTGCTGCTGCCGCCGATCCTGCCGTCGAGCATCAGCGACCCGGGCAACACCGGCGCCAAGCTGTGGTTGAAGATCCCCGGGCTCGGCCAGATCCAGCCCAGCGAGTTCGCCAAGCTGCTGCTGCTGTGCTTCTTCGCGTACTACCTGGTGCGTAAGCGTGAAGTGTTGTCGCTGGCCAGCAAGCGGATCCTGGGCATCGACTTCCCGCGGCCCCGCGACCTGGGTCCGGTGCTGGTGGTGTGGGGCGCCAGCCTGCTGGTGCTGGTCGGCTCCAAGGACCTCGGCACCTCGCTGATGTATTTCGGCTGCTTCATCGCGATGGTGTACGTCGCCACCGAGCGCACCAGCTGGCTGTTGATCGGTCTCGGGCTGTTCATGGTGGGGTGCCTGTTCGCGTACGCCATCTTCGACGTGATCCAGCTGCGGGTCGAGGTGTGGCTGGATCCGTTCAGCGACCCGGACGAGAAGGGCTACCAGCCGATCCAGGCGTTGTTCGGCCTGGGTACGGGTGGCCTGTTCGGCACCGGGCCCGGGGTGGGCGCCGCGGAGACGATCCCGGTCGGCCACAGCGACTACATCACCGCCGGGCTGGGTGAGGAGACCGGGCTGTTCGGCCTGTCCGCGCTGCTGGTGCTCTACCTGGTGATCGTGGAGCGCGGGATCCGTACCGCCCTGCTGGTACGCGACTCGTTCGGCAAGCTGCTCGCCGCCGGGCTGGCGTTCTCGCTGGGATTGCAGGTGTTCGTCATCGTGGGTGGGGTGAGCAAACTGATTCCGCTCACCGGTCTGACCACGCCATTCCTGTCGTACGGGGGTTCTTCGCTGGTGGCCAACTGGATCCTGGCAGCCCTGATCCTGCGGATCTCGGACGCGGCTCGCCGTCCGGCCACCCCGCCCGCGACGGCGGTACGCCCGTGAACGCCCCGCTGCGCCGCGTCGCCATCGCCGTGATGGTGCTGTTCGGGCTGCTGTTCGTGAACCTCAACTACGTGCAGTTCTACCAAGGCGACTACTACCGCAACCACGAGCTGAACACGCGCGTGTTAGTCCAGGAGTACCAGCGGCAGCGCGGCAACATCCGGGTGGACCGGGACGCGGTCGCGACCAGCAAGGACACCGGGGGTGAGCTGCGGTTCACCCGTACGTACCCGAAGGGCGAGGAGTACGCGCACATAGTCGGCTACAAGTCGATCCGGTACGGCCAGGCGGGGCTTGAAGCCGAGTACGACGAAGTGCTCTCGGGCGACGATCCACGGCTGTTCGTACGGCGGGTCTCCGACATCCTCACCGGGCGCCGCCCGGTGGGGGGCGACGTGGTGCTCACGATCTCCGGGCAGGCGCAGTCGACGGCGTACAACGCCTTGATCGACGCGGAGGCGAAGGGCGCCGTGGTGGTGCTCGATCCGGCTACCGGCGCGGTGCTGGCGGCGGCCTCCACCCCCAGCTTCGACCCGAATCCGCTCGCCAGCCACAAAGGCGCGGACGCCAAGGCGGCGTGGGACCGGTACCTGGCGGACAAGGGTCGCCCGATGATCAACCGGGCACTCAACGAGCACTACCCGCCGGGCTCGACCTTCAAGACCATCGTGGCGGCGGCGGCGCTCAAGAACGGCTACTCCCCCAGTACGCAGATCCCGGCGGGTCCGTCGTTCAAGCCGCGGCAGACCACCCGTGAGATCCGCAACGCGCACCCGTCGATCTGCCCCGAGTCGCAAGTCAGCCTGGAAGAAGCGGTACGCGAGTCGTGCAACACCGGCTTCGCCAAGCTCGGCGTCGAGTTGGGCGCCGACAAGATCAAGGAAACCGCGCGGGCGTTCGGCTTCGAGTCCGACGATCTGCAGATCCCGCTGCCGGTGGCCGCCAGCAACACCGGCGAGATGCCCGACGAGCCGTCGCTGGCCCAGTCCTGCATCGGGCAGCGGGACGTACGGATGACTCCGTTGCAAGGCGCCATGATCGCCGCCACCGTCGCGAACGGCGGCGTCATGATGCGGCCGCACCTGGTCGAGGAGGTCCGGGGGCCGCAGGGCGTCGGGATCCTGGAGACCGCCAACGAGGGCGACCGGTACAAAGAGCCGCTGGACAGTGCGGAAGCCGGCGCACTACGCGGCATGATGGTGAAAGTAGTGGAGTCCGGCACCGGCACCGCCGCCCAGATCGAGGGGGCCGAAGTGGGCGGCAAGACCGGGACCGCGCAGAACGCCGAAGCCGCCGACGACCACGGCTGGTTCATCGGCTTCGCGATGAAGGACGGGCAGCCGAAGGTCGCGGTCGCGGTGTTCCTGGAGCAGTACGGCAAGGGCGGCAGCAACCGGGCCACCGAAATCGCCGGCACCGTGATGCGCAAGGTCCTGGAAGAGCGGGGTTAGGCCAATGAGGGGGACGTACTGATGCTCACGCCCGGCAAGTGGATGGGCGAGCGCTACCGGCTGGAGGAGCGGATCGCCACCGGCGGCATGGGGGACGTCTGGAAGTGCGAGGACACCGTCCTCGGCCGGGCGGTAGCGCTCAAGGTGCTGCAGCCGGCGATGCTCGAGGAGCCCGGCTTCGCCGACCGGTTCCGCGCCGAGGCGCGTGTCATGGCCACCATCAACCACCCCAGCGTGGTCCAGGTGTACGACTACGGCGAAAGCGCTCTGGAGGGTGGCGGCAAGGTCGCCTACCTGGTGATGGAGTACGTCGAAGGCGAGCCGCTGCACCGCGTACTCGGCAACGTGGGCCGGCTGGCGCCGGCGCGGGTGATGGACCTGACCGCACAGGCGGCCGACGCGCTGCAGGCCGCGCACGACCGCGGCATCATCCACCGCGACGTGAAGCCCGGCAACCTGCTGGTACGCCCCAACGGCAAGCTGGTGCTCACCGACTTCGGGATCGCCCGCAGCGCGCTCACCGGCAACCTTACGCAGGCGGGCGCCGTACTCGGTACGGCATCGTACGTGTCGCCGGAGCAGGCGTCCGGGAGCAGCGCGATCACCCCGGCCAGCGACGTCTACTCGCTCGGGGTGGTGGCCTACCAGTGCCTGGCGGGCCGGCGCCCGTTCGAGGGCGACAACCCGATCGAAGTCGCGATGAAGCACGTACGGGACGAGCCGCCGCCGCTGCCGGGCGACGTACCGGAGGCGGTCCGCAACGTGGTCACCCGGGCGATGGCGAAGGACGTGTCGCAGCGCTGGCCGGACGCCAAGACGATGGGCGAGATGGCCCGTCAGGCCGGCTCCGGCGGCACCGTGCCGGGCGCCGCTGCCGCCG
>JBOGDF010000327.1:0-6105 GCA_050701635.1 Micromonosporaceae bacterium | reverse complement strand
GTACAACACCGGTACTGGCTCCTCCTCCGCCTTGCGAGCCACCACCTGGACGTCGGACTTCATCAAGCAATCTCTGGCGCAGGACACTAGCTCGACGACGACCGGGCGGTGGTCGGAGGCCCGGGTGTCGAGCACTCGCGCGCCGGTGGCGGTCAGCTCGGGCGAGGTCAGTACGTAGTCGATGCGGATCCGGGGCAGCTGTGCGCTGAACGTGTACCCGGGACCGTTGCCCGCCCGGGTCCAGGCGTCGACCAGGCCGCGGCCGATCTCGCGTACCTCCGTGGTGTCGGGGGCGGCGTTGAAGTCGCCGCACAGGATCACCGGGTCCGACGGCGAGCCGATCAGCTCGCGTACCGTCCGGGCCTGGGTCAGCCGACCCTGGCGGGTGCTCTGGTGCAGGTGCGTGTTGTGCACCCAGATCGGCGTACCGGCCACCGTGATCCGGCCGGTGAGCAGGGAACGCTCCTCCGGGTTGCGGGAGGCCTCGCAGCGGGGGAGCAGCCGGGTTGCGGGCTCCGCGATCGGGTAGCGGCACAGCAGGGCGTTGCCGTACTGCCGGCGGGGCCGCTCCGGCTGGCCGGGGTCGAGATCCAGGCTGGAGCCGTACGCCACGTCCATCGACAGCCGCTCCGCCAGCCAGCCGGCCTGGTCGGCGAACTCGCTACGGGACCCGAAGTGCCGGTCCACCTCCTGCAGCGCGACCAGCTCGGCGCCGGACTCGGAGATCGTACGGGCGATCCGGGTCAGGTCCAGCCGGCGGTCCATGCCGACCCCGTGATGGATGTTGTACGTCATCACTCGCAGCCGCATCAGAACTCCAGTACTGCGGCGAGCGCCACCGCGGTCAGGGCTCCGGCCCCGGCCAGCCACAGCGGCGCCGGCACCGCAGGGCCAGCCGGTCTGCGCGGAGCCACCGCAGCTACGGTCAGCCACGGGAAGAACGCCAGCCAGGCGTGCTCGATGCCGCCCCGCGCCAGGCCGGCCGCCAGCGAGAACACCACCGCCGCGCCGGCGCCGACCAGGAACGGCCAGCCCGGGGTGTTGCGTGACTTGCGCAGGCTGGCGACCAGCGGCGGGCCGGCGACCAGCAGCAACGCCACCAGGCTGAGCGCCAGCCACCAGGCCCCGGACCGGTACGGCTCCACCCGGGTGGCGTAGTCGTGCTGCGCCGTGAGCAGGCCGGCCACCCAGCTGAAGCCGAGCTGGTCGGCGGCGAGCACCGGCAGCAGTGCGCCGGCGCCGGTCGCCACGTTCAGCAGCGGCCGCCGGCGTGCGAAGTACAGGCAGATCACGGACAGGCCGAGCCAGGCGGCGGCGTACGCGAACAGGGCCGCCACGCCGAGCAGGACGCCGCACACCAGTCCGGCCACCGCCGCGCGTACCCCCCGGCGCCGGCTGGCCCACACGCCGGCCGCGATCATCGCCGCGCCCAGCACCGCGGTCAACGCGTCCGGGCGCACCGCCCACAGCGCGTACGGCGCGAGCGCCACCACCGGCAGGTAGCGCCGCGCCGCCACCTCGCCCGAGACGTCCCGTACGGTCCACAGCACCAGCGGTACGACCAGCGCCCCTCCGACCACCAGCAGCAGCCCGAGCGTCACCTCGTCGGTGACCCCGAGCCGCTGCAACGACCACAGCAGCAGCACCGTCCCCGGCGGGTGCCCCCGGGTATGCCAGCTGTGCGCCGCGCGGTCCTCGGTGAAGTGCCGCAACCAGCCGTACGGGTCACCGCCCACGTCGGGTACATCGGCCGCCGCGCCGTTCGGGTCGTGCAGCGGCCGGGCGATGCCGGCGAGCCCGTCGGTGAGCGCCAGGCTGAGCGTCCAGGCCAGCCCGGCGGCGTACCCGACGGCGAGCAGCCGGGGCCACGGCAGCCGGTCGATCCAGCCCCGGGCGGAGAGCCACAGCGTGCCGGCGGCGACCCCGGCGGCGAGCAGCAGGGCGGGGGCGGTGGTGACGGCGTACCGGCCGAGAAAGGGTGGGCTGGCGGTGCCGAGGGTGGCGTCCAGAGCCACCGCCGCGGCGCAGATCACCGCACCGGCGGCGGCCAGCAGCCCCCACACGGCCAGGTCACGGCGCTCATCGGTCCCCACGGCGCATCACCGTATCGAAGGTGCCGACTCCCTCGATGCGTGCGCCCGGGACTCGGCACCTTCGTCGGCTAGCAGACAAGATCTGACTATCGGTTGTCTAGATGCGACCGAGTGGCGCATGATCGTTCTTGGCGGTCTAATGAATGGGATCGTCGCAGCGCTCACTTCTCCTGACGTGAGGGACACAACATGGCAGCCACCGGCACCACGACCACCGCCCCGAAGGGTCGCCGGATCGTCGGCGCGGAACGCGCCACACTCGCCAGCGATCTCGTCAAGCGGTACACGCAGGGTGAGAGCATCCGCGCCCTCGCCTCCTCGACCGGCCGTTCGTACGGCTTCGTACACCGGGTGCTCACCGAGTCCGGCGTGCAGCTGCGGCAGCGCGGTGGTGCGCGACGCCGCAAGAGCGCCTGAGCCACTCGGACGCCGTAAGGATGCTCGCCCCACCCCCTGCAGAGCAGCCTCGCCGACGTGTGTGAGATCGGCGCCCGACTGGAGCGTGGATGACCGGATCGGCTGGGGTCCGACTGGATCGCGACGGTCCGGTCGCCACCGTGACGCTGTGCAGACCCGAATCACTCAACCCACAGACCCCGGCGCTGTGGCACCGGCTGCGTGACATCGGCCGCGAGCTGCCGGGCGATGTCCGCGTGGTGGTGGTACGCGGTGAGGGCCGCGCCTTCTCCGCCGGCCTCGACGTCGCGGCACTCGCCGACGGCGGCGCGCTCCCGGGTGGCAGGTCGTTCCTGGAGCTCGCGAGACTGCCCGGCGAGGAGCTGGAGGCGGAGATCGCCACGTACCAGGAAGGATTCAGCTGGCTGCGGCGGCCGGACCTGGTGACGGTGGCGGCGGTGCAGGGACACGCGATCGGCGCCGGTTTCCAGCTCGCGCTCGCCTGCGACCTGCGGGTGGTCGCCAGCGATGTGAAGTTCTCGATGGCGGAGGTACGGCTCGGCCTGGTCCCCGACCTCGGCGGCACGAAACGCCTGGTGGAGCTGGTCGGGTACGCCCGCGCGCTCGAGCTCTGCCTGACCGCGCGCCGGGTCGAGGCCGACGAGGCGCAGCTGATCGGGCTGGCTTCGCTGGTCGTACCCCCGGAAGAGTTGACCGGTGCGGTGGACGACCTGGTGGCCGCCCTGCTCACCGCACCGCGCGGGGCGGCCGCGGAGCTCAAGGCGCTGCTGGCCGGTGCCGGAGACCGCTCGTACGCCGAGCAGCAGGCCGCCGAACGGGCCGCGCAGGCCCGGCGGATCCGTGATCTGGCAGACCTCGGGGAGTAATCGCCGTCCCGGTGGAGTTGTCACACCTGTGACGCACACTTGTGGCGGAGGTAGTTGATGACGGGACCGATGGGCGCCGGGATGATGGGCACCGGCTGGGGCTTCCTGCGCTCCATGCGCAACGAAGACTCGGTCAAGGACCGGCGGATCAACCGCGAGACGGTGCGCCGGATCCTGACTTTCGCCCGTCCGTACCGGCGCGACATCGTGGTCTTCCTGGTGGTGGTGATCCTGTCGTCGATCGCCGGAGTCGCCACCCCGGTGCTGGCCGGTCAGGTGATCAACGCGATCACCAGCGACGGGGCCGCCGGCCTGGTGATCTGGATCGCGGCGCTGATCGCGGGGCTCGCGGTGCTCGACGCGGGGTTCGGGCTGGTGCAGCGGCTGTTCTCCTCGCGGATCGGCGAGGGCGTGATCCTGGACCTGCGGCGCGAGGTGTTCGACCACGTGCAGCGGATGCCGTTGCAGTTCTTCACCCGTACCCAGACCGGGGCGCTGGTGAGCCGGCTCAACAACGACGTGATCGGGGCGCAGCGGGCGTTCACCTCGACCCTGTCCGGCGTGGTGAGCAACGTGATCGCGCTGGTGCTGACCGCGGGCGTGATGTTCGCGCTGTCCTGGCAGATCACGCTGTTCTCGCTGATGCTGCTGCCGGTGTTCATCATCCCGGCGCGCCGGGTGGGGCGGAAGCTGGCCGAGATCACCCGCGAGAGCTACCAGCTCGACGCCAAGATGAACGCCCAGATGACCGAGCGGTTCGGCGCCGGCGGCGCGCTGCTGGTGAAGCTGTTCGGGCGGCCTGCGGACGAGACCGACGAGTTCGCCGAGCGGGCCAGGCGGGTGCGCGACATCGGCGTGCTGTCCGCGATGTATTCGTCCGCGTTCTTCATCGCGCTCACCCTGGTTGCGTCGCTGGCGCAGGCGCTGACGTACGGGTTGGGCGGTTACCTGGCGATCTCCGGCACCGTGACCGCCGGCTCGGTAGTCACCCTGGCGCTGCTGCTGACCCGGCTGTACGGGCCGCTCACCGCGCTGTCCAACGTACGGGTGGATGTGATGAGCGCGCTGGTCAGCTTCGACCGGGTGTTCGAGGTGCTGGACCTGAAGCCGAGCGTGGTCGACAAGCCGGACGCGGTGGACCTGCCGGCCGGTCCGGGGCGGATCGAGTTCCGCGACGTCACCTTCCGGTACCCGGCCGCCTCCGAGGTGTCGCTGGCGTCGCTGGAGGACGTGGCGGTGCTGGAGCGCTCCACCAACGAGCCGGTGCTGCGTGGGGTGTCGTTCACCGTCGAGCCGGGCCGGTTGGTGGCGCTGGTAGGACCGTCCGGCGCCGGCAAGAGCACCACCTCGATGCTGGTGCCCCGGATCTACGACGTCACCGAGGGCGCGGTGCTGGTCAACGGGGTCGACGTACGGGAGCTGCGGGCGGAGTCGTTGCGCGAGGTGATCGGCGTGGTCACCCAGGACGCCCACCTGTTCCACGACTCGCTGCGCGCCAACCTGGCGTACGCCCGGCCGGGCGCCACCGACGACGAGCTCTGGACGGCGCTGGAGCGGGCGCAGCTGGGCGCCCTGATCCGGTCCCTGCCGGACGGTCTGGAGACCGTGGTGGGGGAGCGCGGCTACCGGTTCTCCGGTGGCGAGAAGCAGCGGATCGCGATCGCCCGGCTGCTGCTCAAGGAGCCGAGCATCGTGATCCTGGACGAGGCCACCGCCCACCTGGACTCGGAGTCCGAGGCGGCGGTGCAGCGGGCGCTGGGCGCGGCGCTGACCGGGCGTACCGCGCTGGTGATCGCGCACCGGCTGTCGACCGTACGGGACGCCGACGAGATCCTGGTGCTCGACGACGGCAAGATCGTCGAACGCGGCCGGCACGACGAGCTGGTTTCCGCCGGCGGCCTGTACGCCGAGCTCTACCGCACCCAGTTCGCGGATTCGCCGCACCTGGCCACGGACCCCACGCTGCCGACGTTGGGCTGACGGCTTGCCGGTTCGCCGGGTCGCGGCCGGCCCGCTGGCGGGCGTCGGTCGCCGGCGGGCGCTAGCGGCGTACCGCGGCTTCGATCAGGTCGAGCACCGGGGCCAGGTCGTCGGTGTCACGCCCCATCGCCAGGTGCAGCACCAGGCCGTCGTGCGCCAGCTCCAGCAGCCGTTGCAGCACCTCCGCCGGTACGTCGTCGCGCAGCGTGCCCGCCTCGCGCTGCCGTTCCAGCCGTTCCCGGGTGGCCTGCGCGATCGCCTCGGACCGCTCTGCCCAGCGCTTGGCGAACTCCGGGTCGGTACGCAGCCGGCGCGAGACTTCCAGCTGGGTGCCGAGCCAGCCCACCACCTCGGGCTGGTCGGCCCGCGCCACCAGATCCCGCATCACCTGCACCAGACCGTTGCGCGCCACCGTCTCGGCCATCGCCATCGCGTCGTCCTCGGCGACGGCGAGGAACAGCGACTCCTTGTCCCGGAAGTGGTGGAAGATCGCGCCGCGCGACAACCCGGTCTGTTCTTCCAGGCGGCGTACGGTGGCGCCTTCGTACCCGTGGCGCGCGAAACAGGCCCGGGCGCCGGCGAGAATCTCGTGGCGCCGAGCGTCGAGCGCATCCTGGCTTACTCGCGGCACGTGTTGATCGTGTCAGGGGACGCAGCGTTATGCAATCCGTACGTACGGCTTGGATCCCGGCGGGGCGCCTGGCGGCGGGGCGCCTGGCGGCGGGGCGCCTGGCGGCGGGGCGCCTGGC
>JBOGDF010000326.1:0-6128 GCA_050701635.1 Micromonosporaceae bacterium | reverse complement strand
CCTGGAAGCCGGCCGTCTTCTCAGTCGCCGATGTCGGGGAACGCCTGGCGTACCCGGGCTCTGAATTTCGCCGCCTCGGCGTCGGGGAGACCCGCCAGCGCCAGCCAAGCCTGTACGGCGGTCCGGCGTGCCTGTTCTGGTTCGCCGCCGTGCAGTTCTGCGCATGCCAAGTTGCCGAGATAGATCCCCTCGCTCCGGCGATCCTTGTGCTCGCGGGCGATCTCGAGCGCCTCGCGGTAGCACTCGACCGCCTTGGCGTGTTCGCCGGTCTGGGTGTAGGCGTCCCCCAGGTTGTCCAGGGCGTACGCGGTACTGCGCCGGTCCCCGATGGCGCGCCGGACCTCGAGCGACCGAAGCGAAGCCCGCATCGAGTCCTGGATGCGGCCGAGGCTCAGATACGTGATCGCCATGTTGTTCAGCGCGTGGGCCTCGCGTGTCTCGTCACCGAGTTCGCGTGCGATCGAGACGCTCTGCTCGAAGAATCGAAGCGCCTTCCGATGGTGGCCCTGCGCCTCCTGGGAGGAGGCGATGAGGGCAAGCGCCATGCCCTCCTGCGGGCGGGTGCCAGCTTTCCGAAACAGCTCCACCGCACGCCCGTAGCAGCGTTGCGCCTCGTCATCGGCGCCCAGGAACGATCGGACATTGCCGATGCCGACCAGAATCGCGCCCTCGGCGGCGGGGTCTGTGATCTGGCGGGCCGATGCCAGCGCACCCTCGCACATCGCGAGCCATTCATCCCACTGTGGTCGGTTGAGGACGAATCCGGAAAAGACGACACTGGCGAGGCGCCACGCGGTCTCGTGGTCTCCAAGCTCAGCGGCTCTGCTCGCGCCGGCGTTCACCAGCTCCCGCTCGGCGTCGTACCAATCGAGTGCAGCGACGGCATCCGAGAACTTGATGACCGGCTCGATCGTCGGTCGCGCGCGAGGGGTTAAGTACTCCAGGCCTGGACGTACCGCCTCCGAGGCCGCCTCGGCGGTCTGCAGTGTCCATTGCAGCAACCGGCGTACGGCGCTGTCGCGGACCTGGGCGGAATCCTCGGCGCGCTCGGCGGCGTACACCCGGACCAGGTCATGGAACTGGTACCGGCCGATGCGACCGGGTTCGAGCAGGTGCACGGCGACCAGTCGGTCCAACGCCCGACGGGTCTGGCCAACCGGAGCGTCGAGGAGTGCTGCGGTGGCCGGTACGCCGAAGTCGTTGCCCGGCATGAGGCTGCATATGCGGAGCAGCCGGGCGTCGTCGGCCGACAGTGCCCGGTACGACCAGGAGAACACGGCGCGGGGATCGGCAGCAGGGTCGTCCACGTCGGCCAGGGTGTCCAGGCGCTCCGCGCGCAGGTCGGCGGCAAGGTCGGCCAACGGCAGGTCCGGATGCCGTGAGGCCAGGTCGGCGGTGATTCTCAGCGCCAGCGGCAGGCGCCCGCACAGCGCAGCCAGCTCCTCGGCGGCCGCTGGTTGCGCGGCCACCCGGCCAGTGCCGATCGTCGCGGCGAGCAGTCCCGCCGCATCCGGATCGCTCATCTGCCGCAGCAGCAGTGACTTGGCGCCGTCGCGGCTGCTCAGTCCGCGTAGCTGGCCGCGACTGGTCACCACTACCACACTGTCCGCACCTGGCAGCAGCGGGCGGATCTGGTCGGCGCTGCGCGCGTTGTCGAGCACCAGCAGCACCCGGCGTCCCGCCATCATGGTGCGCAGCAGCGCCGCGCGCTCGTCCACCGCCACCGGGATCGCCCGGTCCTGTACGCCCAGCGTGTGCAGCAGGGCGCTCAGCGCGGCCGGCGCGGTGACCGGGTCGCCCGGCCCGTACCCGTGCAGGTCGAGGTGGAGCTGACCGTCCGGGAACTGGTCGGCGGCGGTGTGCGCCCAGTGCAGCGCGAGCGCGGTCTTGCCGACTCCACCGACCCCGTGGATCACCACCGTCAGCACCGGCCGCGGGTCGCTCGGGTGCCCAGCGGCGTGCTCGGCGAGGATCCGGTCCAACGTACGGAGCTCCTCGGCGCGCCCGACGAAGTCGGAGGTGTCGGACGGCAGCTGCCGCGGTGGCGTACCCGCAGCGGCCGGAAGGCCACCGGGTATCGACCCGGCGTCTGACACGTCGACCGACCCGGAGGCGGTGACGGTGCCCCCCGACTTCGGGGCCGGTAGCTTGGCGGGCGCCTCCCGGTCCCGGCGCTGGGCCGGCGGGCCGGTGGGTTCGCCGACCAGGATCTTGTGGTGCACCTGGCGGAGCTCTTCGCACGGGTCGGCGCCGAGCTGGTCGGCCAGCAGGCGGCGGACCTTGTCGTACGACTCCAGCGCCTCCGCGGTACGCCCGGATCCCGCCAGCGCGGTCAGCAGGCGGGTCCACAGCGACTCCCGCAACGGGTACGCGGCGGTGAGCCCGCGCAGCTCGGCGATCAGCCCGTCGTGCCGGCCGGCTGCCAGGTCGATGTCGATCCGGCGTTCGACCGCGGCGACGTACTGCTCGGTCAGGGCGGGCACCACGTCGCGCCGCAGCGTCTCGGAATCCACCCCGACCAGCGGCGCGCCGCGCCACAGCCGCTGCGCCTCGGTCAGCAGCGCCCGTACGGCGTCGGGCGGCTCGCCTCTGCCGTCGGCCGCGGCGGCCGCGTCGATCAGCCGGCTGAACCGTACGGCGTCCACCGCGTCGGGCCCGGTGTCCAGCACGTACGAGTCGCCCTCCGCGCCCACCGCCCCGCTGCCCAGCACCTGCCGCAGCCGCCACACGGTGTTGTGCAGCGCCTGCCGTACGGTGGGCGGCGCGCCGTGGTCCTGCCACAGGTAGTCGACGAGCGTGTCGACCGACACCGGCCGGCCCTCGGCCAGCGCCAGCGCGGCCAGCAGTATCCGTACCCGGCCCCGCGGCACGGTCACGGGCCGTCCGTTCGCCGCCACCTCGAAGGGCCCGAGCAGCCGTACCTCGATCACCGCACCGCCACCCCGTCCGGCGTCTTGAGTCGCGCCAGCGCCTGCCGGGCCTCGGCGAGCTTGGGGTGGTCGCTGCCGTGCAGCCCGTCGATGCTGCGCCGCAGCAACGCACGCGCCTGGTCAGGGCGGTCCGCGCGGGCGTAGATGCTGGCCATCTCCATGGCGAAGGTGACCGGCACCGTGCCCTCGGTACGGCTGAGCACCTCCGTGGCGCGGTCGCAGCACTCCAGCGCCTGCTGCAGCCGCCCGGCCCGGGCGTACGCGTCGGCCAGGTTGCTCAGCGCCATGCCCTGGTGGAAGGTCGCGTCCAGCTCCTGGTACGCCGCCAGCGCCTCCTCACCGTGTCGGATGCCGTCGTCGTACCGGCCGTGGTTTGCCTCCTCGGCGCCGATGTTGAGCAGGCAGTGGGCGGCCTGGAAACCGAGGTCGTTGGCACGAGCTATGCCCAACGCCTCGTGCCAGTATTCGAGTGCCGCCAACCACTGTCCCTGACTCATCCGAAGCGACCCCAACGAGTTCAGCGCGCTGACGACGCTCTTCGGGTTGTCGCCGTCCTGGGCATGTCGCAGGGCTTCGCGCTTGTAGCGCTCCGCCTCGGACAGGCGTCCCAGGTAATTGAGTACCACGCCCATCCCGTGGGTGGCACGGTACTTGGCGACGTTGTCCAGGGATTGGGCGCTGCGATAGCTCGCCTCGGCCATCGGCAGCCACTCGTCGAGCCGCCCGGTCAGCTCGCACGGCGCCGCCAGCACCCACGCAATTTGGTACGCGTGCACCGGGAATCCGTGATCCCCGGCGTACTGCACCACGGACACCACGGTCGGCAGCTCCGCGTGAAACCACGCCAGCGCCTGCGAGTTGTCCGCGAATCGGATCGGCTCCAGGTCGCTGTCGGCCGGCGCCAGCACGTCCAGCGGCGGACCTAGCTTCAGCGCGCGGTTGGCCTGGTTGGCGGACTGGAGATACCAGTCGAGGATCCGGCGGGTCACGGCCTGCCGCTCGTCGGGCTCCGTTTCGGCCAGGACCTGTTCGGCGGCGTACGCCCGGAGCAGGTCGTGCAGCCGGTAGCGGCCCACGGCAGTGGCCTCCAGCAGGTGTACGGAGACCAGCCGGTCCAGCAGTCTGCGGGCCACGGCCGGCGAGTCGCCGGTCAGCGCCGCGGCGGCGGGCAGGCTGACGTCACTGCCTGGGTGCAGGCTGAGCAGCCGGAACAGCCGGGCCGACTCGGGCTCCAGGCCCCGGTACGACCAGGAGAACACCGTACGGGGATCCGCCGTGGGGTCATCCGGATCGGAGAGCGCCTCGAGCCGGTGGGCGCGCAGGTCTGCGGCCAGCTCGGCCAGCCCCGCCTCGGGGTGCCGCTGCGCCTGGTCGGCGATGATCCGCAACGCCAGCGGGAGCCCGCCGCACAGCTCGCTCAGCTCGGCCGCGGCGCCGGCTTCGGCGGCGATCCGCTCTGCCCCGACGGTCTCGGCGAGCAGGTCCCGCGCCTCGGTGCCGTCCAGCTCCCGCAGCGGCACCGAGCTGGCGCCGTCGCGGCTGCGCAGACCGCGTAGCTGGCTGCGGCTGGTCACCAGCACCGCGCTGTCGCCGCCCGGCAACAGCGGTCGCACCTGGTCGGCGCTGCGCGCGTTGTCCAACAGCAGCAGCACCCGCCGCCCCGCCACCCGGGTACGCCACATCGCGACCCGTTCGTCGGGCTGCTGCGGCAGGGAGCGCGGCGCCACGCCCGACGTACGCAGCAGGATCCCCAGCGCCTGGTGTGAGGAGGTCGGCTCGTCGGTCCCGTACCCCCGGAGATCCAGATAGAACTGGCCGTCGGGGAAACGGTGCGCGACGGTGTGGGCCCACCGTACGGCCAGCGCCGTCTTTCCCACGCCGCCCGGGCCGTGCACCACGGTCGCGGTCGCCGGCCGGCCGTGCTGGGTCAGCAGTTTGTCCAGCGCGGCCAGCTCGTGGGCGCGGCCGACGAACCCGGACGCCTCCGCCGGCAGTTGCCGGGGCACTTCGTACCCGGACTCCGGCGCGACCCCGGCGTCACCGGTCAGGTCGTCGGCGGTGTGCCGGGGGAATTCGCCGGTGAGGAGCTGCTGGTGCAGCTCGCGTACCGCGGCCGACGGGTCGGCGCCCAGCTGGTCGGCGAGGGTGACCCGGAGCTGCTCGTACGCCGCCAGCGCCTCGGCGTCGCGGCCGGACCGGCCCAGCACCGTCATCAGCTGCAGCCACAGCGACTCCCGCAGCGGGTGCTGACCGGTCAGGGCACGCAGCTCGGCGACCAGCCCGTCGGGCACGCTGCCGGCGAGGTCGATGTCGATCCGGCGTTCCACCGCTGTCAGGTACCGCTCGGTCAGGGTGGGGACCAGATCCCGCTGCAGTACCTCGGAGTCCACACCGGACAGCGGCTCGCCCCGCCACAGCGCCACCGCCTCGGTGAGCGCCTGCCGTTCGGCGGCGTCGGTGTCGGCCGCCGCCGCCCGGTCCAGCGCCTGGTTGAACCGCGTCACGTCCACCGCCTCGGGCGGCACGTCCAGCAGGTACGCCTCGCCGTCGACGACCACCGGGGCCGCGTCGACCTTGCGGAGCCGCCACACGGTGTTCTGCAGCACCTGGCGTGCGGTGAGCGGGGCACCGTCCGCCCCCCATAGGCACTCGACCAGCCGCTCCAGCCGTACGGGTCTGCCGGGCGAGAGCGCCAGGGCGGCCAGCAGGGACCGCAACCGGCCCACGGGCAGCTTGATGGGCTGCCCGTCCTTGCTGAGCTGGAACGGGCCTAGCAACCGGATCTCCACGCCGTCCACCAGGTCACCCCGCCCACTCGACCGCCCTACGGCGACGTGGATCAGACTATGACCCCGGGGCACATTGTGGAAACCACCCCCGATCGGACATCGCGACCGGGGAGCGGGGCGGGTATCAGTCCAGGTCGGGAACACAGCGCGATGCCGAACGCCGGAAGCGCGACGTGAGCGCTCCCGGCGTTTGTGCTGGTCACTGTGGCGGAGGATACGAGATTCGAACTCGTGAGGGGTTGCCCCCAACACGCTTTCCAAGCGTGCGCCCTAGGCCTCTAGGCGAATCCTCCGTCGGCAAGGATACCCAACGGCTTGGTGCCCGATAGCCGCCGGGCTGCGCCGGCCCCGTTCGCCGACCGGCGGCGTTGTCGGGTCGCCCGGATACAACACCGGTATCCGGGCGACC
>JBOGDF010000325.1:0-6208 GCA_050701635.1 Micromonosporaceae bacterium | reverse complement strand
CTCGACCCCAACCGCGACTACCAGCCCACCGCAGCACCCAAAGGACCCACCAGAAAACCCCCGAAATGAACGACAGCCGAACCCACATTCGTAGGTCCGGCTGTCGCCGATGTCCTGAGACATCACATGGGTGCCCCCGGCAGGATTCGAACCTGCGCTCCCGCCTCCGGAGGGCGGTGCTCTATCCCCTGAGCTACGGGGGCTCAAAGACCTATGAAAGATAGCAGGTACGCCGTCCCGGCCGGCGCCGGGTATCGGCGGTGCTACTTCGTCGCTGGTACGGCGCTGAGGATGCCGTTGAGCGCCTCGATCTCGCTCTTCTGGGCGGTGACCATGCCCTGGGCGAGCTCGCGTACGTCGGGGTCGTCGGTGATGTCCAGGATCGCTTCGGCCATGTGGATGCCGGCGCGGTGATGCTCGATCATGAGGGTGGCGAAGAGGCGGTCCACTTCTCCGCCCTGCGCCTTCCGCAGCGCCTGGATCTGGTCGTCGGACGCCATCCCCTTCATCCGGCCGTCGGCGAGCAGCTGGTGTTCGCCGTGCGGCATCCACGCCATCGCGGGGGCGCGGGAGCTCTGCGGAAGGCCCCACTTGTCCAGCCAGGCGATCATGATGCCGATCTGGGCCTGCTGGGTGGTGGCGATGTCGTACCCGAGGACGCGGGTCTGGGCCAGGCTGGCGCGGTCGTACGCGATCATGCCCATCTCGACCGCCTGGCCGTGGTGCACGCTCATGTCCCGGGCGAAGCCGGCCTCGGGGGAGTCGTGGCCGGGCCGGTCCGGTTGCGTCAGCCAGGCACCTGCGCCGAAGCCCACGGCGAGCCCGAGCAGCGCCGCCAGGACGGCCGCCGTCAGCGCGGACAGCCCCCGCCGTGGTACGGCGGGGGCCTCGTCTGCGTCGACCAGTACGTCAGCCACGTCGGCGGACCGGTCAGCCACCCGGTGGGGCCGCCGGTGCTCCGCCGGGCGCACCGGGCTGCGGCTGCTGCGGCGCCTCGACCTCACGCGGCTGGTCGCCGGTGACGGTGATGCCCTCGCTGCAGCTGGCGCCCTTCTCGGGGCCCTCGCCGCGCAGTGCCTGGATGAAGTCGTCGATCCGAGAGTCGTCGGCGTCGTCGAGCTGCAGCTGGAACCCCCACGCCTGCACCGAGATCTTGGTCGGCTGCCCACTGTGCTGGCTGAGCATCATGTGGTCCTTGCCTTCTACCCGCTCTTTGAGCTGGTCGATCTGGTCCTTCGGCAGCCCCGGCTGGTACGTGATCCAGATGGCGCCGTGCTCCAGGCTGTGCACCGCGTGCTCGTCGGCGATCGGCGCGTTGTAGATGTTGCCCATGCAGTTCTGCCAGATCCCGTTGTGGGTGCCACCGACCGGAGGTTTCTGGGGGTACGTCAGGTCGCCCGGCTTGTGGTCGCCCGCGCCCTTGACCTTGCTGCTGTAGTCCTTCACGCCGCTGATCAGGTTGGCGCGCTCCTGGGGCGTGAGGTCGTTCTTGTACGCCTCCCAGAAGGTGTAGCCGACGATCCCGGTGAATAGCAGGATCACGACGGTGAACAGTGCGATGGTGCCCCATGGCCGGTTGCCGGCCACCTTCACCGGAGCCAGGTGGCCGCCGCGCCCGCCTCGGCCGCCCCTACCGGACTTGGCGGGCTTGCCGCCGGGCTTCTTGCCGCCGGTGACGAACGCCGACTTCCCCGACTTGCCGGCATTGCGACGCGACGCGGACTTTGTGGGCCGCTTCGACGTACTGCCCGACTTCTTGGCCGGCCGCTTGGCCGGCGCCGGCTCGTCGTCGGCATCGTCAACCTCGTCGAGGTCAAGCGCGTCCTCGGCGTCGTCGCCGGCATCGTCGAGGTCGAGCTCTTCGTCGACCTCGGGGTTCGTCTTCTTGCTCATGAGCTTGTCCACGCTCCGGTATGGGGGTGTGGGCACTGGTCTGCCCGACGTACTACCTCATATCTCCTCGGTGATCTCGCCAGGTGGTCATCACACTGGGATACCGCCGAGCCACAGACTCTACCCGCCGATAACATTGCGCGGTGACTCCCGCCAAGCTTGCCGACGTCGTACTCACCGCTGTGAAGGCTGTATTCAGCGCACGGGGGCTGGATGCCGCCGTGTTGCCGGAGACCACGACGGTCGAGCGACCTCGCAATCCCGAGCATGGAGACTACGCCTCCAACCTGGCAATGCAACTGGCCAAGCGGGTCGGAGTGGCGCCCAGGGAGCTGGCCGGATGGGTGGCCGAGGAGCTCGGCAAGGCCGACGGCATCACCGGCGTCGAGGTGGCGGGCCCGGGCTTCCTCAACATCCGGGTCTCGTCGGCCGCCGCGGGCGGGTTGGCCCGTACGGTCGTGGAGCAGGGCCGGGAGTACGGGCGCGGCGACGCGCTCGCCGGCCAGAAGATCAACCTGGAGTTCGTCTCCGCCAACCCGACCGGGCCGATCCACCTCGGGCACACCCGGTGGGCGGCGCTCGGCGACTCGCTGCACCGGCTGCTGGAGGCCGCCGGAGCCGAGGTGGCCAGCGAGCACTACATCAACGACGCCGGCACCCAGATGCGGAAGTTCGCCGAATCCCTGTACGCCGCCTCGCGGGGCGAGCCGAAGCCCGAGGGCGGGTACGGCGGGGCGTACGTCGGTGAGATCGCGCAGCAGGTGGTGGCCGACAAGCCGGAGCTGGCCGAGCAGCTGGCCGAGCTTCCGGCCGACGCCGCGATCGACTACTTCGCCGAGCGGGGCTACCAGCTGATGCTGGGCGAGATGCAGGCCAGCCTGCGCCGGTTCGGGGTCGAGTTCGACATCTGGTTCTCCGAGAAGACGCTGCACGCGTCGGGCGCCGTGGAGCACGCGCTGGACGAGCTGCGCAAACAGGGCCACGTGTTCGAGAGCGAGGGCGCGACCTGGCTGCGTACCACCGACTTCACCGACGACCGGGACCGCGTGCTGATCCGTTCCAACGGCGAGAAGACCTACTTCGCCGCGGACGCCGCCTACTACATCAACAAGCGGGAGCGGGGCTTCGACCGCTGCCTGTACATGCTCGGCGCCGACCACCACGGGTACGTCAACCGGCTCAAGGCGCTCGCCGCCTGCGCCGGGGACGACCCCGAGGAGCACATCGAGGTGATGATCGGCCAGCTGGTGAAGCTGGTACGCGACGGCGTCGAGGTGAAGCTGTCCAAGCGCGGCGGCAACATCGTCACGCTCGACGAGCTGGTCGACGCGGTCGGCGTGGACGCCGCCCGCTACACCCTGGCGCGCTACTCCGCCGACTCGCCGATGACCATGGACATCGCGCTGATCACCCGGCAGACCAACGACAACCCGGTGTTCTACGTGCAGTACGTAGCCGCGCGCACCGCCGCCGTGTCCCGCAACGCCGCCGACCTGGGCATCACCCGGGGCGCCGCCGAAGACTTCACGCCGGAGCTGCTGGAGCACCCCAAGGAGGGTGACCTGCTGCTCGCGCTGGCGGAGTTTCCGCAGGTGGTGGCCACGGCGGCGCAGCTGCGGGCGCCGCACCGGGTGGCCCGCTACCTGGAGGAGCTGGCGGGTACGTACCACCGGTTCTACGACAACTGCCGGATCCTGCCGCGGGGCGACGAACCGGCCACAGACCTGCACCGGGCCCGGCTGTGGCTCAACGACGCCACCCGGGTGGTGATCGCCAACGGCCTGGAGCTGCTCGGCGTCTCGGCACCGGAACGGATGTAAGCGATGCGGGCACATGAGGCGGGCGCGCTGCACGCCGACATCGGGCACCTGCGGCCGGCGTGGCTGCGGCCCCCCGAGGACGTCAACGGGCTGCTGGAGCAGCTCTGGCCGTTGACCGCGAGCCGCGGCGCGGACGGCGTACTCACCGTCGGCGGGATCGACGTGAAGACCTTGGCCGAGGAGTACGGCACGCCGGCGTACGTGTTCGACGAGGCGGACTTCCGGGCGCGGTGCCGGGCGTACCAGCGCGGGTTCGGTGACACCGACGTCTACTACGCGGGCAAGGCGTTCCTGTGCAAGGCGGTGGCCCGGATCGTCGCCGAGGAGGGGCTCGGGCTCGACGTCTGCACCGGCGGCGAGCTGGCGGTGGCGCTGGCCGCCGACTTCCCGCCGGAACGGCTCGGCCTGCACGGCAACAACAAGTCGCTCGCCGAGCTGCGGGCGGCGCTCGAGGCCGGCGTCGGGAGGATCATCGTCGACTCGTACGACGAGATCGCGCGGCTGGCGGCGCTGGCTTCCGAGCTCGGGGTACGGCCCCGCGTGATGGTCCGGGTGACGGTGGGCGTGGAGGCCCACACCCACGAGTACATCGCCACCGCGCACGAGGACCAGAAGTTCGGCTTCTCGCTCGCCAACGGCGGTCCCGACATCGGGCCGGACGGCGGCCACGGCGCCGGGGGAGCGGCCGCGGAGGCGGTACGCCGGATCCTGGCCGAGCCGTCGCTGGAGCTGATCGGGCTGCACAGCCACATCGGGTCGCAGATCTTCGACACCAGTGGTTTCGAGGTGGCGGCGCGCCGGGTGCTGGGGCTGCAGGCGTCGATCCGCGACGAGCACGGCGTGGAGCTGCCCGAGCTGGACCTCGGCGGGGGCTTCGGGATCGCGTACACCACGCAGGACGACCCGCTCGAGCCCGCGGACATCGCCGCCCGGCTGCTGAAGATCGTCGAGCACGAGTGCGCGGCGTACCAGCTGGAAGTGCCGAAGCTGTCGGTGGAGCCGGGCCGGGCGATCTCCGGCCCCAGCACCTTCACCCTGTACGAGGTCGGCACCGTCAAGGACATCGTGCTCGATGCCGGCGCCACCCGGCGGTACGTCTCCGTGGACGGTGGGATGAGCGACAACATCCGTACCGCGCTGTACGACGCGTCGTACTCCACCACGCTGGCGTCGCGTGCGTCACAGGCCGAGCCGGCGCTGGCCCGGGTGGTGGGAAAGCACTGCGAGTCCGGGGACATCGTGGTGAAGGATGAGTTCCTGCCGGGCGACGTCGAGCCCGGAGATCTTCTCGCCGTTCCCGGGACGGGTGCTTACTGTCGCAGCATGGCGAGCAACTACAACCACGTACCGCGGCCGCCGGTGGTGGCGGTACGCGACGGAGCGGCGCGGGTAATCGTACGGCGGGAGTCCGTCGACGACCTGCTCGCGCTGGACGTGGGGTGAGAGGGAACGTGGCACAGAACGCGGACCCGGCACGGCCGCTGCGGGTCGCCATGCTGGGGTGCGGCACGGTGGGCACCGCGGTGGCCCGGCTGCTGCACGAGCAGGCCGCCGACCTGACCGCCCGGGTCGGGGCGACGCTGGAGCTGGCCGGGGTGGCGGTACGCCGTCCCGACCGCGACCGGGGCGACCTTCCGGTGCCGCGGTCGCTGTTCACCGCCGACGCGCTCGGCCTGGTGCAGCGCGACGACATCGACATCGTGATCGAGGTGGTGGGCGGCATCGAGCCGGCCCGTACCTGGCTGACCACCGCGCTGAAGGCCGGGAAGAGCGTGGTCACCGCCAACAAGGCGCTGCTCGCCGAAGACGGCGCGACGCTGCACGCGGCGGCTGCCGAGACCGGCGCCGACCTCTACTACGAGGCCGCGGTCGCCGGAGCGATTCCGCTGGTACGCCCGCTGCGCGAATCCCTGCATGGCGACCGCGTCACCCGGGTCACCGGGATCGTCAACGGCACCACCAACTTCATCCTGTCCCGGATGGACGCCACCGGCGCCGGCTTCAACGAGGCGCTCGACGAGGCGACCGCGCTCGGGTATGCCGAGCCCGACCCGACGGCCGACGTGGAGGGCTTCGACGCCGCGGCGAAAGCGGCGATCCTGGCGTCGCTGGCGTTCCACACCCGGGTCACCGCCGCCGACGTCTACCGGGAAGGCATCACCGAGGTGTCCGCCGCCGACGTGGCGAGCGCCCGCGAGATGGGCTGCACGGTCAAGCTGATCTGCGTCGCCGAACGGTTCGCCGCCGCTCCCGGCTCAGGCGAGAAAGACAGTGTGGGGGTACGCGTACACCCGGCGATGATTCCGCGTACCCACCCGTTGGCGGCGGTGGGCGACGCGTTCAACGCGGTGTTCGTGGAGGCCGACGCGGCCGGGCAGCTGATGTTCTACGGCCCCGGCGCGGGTGGGGCGCCGTCGGCGAGCGCGGTGCTCGGCGACCTGGTCGCGGTGGCCCGCAACCGGCTCACCGGCTCCCGGGCGCCCGCCGAATCCTCA
>JBOGDF010000324.1:0-6232 GCA_050701635.1 Micromonosporaceae bacterium | reverse complement strand
GGGTCGCGATGTGCTCCAGCCAGGCCACCGGCCGGCCCTCCCGGCCGGGCAGCCGACCCACCCACACCGCGGCGCACGCCACCGGCTCGCCGTCCAGCACACCCAGTAGATGGGGGGTACGCGCGCCGACCCCGAACGCCGCCGGGGCCCGCAGCGCGACCAGCCGATCGAGCAGCAGCGGGTTCGCCGGGCCGGCCCAGATGCGTACCCACGCGGCAAGCTGGGCGTGGGTGCCGACCCGCCGGATCTCCAGCCCTTCCGGGGGCCACCAGCGAGCCGCCGGCGCGTCCAGGTCGAGCAGCATGCCCGGCTCGTCCCCGTAGTGCCGCAGCCCCGCGGCGGCCAGCGCATCGGGCAGTGCCGCCGGGCTGGTCGGCCCGGCGTGCCACAGCATCGGCACCTCGGCCTGCCGGAACGGCTCCAACGCCTCGTCGATGCCGGTGGCGTGCCGTGCCCAGTAGACCCCGTTCAGCCCCTCGTACGGGGTTCCGGTGATCAGCCAGCGCAGCCGGGCGGTCTCCTCGACCGCGGTGTGGGAGGCGGCCCCGTAGCACCGCCCGGCGGCCCAGGCGGCGTCGTCCACCAGGGCGGCAGCCTCCAGCGGCCGGTCTCGCAGCGCTACCGCGTCCGCCATCTATCGCCACCGCCCGAAGTGTTGTTGCGGCGGAGCGTAGCGGTTGCAGCGCCGACTCGCGAGAGCCGACCGGTCACCGATTCGGTCGGTGCGGCGGTATCGGCTCCGTCGGAAGCGGCTCGGTCGGGTGGTACCGCCCAGGCGGCGCGGGAGGCGGGCCCGGCCAGGGCGGTACGCCTGACCATTCGGGTGGTCGCCGGCTGGCCAGGATCAGCAGCCCGAACTGGACGGCCGCCAGCACCAGCAGCAATCCGATCGCGAGCCAGAAGCCATACCGGTCGGTGATCGTCACGTCGATCCCCGGCGCGGCGCGTACCCCGCCCTCATCGAGCTCGGCCTGCAGGTGCGATCGGAGCACGGTCTGTGCGCCCGCCAGAAACATCGCCGCAACCGCCGCGCAGGCCAGCCCGGCTAGCGCCCGCGACCACTCCGTACCTAGCAACGCGGTGCCGGCACCGACCAGGACGAGGATCATCGCGATGACCGCCAGCGGCTGCGGGTCCAGCGGCGCCGGTTCATCCGGGTCCTGCTCGGAGCGGAATTCCTCCGGCAGGACGTCTTTGGTCAGCCCGTCCCAGCTGAGCTCGGGCGAGCCACCGACCACCAGATCGACGCCTCGATACGTACCGCTGCCGGTGTGCCCCGGAGCTTCACAAGACACTGTCAGGAACGGCAGCGCGAAACAGAGCGCGACCAGCACGAACCCGCCGGGGCTGAGCAGCCGCCGCAGCACCGGACCGACCTGCATCTCCACCGCCTCGCTCGCCAGCGACTCAGCTTACCGGCGACGCGCCCGGCTCAGCCGGCTTCGACGATGATGCCGGCGCCGACCGTACGGTTGGTGGCCTCGTCGATCACGATGAACCCGCCGGTCGTACGGTTGCGCCGGTACTCGTCGCACAGCAGCGGCGCGGTGGTACGCAGCCGCACCCGGCCGATCTCGTTCAGCGTCAACGACCCGGCCGACTCGTCACGGTGCAGGGTGTTGATGTCGAGCCGGTACTGCAGGCTCTTCACCATCGCGCGTACCGACCGGGTGGTGTGTTTGATCGCGTACTTCACGCCCGGCTGCAGCGGCTTCTGCTCGTCCATCCAGCAGATCATCGCCTCGATGTCCTGCGAGACGTGCGGCTGGTTGTGCGGCCGGCAGATCAGGTCGCCGCGGGAGACGTCCAGCTCGTCGGCGAGCCGGATCGTCACCGACATCGGGGGGTACGCCTGCGCCACTTCGGCCCCGTTGTGGTCGATCCCGGCGATCCGGGTGGTGAAGCCGCTCGGCAGCACCATCACCTCGTCGCCGGGCTTGAGTACGCCGGAGGCGACCTGGCCCGCGTACCCCCGGTAGTCCAGGCCACGGGACTGCTGCGGCCGGATCACATACTGCACCGGGAACCGTACGTCGACCAGGTTGCGGTCCGAGGCGATGTGCACGTTCTCCAGGTGGTGCAGCAGCGACGGGCCGTCGTACCACGGCATGTGCGCCGATCGCGACACCACGTTGTCGCCCTGCAGCGCGGAGACCGGCACCACCGTCAGGTCGGGGATGTCGAGCTTGGTGGCGAACGCGGTGAACTCGGCGTGGATCCGGTCGTACACCTCCTGCGACCAGTCGACCAGGTCCATCTTGTTGATCACCAGCACCATGTGCGGCACCCGCAGCAGCGAGCACAGGAACGCGTGCCGCCGGGACTGCTCCACGATGCCCTTGCGGGCGTCGATCAGGATCAGCGCCAGGTCGGCGGTGGACGCGCCGGTGACCATGTTGCGGGTGTACTGGATGTGCCCCGGCGTGTCCGCGATGATGAACTTCCGCTTCGGCGTGGCGAAATACCGGTACGCCACGTCGATCGTGATGCCCTGTTCCCGCTCCGCGCGCAGCCCGTCGGTGAGCAGCGCCAGGTTGGTGTATTCGTCGCCGCGGGCGGCGCTGGTCGCCTCGACCGCGGCGAGCTGGTCTTCGAAGATCGCCTTGGAGTCGTACAGCAGGCGGCCGATCAGGGTCGACTTGCCGTCGTCGACGGAGCCGGCGGTGGCGAATCGCAGCAGGTCGGCCTGCTTGCTGGCGGAAGTCGCGGCGGCTTCTGCGGCGACAGACATCAGAAGTAGCCCTCTTTCTTGCGGTCTTCCATCGCGGCTTCGCTGACCTTGTCGTCACCCCGGGTGGCGCCACGCTCGGTGATCCGGGTGGCGGCCACCTCGGCGATCACTTTGTCGATGGTGTCGGCGTCCGACCTGACCGCAGCCGTGCAGGTGGCGTCGCCCACGGTGCGGTATCGCACGGTCTCGGTGAACGGCCGCTCGCCCGCGCGAGCCGGGAGCAGGTGGTTGACGGCGTACAGCATGCCGTCGCGGTCGACCACCTCGCGCTGGTGCGCGTAGTAGATCTCCGGCAGGTCAATCTTCTCGGCCGCGATGTAGTGCCAGATGTCCAGCTCGGTCCAGTTGGAGAGCGGGAACACCCGGATCGACTCGCCGGGGTGCACCCGCGCGTTGTAGAGCGACCACAGCTCGGGGCGCTGGTTCTTCGGGTCCCACTGGCCGAAGTCGTCCCGGAAGCTGAACACCCGCTCCTTGGCGCGGGCCTTCTCCTCGTCCCGCCGGGCCCCGCCGAACAGCGAGTCGAAGCGGTACTTCTCCACCGCCTCCAGCAGTACGGGGGTCTGGATCGGGTTGCGCATCCCGGTCGGCGGCTCCACCACCTGGCCGCGGTCGATGGCGTCCTGCACGCTCGCCACCACCAGCTGCAGGTTGAGCTCGTTGACCCGACGGTCCCGGTATTCGAGCACCTCGCCGAAGTTGTGCCCGGTGTCGACGTGCATCACCGGGAACGGCACCGGCCCGGGCGCGAACGCCTTGGTCGCCAGGTGCAGCATCACGATGGAGTCCTTGCCGCCGGAGAACAGCAGACAGGGGCGCTCGAACTCCGCGACGACCTCCCGGAAGACGAAGATGCTCTCCGCCTCCAGGGCGTCAAGGTGCGAGACCCTGTAGTCCGCCGTGGCTGTCACTGCACAACTCCTTCGCCGTTACTTCTCACGGTTGCCGAGCGCGGCGAGCAGCCGCGGCGCGAGCTCCGGCCGGCAGACCACCAGGTCGGGCAGGCTCGGATCCGGTTGGTTGTATTCGAGGGTGCTGCCATCGAGGCGGGATGCGTAGTGTCCTGTGGCCAAGGCCACGGCGACCGGGGCTGCGCTGTCCCATTCGTACTGGCCGCCCGCGTGGACGTACGCGTCGACCGCACCCTGCACCACCGCGCTGACTTTCGCGCCCGCCGACCCCATCGGCACCAGCTCCGCGCCCAGGCTGCGGGCCACGTCGGGCAGAAACCCTGGTGGCCGGGTACGCGAGGTCGCGATCCTGACCACGGCGGGGGTCGGCGGGGTGGTCGGCGCTGGCGGTGTGGCAGTGGAGAGCACCACGCCCTGCGCGGGCAGCGCGACCGCACCGGCTGTCAGGCCGCGGCCGCGCGCCCACAGCGCCACGTGCACCGCCCAGTCGGTACGGCCGGGCTCGCCGTACTCCCGGGTGCCGTCGAGCGGGTCGACGATCCACACCCGTTCGGCGGTGAGCCGGGCCGGGTCGTCGGCGCCCTCCTCCGAGAGCACCGCGTCGTCGGGGCGCCACTTCGCGAACGACTCCGTCAGCAGCTCGTGCGAGTCCCGGTCGCCGGCATCGCGCAGCACCGCCGGATCGCCGAAGCCGCGCTGGCCGCGCAGCGACAGCAGCAGCTCACCGGCCCGCGCGGCGAGCCACGCCGCGAACTCGGCGTCGCCCTCGGGAGGCACGATGTCGGTCGGCCACGCCACGGCGCAGATCACCCCAAGCTTGTGTGGTACGGATGCGGTCAGTACGCGCCCGACGCGCGGGACACCGCGGTCAGCGTACGGAGCAGTATGACCAAGTCCAACGAGAGTGACCAGTTCTCTACGTAGCGTAGATCCAAACGGACGCTGTCTTCCCAGCTCAGGTCCGAGCGGCCGCTGACCTGCCACAGCCCGGTAAGCCCCGGCTTGACCACGAACCGGCGGCGCATGTCGTCCGGGTAGACCGCCACCTCGCGGGGCAGCGGCGGGCGCGGCCCGACCAGCGACATGTCCCCCCGCAGTACGTTCAGCAGCTGCGGCAGCTCGTCCAGCGACCAGCGACGCAGCCAGCGCCCGGTCGGGGTCACCCGGGGGTCGTCGCGCATCTTGAACAGCACGCCGTCCAGCTCGTTGCGGTCCAGCAGTGCTGCGAGCCGGGCTTCGGCGTCGGCGTACATAGTGCGGAATTTCAGCATCGTGAACTCGCCGCCGTCGCGGCCCACGCGTACCTGCCGGAACAGCACCGGGCCGGGCGAGCCGCGCCAGATCCGTACCGCGATCACCGCCAGCAGCGGGGCCAGCAGCAGCAACAGCACCGCCGCGCCGACCCGGTCGAAGATCTCCTTCGCGACCCGGGCGGCGCCGGTCAGCCGGGGGTGCTCCACGTGCAGCATCGGCAGCCCGTCCACCGGCCGGATGGTGGTACGTTCCCCCGCCACGTCGATCAGCGCGTTGGCCAGGATCAGGTCGATGTCGTCGCGCTCCAGCTGCCAGGCCAGCCGGCGCAGCTCCAGACCGTCCAGCTCGGGGCAGGACAGCACGATCACGGTGTCCGCCCCGGCGCGGGCCACGGCGGCGGCGACCTCCTCGAAGCTGCCGTACACCGGAAGCTCGACGCCCCGGATCCGCTCGGTGCCCGGCAGCGGCAGGCAGGCCGCGACCACCTGCAGCCCGTGGAAGCGTTCCCGGCGCAGCTGCACGGTCAGGTGAGCGACGGCGCGCTCGTGCCCGACGACGACCACCCGGCGCAGGTAGCCGCCGCGCGCCCGCGCCACGTGCAGCGCCCGCCGCTGGGCGTACCGGGCCACCACGCAGCACAGCACCGTGGCCGGTACGGCGAGCAGCACGTACCCGCGGGCGAGCCGGATCTCGAAGCCGTACGAGACGATCGCGACCGCCGCCAACAGCGCCAGCCCGGCCCGGAACACCCGCTGGTACTCGTCGGTGCCGACGAACAGGTAGCGAGTCTCGTACCCCCGGTTCAGCGCCAGGCAGGTCACCCAGGCCACCGGCAGGATCACCGAGAGCAGGACATACCACCGGGTGTACGGGGTGACGCCCGGCCCGAACCGCAGCCCGAACGCGGCGGTGGCCACCAGCGCGGCGACGGCGAGGTCGGCGGCGAGCAGGATCCTCACGTACCGCGTCTCCCAGGTCCGTGAGGAGGCCCGGCCCGGCGCGGGGGTGGTGGGCGGCGCGACCGGTGCTCCGGACGACGGCGCTTCGGAAGGCGGCGCTTTCGGGGGCGGCGCTTTGGAGGGTGGCGCGGCCTGGAGCGGGAGCCCAGAGACAGCCCCGGTCACCGCCACCGCACCCTCCGCACGCTACGCCGACAAGGCGCGCTCTTCGCGCACCTGCCGTTACAACGCGTGATCGCACGGATACGTGACGGTTACGGGGCAAATTGCCCCAAATCTAGTGCCCTGCGCCAGAGATTGGTTGATGAAGTCCGGTGTCCAGGTGGTGGCTCGCAAGGCGGAGGAGGAGCCAGTACCGGTGTTGTACTGGCGACGAC
>JBOGDF010000323.1:0-6265 GCA_050701635.1 Micromonosporaceae bacterium | reverse complement strand
GTCGCGGGCGCAGTCCCCGACCGCGACCACGATCCGCGGCTCCGGCACCGCCTCGTACGTACGCCGCAGCGGCTCGGCCATGTTGCGGGTCACCGGACCGGTCACCAGCAGCGCGTCGGCGTGCCGGGGCGAGGCGACCAGGCGGGCGCCGTACCGCTCCGCGTCGTACACCGGCCCGAACGCCGACCCGATCTCGATCTCGCACCCGTTGCACGATCCGGCGTCGACGTGGCGCAGCTGCACCGAACCCCGCAGCGCCGCCGCCTTCGGACAGGAGACCGGCGCGGGTGCCGGCCCCGCCGGCTCGGCGACCTTTCCGGTGGTACGGATCTTGCGCGCCAGACCGGACATCACGCCCCGCCCGGAGACTCGGAGACCCGCAGGTCCGCCAGCAGCTCGACCTGGCCGGACAGCACCTCGGTGAGGATCCGCCGGGCCACCACCAGCAGCTCGGCCACGTGTGGACTGGTCAGCGAGTAGTGCACCGCCGAACCCTCCTTCCGGGTGGTCACCAGCCCCGCGCGGCGCAGCACCGCCAGCTGCTGCGACAGGTGGGCCGGCTCGATGCCGATCTCGGGGAGCAGCTCGGAGACGGCGTGCTCCCGTACCGACAGCAGCTCCAGCACCCGGATCCGCGCCGGGTGCCCCAACGTCTTGAAGAACTCGGCCTTCGCCTGATACAGCGGCCGGCTCACCCGCCCCACCACCCGGCGTCCGTACCCACGACTGCGATATCCATCAATTGCATACCTTAGCAATTCGTCAATCCCCGGCGCCTGGGGCACCCTCCTCCCACTTGGGGTCCCAAATGGTTGCTCGCGCGCCCCTTTTGTACGCATTCTCAGCAACCATTTGAGCCCCCAAGTGGAAGGTGTAGGCGTCCGACCCGGCACCCCGCCATCCAGCACATAATCGGCACCTGGAATGCCTCGCCGCGACTGCTCGATGCCAGCGCCGCAAGCCAACGCGTACGCGCTCATCACAGGCGGACTCCCAGCGGTGCTGGCCATCGCCGCCTACCTCATGATCTGGGGCCTCGCGCCGATTGGTTCTGCGCTGACTTGGGCGTCCCGAAGCGTCACCCACGCCTTGATCGCCAGCGCGTCCAGCCTTGCCCTCTTCGCCCTCGGGACCGTGACTCACGAGTTGATCCACGCCCTCGTGTTCTGCGCTGTCGCGCGGAACGGAGTACGCGCAGTGCGCTTCGGATTCGAAGTGCTGGGCTTCGTGTTCTACACCCATCTCCTACAGGCAGTACACGCACGGGGGTATCGGTTTGCCATCGCGATGCCCGGTCTTCTCCTCCGAGCCCTACCGTGCGTCCTCGGACTGGCCACCGGGAACCTGCCGACCATGCTGTTCGGCGCGCTGTTCCTGGCCGCAGCGGGTGGCGACCTCGTCATCCTCTGGCTCCTGCGGGGCGTGCCTTCCACCGCCATGGTCGAAGACCACCCCAGCAGAGTCGGCTGCTACGTCCTCCGGCAACCACCACGCCAGAACTATCTGGCCCTTGCGCCCTTGCGCCCGTGCGCACGGTTCAGCCGCTCCGTTTGTCTGATTCAACGCTCCTGGATCTGGACAGAACGATTAGGTACCGGGTCTCCCGTGATCAGTGCTGCGGTTCGCATGGCGTAACGTTCGGTCTACCCTGGAGCCCTTACTCAAACTTCGTGGGGACGTTCTCGCGGAGGTTGAGTAAGGGCTCTGTACGTACCCGTACGCCGCAATTGAAGCCCAGCACGGGTCAAGCCGGGCCACGCGGGAGGAACCGGTGGTCCAGCGACAGCCGATCAGGTGTCTCTCCGACAGCCGTCGCGCTCCTCGACATCCTCACCGCTGAAGCCTGTGCAGCGTCTCGTTGGCGTTGGGTGGACCGTGTGACTGAGGGGAGAGAGAACCACATCGCCGGTGCGAGTCAACTTGGCGTGTCGAGTCGTGCGGCGTCAGCCTGCGAACTTTGGCGGCTGCTCGGCGCCGTGGGGGCGCGCCGCTTCGAGCGGACCCGCTTGGGCTCGCTGCTCGGGGCGAAGGCTTGGTCGCGGTCAGGCCCGCAGCGCGTGGCGTTCGATGGTGAGGTCAGCGCGGTCGGCTGCGGCGCGGCCGGCGTGCCAACCGGCACCGTTGGTGACCGACACCGACTTTTGCACTGTGTGGCTGAACATCTCCCGGAAGGTCTCCTCGACGGCGCGGGAACGGTCGGCCAGGACCGGCAGCAGGCGTGGGTCCTCGGCTGCCTGGTGCGCCCGCGTGCCGGCCTCGGCGAGACGTTCGCCGATCCGGGCGGCGTACGCGACGAGGAAGGACTGACGGAAGGATCGGGTGCGGGACGCGCCTGAGCGGGTGATGTGGCTACCTTCGGCGATCATCGCACGGGTGGCCTGCACCAGCAGCGAGGTGGTGAGCACCTCGGCGATCTGAAGGTCCATCTGTTCACCGACCAGCGCCACGAAGCCGAACCTGGGGTAGAACACGGACCTGCAGCGGTTCGCCTCGGCGACTGCGGCTACCAGGTGCGACTTGGCCTCCACATAAGGGCTGTCCAGCCAGAGCCGGGCAGAGGCCGCGGTCGGCTGCTTGTGGTCGTCGGCGTCTAGCAGGGCCCGCTGCAGGGCGTACCGGTGCATCAACTCCTGCGCCTTGGCCGAGAGCGCCTCCGCTTCCTCGGGGAACTCGGTGGACTCGGCCTTGGCGAGCAACGCCCGAACCCGCGAGAGGATCTTCTGGTCCACCCCGGCCGTCGCCGCGGTGGTGCGGTGGGTGGCGGCCCCGGGCGGCGGCAGGATCTGGGGCAGCGCGGGCAGCCTTATCAGCTCAGCCAGCAGCGTGATGGTGGTGAGCAGCGCCTGCTCGACCGTGGCGCCGTGCCGCTGCGCCCACTGCCCCAGGTGCGGGCGATCGCGTCCCCACCACACGGTGGCGTTGAGCTGTCGCACCTGCGCTGCCCACCGTTCGTGTACCGTCGCCGACGCGTACTGCGCCATGTCAGCGGCGACGGCGTCCACGAGCAGGCTCGTCGCCGCGTCGTCTGTGCTCCGCCGGGTTAACTCCCAGACGTCGGTCGGCAACCAGCCGCCACGCCACAGAGCTTCGAGCATGGCGCTGAGTGCGATCCCAGCTGCGGCGCCCACCGAGGGCCGGTCACGCCCGAGGTGGCCCTGGCTCAGCTCCGCCACGCAGGCCACGGCGGCGCTCGGGTCACCGGTGGCGTGGGCGTGTGCGGCGGCCACCAGCGCCTCGGACAACACCTCGGCCGGTGGTGCCTGCGGCGACCAGAAACCACCACCACCCTCCTCCGCGGCGCCGCAGTCGCAGCCTGGACCGTGCGGCCCTGCGGCATGGCCGTTGGGCGGCGGGGTATGGTCACGCCGCTGCCGGCCGCGCTTCTTCGCCGCCCGCTTCTCCCGGTTCCGCTTACCCATTCGGACCTCCTCCCGGCCTGGATCGTGGGCGACCGTATCGCAGCGGGCCGACAGGATGTAACGGACCCGCCGGGCGTCGCGTTGATGTGTAGATTGAGCCCCATGACCGGTGTGAACGGTGATCCGTTCTCAGGATGTGCGCGTCGCCGGTCAGGTTGGCGCGCAGAACGTCCTTGGCGGAGCGGCAGATAGTCGCGGTGCTCGTGCCGCACGCCTTTGCGCCACCCGCCACGCACCGCCGGCAGCCACCCGGCCCTGCCGGCGCGGGTGTTCTCGCACCGTGGCATAGATGTCGGTCCGGGCAGTGAGCAGGCCGGCGAAGAAGTCCACCTTCACCTCCGGGGCCGACTGCCGGTCGACCGGGCCGGGAGGCGCTTGGAAGAAGCCGGTCTGTGCGGGGTCGGGTCGGCCGGAGATCGTCCCCGTAACACACCGAAGAGCTGTCCTGTCCTGTCTGAGCGGCGGCGGTAGGGTTGCCGGGATGGCCACCCAGACCACATCAGCCGTGGATCCTGCCTCGGCCGGCGATGTCTCGATCGACGATCTGATCGCCCGCGCCGCGGATCTCAAGGGCGAACTGTTGGCGTTTGCCAAGAGTTCTCGTTTCGCGAGGCGGCTGGACGCGCTGCTGCTCGACGCCGCCGGTCGCCACGGCTACCTCGACGAGGGCACGGCCATACTCACCATCGATCATTTCGTCCTGCAGCACCGGTTATCCAACGGCCATACCGTCGTCGAGCGGTTTGTCGCGCAGCGGCGTCCGCGGCTGTCGGATGACGAGCAGGAGATGATGCTCGGTTGGCGCGATGTCGTCGAGGGGTGCTTCGAGGTTCGCCGGTTCGATGGCGAGGCCGTGGAGCTGCACAACCTCCTCGACGATCTCGTCTACCGTGTCTACTCCAACATGGGGCGCAGGGCGTTCGCCACGCTGCGCAAGGGGATGTTCGTCGTAGGCCGGATTGTGCCGGTCCACCCGGCGACCGACGCCTGGCTGGTCAGCGGGCACTTCGCCGCGTACCCCAAGTCCGCCCGGCGCCAGATCGCCCCCACCGTGGCTAGCGAGATCACCAGCCACCCGAAACTGCTACGCCGCAACCCGGCTCTGCTCCGGCGGGCCTGGGAGATCCAGGCCGAGCACCGAGCGGACTTCATCGCTCAGGTCGGCTCCGACCTCGTGGTGCTCTCGCCGTACGTGGCGCGGGAGACGTTGCGCGAGCACTACCGCCGCCTGCGGCGCAAGGCGCTGGCAAACCTCGAGGGCAAGGCGGCCAAGCGCGCCGCGGCCACCGGTGTCACACCCGAGGACGAGGAGATGGCGGGGTTGCCCGAGGAACTGGTGGACGCCGACAGTGTCGCGCTGATCTACGACGAGGTCGAAGGACTCAACTTCTACCGTGACTTCGGCCGCCTCGACGCCCTCTTCGCCGACCCCGCCCTGGCCCGCGACCGCACCCACCTCGCCCAGCTGCGCGAGTACCTCGACGACGAGTCGGTCTCGCCGCTGGCGATCCGCCGCCTGGTACAGCGTCACCCCGACGGCGCCGACCCGGTCTTCGAGGTACTTCTCCGCAAGCCCGGCTTCTCCTGGCCGCGCGACGGGGAGAAACTGCTCCGCCGCCGCAAGAAGCCCTTCTTCGACCACGAACCGCTGCCCAGTATCTCGATCATCGGCGAACGCCTTGCCGAACTTCTCCGCACGACCAGGTAGGTGGACTCCACAAGGAAGCGCGGTCAGTAGCAGCGCGTTCTTCGCAACGCTCGGCCGTCGGGTTGCGTGGCTTGGGTCTACCGGCGGGACGGGCGACGACAAGTGGTACCATATCTCGTACCAGAGGAGGTATGATGGCGATAACCGCGTCTGAGGCTCGCAAGAACCTGTTTCCGTTGATCGAGAAGGTCAACGACGACCGGGCGCCGATCGAGATCACGTCCCGCCGCGGAGATGCGGTGTTGATCTCGCGAGCGGATTACGAGGCGTTGGAGGAGACCGCGCACCTGTTGCGGTCGCCAGCGAACGCGCGGCACCTGCTGGAGAGCCTGGCCCAGGCTCGTGATGGCCAGCGTGAAGCGCACGAGCTGACGCGGTGAGGCTGGTCTTCACGCCTAACGGGTGGGCCGACTACACGCACTGGTTGTCCGCTGATCGGGCGACCATGAAGCGGATCAACAGGCTGATCGACGACGTTCTGCGTGATCCGTTCGAGGGCATCGGCAAGCCCGAGCCGCTGCGGCACGCCTTCGCTGGTTGCTGGTCCCGGCGGATTACCGAAGAACACCGCCTCGTCTACCTGGTCGATGGCGACGACATCGTAATTCTGCAGGCCCGCTACCACTACGAATAGCCCTCATGCGACAGGTCGTCGTGGATCGGGAAGCCGAAGGCGTCCCAGGGTGGCGCTTGATTAGAGACGAGGTGGGCACTTGCGTCCGGGTGTCGTGGTCTTCGCCGCACGTAGGAGCCGCTTCACGCTGCTGAGGCTGATGCCGTACGCCGCCGCGAGGTCGCGGTGGCGCGCGCCGGCGCGGTGCTTCGAGGCGATCTCGTCGATGTCCCGCGGGGTGAGCCGTTTCCGGAGCGCCCAGGGCCTTCGCGCTGGCTGATGGCGGGGGTCAGGATGGTCGTTTCGGTCTCTGGCGCGGTGTTCCAGAGCGGAACACAGGGCTGTGACCTGCGGAAACGAGTTTGAGTAAGAGGTTAGTAGGTCCACATCAAACCGGCTCTGATGCGATGAAGGAGCGGGGCCTCCGCTCCTCGTGACAGTCACCCTCGCGTCACGCTTGGGCTGTTCACGTCCACCACGACGAAGGAGGCCCCTGTGGACGAGTATGACGGCCGGCAGTGTGTC
>JBOGDF010000322.1:0-6295 GCA_050701635.1 Micromonosporaceae bacterium | reverse complement strand
GTCGACCAGCTCGGGCGCCGGCGCGGCGTAGTCGAAGTGGCCCGCCCCGCTCGGCTCCGGCCGGGCGAGCAGCCCGGAGTTGAACGGGGCGGCGGCGAGCACCGAGACCCCGCGTACGGCGCACAGGTCGAGCAGCGGTTGCGCGGTCCGGTCGAGCAGCGTCCACCGCCCGGCGACCATCACGGCGTCGACGTCGCACTTCTCGACGATCCGGCACGGGGCCTGCCACTGGTTCATGCCGACGCCGACCGCGCCGACCACGCCTTCCTCGCGGAGCCGTACCAGGGCGGGGATCGCCTCGGCGACGGTCTGGTCGACGTGGTCGTCGGGGTCGTGCACCAGCACGATGTCGATCCGGTCCAGCCCGAGCCGGGCCAGGCTCGCCTCCAGGCTGCGGCGTACCCCGTCGGCGGAGTAGTCGCGTACCCGGGTCAGCTCGTCCGGCACGGCGAACAGGTTCGCCATGTCGTCCCCGGTGGGTGCGGGATTGGGCACCAGCAGCCGCCCGACCTTCGTACTCACCACATAAGAGCTCCGGGGGTACGCCGCGAGCGCCGCGCCCAGCCGCCGCTCGGAGAGCCCGAGCCCGTAGTGCGGGGCGGTGTCGAAGTACCGGATGCCGGCGTCCCAGGCGGCCGCGACGGTCGCCGCCGCGGTCTGGTCGTCGACGGCGCGGTACAGGTTGCCGATGCTGGCGCCGCCGAAGCCGAGCGTGCTGACGGACAGCCCGGTGCGGCCGACCGGCCGGCGCGCCAGGGTCGTCATCGTGCCCACTCCAGCCGGTACCAGCGGGCTGCCGTACCACCCATGACCTGCGCGGACTCCGCGGCGGTGAGGGAGGCGACCAGCTCGCGGTGGGCGCGCTCGATCTCGCCGTACGACCCGCGCAGCAGGCAGACCGGCCAGTCCGAGCCGGCCATCACCCGGTCGGCGCCGAACGCCTCCAGTACGTGGTCGGCGTACGGCGCCAGGTCGGCGACCGTCCACTCCGGACCCGCCTCGGTCGCGAGCCCCGACAGCTTGCAGGCCACGTTCGGGTGGGCGGCGAGCGCGGTGAGGTGTTCCCGCCACGGGTCGAGCCCGCCGGCGGCGATCGGCGGCTTGCCGGCGTGGTCGAGCACGAACCGCAGCTCCGGCACCCGGCCGGCGACCTCGACCGCCGCCGGCAGCTGGTCGTGGGTGACCACCAGGTCGTACGCCAGCCCCGCCCGCGCGACCTCCGCGAGGCCGGCGAGCACGTCGTCGCGTAGCAGCCAGCGCGGGTCCGGTTCGGCCTGCACCTGGTGCCGGATCCCGACCAGCCTCTCGCCGCCGGGCAGCGACCGCAGCCCGGCGGTCCGGTCCCCCACGCCGGGCGCGGTCAGGTCGACCCACCCCACCACACCGAAGATCCGGGGGTACGCCGCCGCCAGCGCGAGCAGCTCGGGCGTCTCGCCGGGCAACGTGACCGTCTGCACCAGCACCGTGCCGTCGATGCCGTACGCGTCCAGCTGCGGCAGCAGCTCGCCGACGGTGAACGTACGCCGCAGCACCGGCAGCTCCGCCGTCCACGGCTGGTCGCGTACCGCCAGGTCCCACAGGTGGTGGTGCGCGTCAATCCGCGGTACGCCGGCCTCAGTCGGCATGGAACACCTCCTCCATTGGCGCCCACAGCTCCCCCGGCGCGGCCGTGTCGACCGGCTCCTGGCATGGGGCGGTCAACGCCCACCACCGTTGCGTGGCCGGGTCGGCGGCCATCGCGGCCATGTCCGATGCGAAGTCGTTCCCGGCGTACTCGAAGTACGAGAACAGCAGGCCGTCGCGGAGGAAGATCGTGTAGTTGCGGATGCCGCTGCGCCGGAGCTGGTCCAGCACGTCGGGCCACACCGCGGCGTGCAGCCGGCGGTACTCCGCTTCCTGCTCAGGGCGCAGCCGTACCACCTGGCCGTGGCGCGTCACCGCCGGTCACCTCCCCGGGGATGCAGCCGGTCGAAACCGCCGTCCACCGCCAGGATCGCCCCGTTGGTGGAGCCGGCGCGCGGCGAGCCGAGGTACGCCACCGCGTCGGCGACCTCCTCGGCGGTCACCAGCCGGCCGTGCGGCTGCCGGGCCCGCAGCTTCGCCAGCTCGTCGGCGGGGTCGTCGGCGAGCGCCAGGTTGCGCTGCACCCACGGGGTGTCGGCGGTGCCCGGGTTGACCAGGTTGACCCGTACCCCGTCGGGCAGCAGGTCGGTCGCCATCGCGAGCGTGAGCGCCTGCACCGCCCCCTTGGTGGCGGAGTACAGCGCGCGGTCCGGCAGCCCGGCCCCGGCGGCGATCGACCCGATGTTCACGATCGCCGGGTACGCCGAGGCCCGCAGCGCCGGCAGCGCGGCCCGGGTGACCCGCGCGATGCCGACCACGTTGACGTCGAAGACCCGCAGCCACTCGTCGTCGGCGTTGTCGGCGACCGTGCCAATCGCGCCCACGCCGGCGCAGTTGACCAGTACGTCGAGCCCGCCCAGCAGCCCGACCGCCTCGCCGACGGCCCGCTCCACCGCGGCGGCGTCGGTGACGTCGGCGGTGACCAACCGGAGCCCGTCCCCGGTCGGTTCCGTCGTCCGATCCAGCACCGCCACCGCGGCGCCCAGGTCGGCCAGCCGGCGCGCGACCGCCAGCCCGATCCCCGACGCGCCACCGGTGACCAGCGCGCGGATGCCGTCGTACTCCCCCGGCTGGCTCATGCCGCCCCCAACACCTGGCGCTGCCGGCCGAGCCCGTCGATCTCGAGCTCCACCACGTCTCCCGGCTTCAGGTACGGCGCCCCGGTGCCGAGCGCCACGCCGGCCGGCGTACCGGTGTTCACCACGTCTCCGGGGTAGAGCACCATCACCTGGCTCAGGTAGTGGACGAGGTGGCGTACCCCGAAAATCATGTCTTTGGTGGAGCCGTCCTGGCGGAGGTCGCCGTTGACCCACAGCCGCAGCCCGAGCGCCTGCGGATCGGCGATCTCGTCCGGGGCCACCAGCCACGGGCCGAGCGGGTTGAACGTCTCGCAGTTCTTCCCCTTGTCCCACTGGCCGCCACGTTCGAGCTGGAACTCGCGTTCGGAGACGTCGTGGCTGATCGCGTACCCGGCGATGCAGGCGTCGGCGGCGGCCTCGTCCGGAAGGTAGCGCGCGGTGCGGCCAATCACCACCGCCAGCTCCACCTCCCAGTCGGTCTTGCGGGAGTTGCGGGGCACCAGCACCTCGTCGTACGCCCCCACCACCGTGTCGCCGGCCTTGAGGAACACCACCGGCTCGGCCGGGATCTCGGCACCGGTCTCGGCGGCGTGGTCGCGGTAGTTGAGCCCGATGCAGACCACCTTGCCGACCCGTTCCACCGGCGGGCCGAACCTGGTCGGTGCGTCGATCACGGGGAGCGCCCCGCCGGCGAGGGCCCGCCGCGCGATGTCGGCGGCGGACCCCGGCGGATCGGCGGTCAGCTCGGGCAGCACGGGTGACAGGTCACGCCAGCGCCCCTCGCCGTCCATCACGGCGGGACGCTCGCGACCCGGTGCTCCGATCCGCGCCAGCTTCATGCTCTGCTCTTCCTTTCGGTGGTACGCCTACGACGGCGTGATGGTCCAGTGCTGACTGGCGTGACCGGTGTACGTCTGGATCTCCACGTACGCCCCGGGCGCCGTCGACGCGCCTGAGACCCCGATCACCTTGTCGGTGAGCCGGCTGACGATCTTGACCTGGCCGTTGCCCATGTCGACCGGCTTCCACTCCTGGTTGACGCCACCGTTGGGCGACCACTGGATCAGGTCGGTGCCCTCGGCGGTGTTGGAGCCCGGAATGTCGACCGCCATGCCGGAGCGGACCGACGTGATCAGCCCGTATCCGTCGGAGGTGGCCACCTGCTGCCAGCGCTGGCTGGTGGAGCCGCTGTCGGTCCACTGCGCGATCTTGGCGCCGGCGCTGCTGCTGCCGCCGTACACCTCCATCACCAGGCCGCTGTGTACGTTCGCGATGCGTACGGCCGGCGGCGGCGGAGGTGGCGGGGGCGGCGGCGGGTACGGCACGCCCTGCGGCTGCACCGTGGTCGAGCCTCCCGCCGCGACCGTGACCGTCTGCCGCCAGTCGCCGACCCGCAGCTCGGTGGTGCCGCCGGCGGCGCTGTACAGCGTCACCGAGGTCGGGGCGCCGCCGGCCCACGTCATGTCGAGGCGGAAGCCGCCCCGCGCACCGAACCCCCGCACGCTGCCGTCCTTCCACGCCGCCGGTACGGCCGGCATCAGGTCGATCACGCCCGGCCGCGAGTACACCAGCATCTCCAGCATCGCGGCAGGTACGCCGAGGTTCGCGTCGATCTGGAAGATGTACCCGTCGTACATGTCGAACAGGTTGACCGACGAGCCGTTGCGTACGCCGTTGGACGGCCGCAGCACGTTCAGGATCGACAGGTAAGCCCGGTTGGAGTCCTTCAGCCGGGCCCAGCACGCCGCGCGCCAGGCACACGCCCAGCCGTAGCTGTCGAGCCCCCGCGCCTCCAGCACCTTGCGTACGCCCTCGACGTACGCCGCCGGCTGGTTGTCGGTCCGGATCCGGTCGCCGGGGTAGAACCCGACCAGCCCCGACAGGTGCCGGTGCTGGGGCTCGCCCAGGTAGTCGGGGCTCATCCACTCCTGCAGCCAGCCGTTCTTCGGGCTGATCTCCGGCAGGTACAGCTGGTCCCGCAGCTGCTGCGCCTTGTCCGCCAGCGCGGCGTCGGTGCCGAGCAGCTGGGCGGCCTTCACGAAGTTGCCGAACAGCGCGTGGACCACTTCCTGGTCGTACGAGTTGCCGATGGTGTTCTGCGGCCCGTGCTCGGGCGACCAGGCCCGGTCGGCGACCAGCACGGTCCGGGTACCGACGGTGGTGGTGATGAGCCGGGTCTCCCAGAACTCCACGCAGCCGCGCAGCAGCGGCATGATCTTCGCCAGGTACGCGCTGTCCTGGGTGAACTCGTAGTGCTGCCACAGCTCGAGGCACAGCCAGGCGTTCCCGGCCGGGTGCCACCACCAGCCGTTGCCGCCGAAGATGTTCGTCGAGAAGGCGAGGGTCCATCCGGCGATCCGGCCCGAGGTGTTGCGGAAGCGGTTGCGCGGGTCGTTGAACAGCGCCTTGGTGTGGCGGGTCCACTCGGGCAGCTGGGACAGGCAGTAGTCGGCGAGCGGCTCGGCGTGCTCGGCGAGGCCGAACCGGTGCGTCGGCCAGCAGTTCATCTGGATGTTGATGTCGGTGTGGTAGTCGCCCATCCAGGCCGGGGTGTTGCCCTCCAGCCAGAGCCCCTGCAGGTTCATCGGCAGGCCGTCGCGGGAGCCGGTGATCGTCAGGTAGCGGGCCAGCTGCAGGTAGAGCGCCTCGAACTCGGGGTCCGCTGCCGCACCGGGCTCGGCGCGCTTCGCCAGCCGCGCGGCGGTGTGCAGCGCCCGCTGCTCCGGCGTGGACTGCCCCAGGTCGAGCGTGAACCGGTCGAACCGCGGCCGGTAGTCGCCGATCTGGGTGTTCACCAGGCCGGGGCCGCCCTCGGCGAGAGCGGTGGCGAGCTTGGTACGCGCCAGCGCGCCCGGGTCGAGCCCCGGGGTGCGGTAGCCGTTGGCCGCGTCGGGGCCGTAGTTGGTGCCGCCGCTGATCACCAGCACCACTTCGGAGGCCCCGGTGAAGGTCACCGTCTGGCCGGACGTACCGAGCTTGCCGCTGGTCGCGGCGGCGCCGGTGACCGCGGCGTACTTCAGGCCGTTGCCGAGGCTGGCGTCGATGGCGGCGGTGCGCTTGCGAGTGTCGACCCTGGTCGCCTCACCGCGGGTGCCCTCGAGCGTCACCGAGCCGGTGTACGACCCCCCGCCGGACTGGCTGAGCCGGATCACGATGACGTCGTCGGGGTGGCTGCAGAACACCTCCTGGGTGTACGTCACGCCCTGGTGGACGTACCGCGTGACCACGAGCCCGTTGCTGAGGTCGAGTTCGCGTACGTAGCTGGTGACCGCCGAGGTGGTGTGCGCCGGTACGCGTACCCGCGCCTTGCCGAGCAGCTGGAACGTACCGAACTTGACGCGCTCGTACGGGAACTGGCCGGCGGAGTCCAACGTGTCGTTGGCGCCGCCGCTCCACATCGAGGCGTCGGTAAGGAACAGCGAGGTGTTGTCCGGCGTACCGCCGACCAGCCCGCCGATCCGGCCGTTGCCGATCGGCAGCCCTTCCTCGATCATCTTCGCCTCGGTGCCGGGCGTCGGGTACCACAGCCGCAGCCGGTCGGCGCCGGTCACCCGGCGGCCGGCGGGCGGCCGCGGCACCGCGCCGTGTGCGGC
>JBOGDF010000321.1:0-6314 GCA_050701635.1 Micromonosporaceae bacterium | reverse complement strand
CAGCGGCGCCGAGCGCGCCGCACCCGCAGCACAGGTCGACCACGGTCGCCGGGCGGGGCTGCGCTGACAGCGCGGCGACGGCTTCGCGTACCAGCAGCTCGGTACGCCGTCGCGGCACGAACACGCCGGGCGCGACCCCGACCCGGATCCCGGCGAACTCCACCCACCCCAGCACGTGTTCCAGCGGCAGCCCGCCGACCCGCTGCTCCACCATCGCCGCCAGCTCCGCCGGGGACGCCGCACCCGCGAGCAGCAGGTCGGCTTCGTCCTCGGCGTACACGCAGCCGGCCGCGCGCAGCCGGGCGACGAGGGCGGCGTGGGTCAGCGACAGCGTCACCCGGAAACCGTATCCGGCTGCCAGGATGGGCAGGATGGAGCACACGGATGAGCTGGCGCTGAGGAGCGAGTCATGCGCAAGCTGATTGTCACCGCCCTGGTGTCCCTGGACGGCTACTTCGACGGCCCCGGCGGCAACGTGATGGCGATGCCGTTCGACATCAACTTCGACCCGTACTGCGCCGAGCGACTGCGAGCGGCCGACATCATGCTGCTGGGCCGCACCACCTGGGAGGGCTTCCAGGGCTACTGGCCGCCAGTGAAGGACAACCCGGACGCCTCGGAGCCCGAGCGCGAGGTCTCCCGGCTCAACGGCGCGATCCAGAAGGTCGTCGTCTCCGACAGCCTGCCCGAGCAGCTCACCGGCCCCTGGGCCGAGACCTCCCGGGTGGTACGCCGCGCCGACTCGCACGCGCACGTCGCCGAGCTGAAGGCGCAGGACGGCAAGGACATCATCATGTTCGGCAGCCGTACCGTCTGGAACGACCTGTTGGCGGCGGGGCTGGTCGACGAGCTGCACGTGATCGTCGGCGCCGGCATCGTCGGTGGCGGCACCCCGGCTTTCCAGACCGCGCCGCCGAAGGGGCTGCGGCTGCTCGGCACCCGTACCTTCGAAGAAGGCAACAACATCGTCATCCGGTACGCCACGTCGTAACGCTCGACGCCCCGGGGCCGGCGACGGGGCGTACCTCCCGAGCGGATTCCAGCCGGTGGCCGGCGGCGCAGTGCAGCGCGACGCTGACCTGCTCGCCGCAGTCGCGGTGGGTGAGCAGCAGCGGCGGGCCGGCGCCGGCGGCGAGATACCGGTCGCCCCACGTCAGCAGCGAGACCAGCACCGGGTAGAGATCGAGCCCCATCGCGGTCAGCCGGTATTCGTACCGCTGCCGCTGCCCCGGCTCCTGGTACGGCGCGCGCCGCAGCAACCCCGCGTCGACCAGCTGCACCAGCCGGTTGCTCAGCACCTGCCGGGGCGCCCCGGTACGGGTGAGGATGTCGTCGAACCGGCGTACCCCGTTGAACGCCTCGCGCAGCACCAGGAACGTCCACTTCTCCCCCACCAGCGCCAGCGCGCGGGCGATCGAGCAGTGCTCCGTCTGGTAGGTCAGTGGTCCCGGGTTCATAACGTCCAGGCTAAGTCTTGTTGACAGACCCAGCAACCCTGGAGCAGGCTGGGTACGTGAGCCAGACTCAGCCGTTGATCCGCATCGCCCGACCCCACGACGCCGAGGCGGTACGCCGCTTCCTGACCGGGCTGTCCCCGCACGCGCAGTACCTGCGGTTCTTCCAGGAGCTCGGCTCCGTACCGGCCGGCATGATCCGGCACCTGGTCGCGATGTCCCCGCGGCAGCTGGCGCTGCTGGCGTGGGACGGCGACGAGGTGGTCGGCCACGCGATGGCGGCGTGCGCCGGGCGCCCGCACGCGGTGGACATCGCGGTGGTGGTCGCCGACGCTTACCGGGGAGCGGGGCTCGGCGACCGGCTGATCCGCGATCTGGTCGACATCGTCTCCCGCTACGGCGCCGCCGAGGTGCACAGCGACGTACTGACCGGCAACCACCTGGTGCTGGACTGGATGCGGCGCCGGCTGCCGGGCGTACGGTTCGAGCCGGACGGGGCGACGGTGGCCGCGCACGGCCAGCTCACCAGCCCGGCGGCCTGACCGCTGCCCCGGGCCCTACGCTGAGCCGGCGTCTGGTCGCTGGTCAGCGGTCCGGCGTCAGCTCCGCCACCGACAGCCCCAGCGAGTCGGCGAAGCCGCGCTGACCGGCGACCGTGACGCGTACCGCCCGGGTGGTCTCGGCGCGGGTGGCCGCCGGCCGCTCGATCCACCCCAGGTCGAACCAGCGCTGGCAGAGCGCGGCGCCGGCCGAGCCGGCCAGATGCGGGCGGCGTTCGGTCCAGTCCAGACAGGAGCGGGTGACCGGGCGGCGGGCGGACCGCAGCTCGTCCACGTCGACCCCCAGCTCGGCGAACCAGCGCTCTCCGTCGCCGGTCAGCGCGACCCCGGTGGAGGCCACCACGCCACGGTCGACCAGCGCGTCGAGCACCCCGACCCCGAGCCGCCCCGCGAGATGGTCGTAGCAGGTCCGGGCGTACGCCAGCGCCCGGCTGGCGTTGGCGGCGCGCAACGACCGGGGCGGGGCGACCGGCGCGGCGTACGCGGTCAGCTCCTCGAGCAGCTGCGCGACCTGGTGGCTGGCCAGCCGTACGTACCGGTGCCGACCCTGGCGTTCTTCGACCAGCAGCTCGCCGGCGACCAGCCGGTCCAGGTGCGCGCTCATCGTGGACGCCGCGATCCCGGTGAGCCGAGCCAGCTCGCCCGCGGTCCACGCCCGCCGGTCCAGCAGCGCCAGGCAGATGGTGGCCCGGTTGGGGTCGGCGAGCAGGGCGGCGAGCCGCGCCACCGAGGCGCCGCCGGCGACCGGCGTACTCACGACTTCCGCCGGGACAGGTAGACGCCGAGCAGGCAGATCACGCCTCCCAGGTACGCCAGCCCGGCCGGGGTCTCGCCGAGCAGCGCCCAACCGAGGCCGATCGCCACCGGCGGCACCAGGTACGTGCTGACCCCGAGCTGGCCCGCGGTGCTGTGCGACAGCGCGTACGCCCAGGTGGTGAACGCCAGCGCGGTCGGCATCAGCCCGAGGTAGACCACCCACGCCAGCGCCGCCGGGCCCGCCGACCGCAGATCGGAGAGCAGCGCCGGAGCGTACGGCAGGCAGACCACGGTGCCGACGGTGCACGCCAGCCAGGTCACCCGCAGCGCCGAGGACTGCTCCAGCAGCGGCTTCTGCGCGACCACGCCGACCGCGTACCCGACAGCGGAGACCAGGCACAGCGCCACGCCCCACAGGTCGGCGGTGCCGCCGGGCGAGGTCGACAGCCCGATCACCAACACCCCGCCGAACGCCACCGCGCAGCCCAGCAACAGCCGCCGGGGCAGCCCTTCGGCGAGCAGCCAGCCGGCCAGCACCGCGATCAGGATCGGGCCGATGTTGACCAGCATCGCCGCGGTGCCGGCGTCCACCCGGCGCTCGGCCTCGTTGAGCGCCACGTTGTAGACGCCGAACCACATCACGCCGCACGCCAGCACCCGCAGCCACGCCGACCCGCGCGGCCAGCCGTCGGGCCGCTCACCGCCGGCCCGCGGCCGCCACAGCAGCAGCACACCGCCCAGCACCACGCTCGCCACCAGCAGCCGGCCCAGCGCGAGCGCGCCCGGAGTCACGTCCTGGCCGACGTGCCGGATCGCCACGAACGCCGACGCCCACAGCACGACGGCCACCGCGATCGCCGCTGTCGGCAGCCACTTCGTCATGCCTCGATCGTGGCCGGCCGCTTCGGCGGCGGCTGGCGGATATCGGACCTCACGCTCTGCCTCGACAGTCATGCCCCGACGGTACGGCGCCGACCGTTCGCCCCTCACCGAAGTGTCGGTGGCTGCGTGGGCGGAGCCGGGCGGAGTGTCGGTGGGGTCTGTCATGCTGCAGGAGTGACGCCTGAGGACATCGCTCACCTGCGTCGGGCCCGCGACCTGATGGACCGGGAGTATGCCCGCCCGCTCGACGTACCGGCGATGGCGCGTACCGCCCTGATGTCGGCGTCGCACTTCTCCCGGCTGTTCCGCCAGGTGTACGGCGAGACCCCGTACGGCTACCTGATGACCCGCCGGATCGAGCGGGCGATGGCGCTGCTGCGGCGCGGCGACCTGTCCGTCACCGACGTGTGTATGCAGGTCGGCTGTACGTCGTTGGGCTCCTTCAGCACCCGCTTCACCGAGCTGGTGGGCGAGAGCCCGAGCGCCTACCAGGCGCGTGACCACAGCGCGACCGCGCCGGTGCCGGCGTGCATGGCGAAGGCGGCCACCAGACCGAGCAGGTTTCGAGAAGCGTCGGGCGGCGGGTCTGCGTAGCGTCTCCGGCATGACTTCTTTTACTCTCTCCCACGTCGACATCCGGGTCACCGACCAGGACGAGGCGCTCGCCTTCTACCGCGACGTCATCGGCCTGGAGGTGCGTACCGACGTCACCCTGGGTGACTACCGCTGGCTCACGGTGGGGCTACCGTCACAGCCCGTGATCGAGATCATCCTGTCGTCCAACGACATGGGTCGGCCGCTGTCCGAGGAGTTCAAGGCGCTGCTGGCCAAGGGCAACATGTACGCCCTGATCTTCCGTACCGACGACGTGGACAGCGTCTTCGAGCGGATCAGCAACGCCGGCGCCGACGTGCTGCAGGAGCCGATCGACCAGCCGTACGGGGTCCGCGACTGCGCTTTCCGCGACCCGTCCGGCAACATGATCCGCTTCTCCACACCCGCCAAGGACTAGCCGTCCCGCACCGCCCACCACCGCTCCACCCGCTCGCGTGATGGGCCCCTTCATGTGGTCATGACTACGTGAAGGGGCCCATCATGTTGGGAGGCTGAGAGCAGTGGGAGGCTGGAAGCACCAGCGCGCTACAGTTGATTCCGTTGAAGGTTCAACTACGTTGGAGCTCGGGATGACGTACCCACTGGATCGGTTTCTCACCACCGCCCGGCCCGCCAGCCGGCAACGGCGTGACTGGACCCCGGACGACGGGCCGATGCCGGCGCTCTATCTCGGCCACGGCGCCCCGCCGCTGCTCGACGACGAGCTGTGGATGCGGCAGCTGTTCGACTGGGCGCAGGCGCTGCCGAAGCCGACCAGCATCCTGATCGTCAGCGCGCACTGGGAGCACGCGCCGCTGTCGATCTCCTCCACCACCGCCGCCACTCCCCTGGTGTACGACTTCGGCGGCTTCGAGCAGCGCTTCTACCAGCTGACGTACCCCACCCCCGACGCGTCGGCGCTAGGGCGCGACGTCGCATCGCTGCTGCCCGACGCCGCTGACCTGCACGAACACCGGCGACGCGGGCTCGACCACGGCGCCTGGGTGCCGCTGATGGTGATGTACCCGGACGGCGACGTACCGGTGCTGCAGCTCAGCCTGCCCACCCAGGACCCCGACGGGCTGATCGACCTGGGCCGGCGGCTGCGGCCGCTGCGCGAGCAGGGCGTGCTGGTGATCGGCTCCGGCTTCCTCACCCACGGCCTGCCGTTCCTGACCCGGGAAGACATGTTCGGCCAGAAGCCGCCGCCGGGCTGGTCGGTCGACTTCGACGCCTGGGCCGCCGAGGCGCTCGCCCGCGGCGACGTCGACGCGCTGGCGCGGTACCGCAGCGCTCCCGGGATGCCGTACGCCCACCCGACCGTGGAGCATTACACGCCGTTGTTCGTCACCCTCGGCGCCGCCGCCGACCCTGAGGCCGCCCCGGCCACCACCATCGAAGGCTTCGCGATGGGCCTGTCGAAACGCTCACTCCAGGTCGCGTAGTCACTGCGGGTCGCCGCCGAGCCGCCCGGCTGGAACTCTTAGCATCCTCCCGACGACTAACCAGCGAGACAGCACGCTGGACATCGAAGGGGCAGAGCATGCGCGGCACGGCACTGGCAGGGGTACTGGCGGCGGCACTGATCGGACTCACCGGCTGCGGCTCCGAGCCGAAACCGGCCGCGAGCCCGACCCCCTCCGCGGAGAGCCCGGCGAGCGCGGCTCCCTCCCCCACCACCGCCGCTGCCACGGTGATTGTGATCGTGGCCGGCGGCAAGGTGACCGCCGGCGGCGGCCGGCACGAGATCAAGCTCGGTACCAAGGTCGTCCTGGAATTCACCTCTGACGCCGCCGACGAGGTGCACGTCCACGGGTACGACAAGGAAGTGGCGCTCAAGCCCGGGGTGTCCGCGCGGATCGAGTTCACCGCTAACATTCCCGGCGTGTTCGAGGTCGAGTTGCACGAGTCCGGGCTGGCGCTCTGCGAACTGCAGGTCCAGTGATGTTCTTCGCCCATGGCATCGGGGGGCGTTCCGACCTGCCGGTGCCGCTGTGGCTGGCGTCGTACGGAGCCGCGTTCGCCGTACTGATGTCGTTCCTGGTGCTGCTGCTGTTCTGGAAGGAGC
>JBOGDF010000320.1:0-6335 GCA_050701635.1 Micromonosporaceae bacterium | reverse complement strand
CGACGGCGCCGAGCACAATAAAGAAAACACCGACCCCGACCACGCCGCCGGCGTTCAGCTGCGGTGCGGCGTTCGCGCCGGAGGCGGCGGAGGAGACCTACCAGGAGGCGCTGGCGCGCGAGGACCGGTTGCTGGGCGGCCTGGACCTGGCGCGGGTCTACTACACCGGCGCGCCGGCGGCGTGGCCCGGCAAGCTCGACACCAGCGGCCGGCCGATCGTCGTCTCGTTCAAGCTGCCGCCGAAGGACATCCTGGCCGGGACGTACGACACGCAGCTGCGTACCTGGTTCGCGACCGCGCCGACCGGCCGGGACACGTACTGGGTGTACTTCCACGAGCCGGAGGACAACATCGCGCGCGGCGAGTACACCGCGGCCGACTACCGGGCGGCGTGGCAGCGGCTCGCCGGCCTCGCCGATGCCGCCGGCAACCCCCGGCTGTACGCCACCCTGGTGCTGATGGGCTACAGCGTGGAGGCGCCGTCGGGTCGCAACTGGCGGGACTACTACCCCGGGCGGGACGTGGTCGACGTACTGGCCTGGGACATCTACAACTACGTCAACGAGGGCGCCGGCGGTTACCGGGACCCGGCGACGCTGTTCGGCAAGGCGTACCAGGTGACCCACGACGAGGGGCTGCCGTTCGCGGTGGCGGAGGTCGGCAGCGCGATCGCCTCCGGGGACGACGGCACCGGCCGGGCGGCGTGGCTGCGCGACACCCTGCGCTACCTGCGGGACCGGCAGGCGTTGTTCGTGTCGTACTTCGACATGTTCGTCGACGACAACCACGGCCCGCAGCACTACGAGCTGCGCGACACCGCCAGCATCACGGCGTACCGGGAGGTGTGTTCCTAATCCGGGGGTACGGCCTGCAGCGCGGCGCTACGAAGCGGTGAGCCGGAGCGCGGCGGGTGCGTGGTCGGGGACCGCGGGCTGCTTCGGTGCCACCGGCTCCAGCCGGCGGTACGCCGCGCCCAGCGCCGGCCGTACGTCGTCCTCGCCCTGGTTGGGCCAGAACGACATCGCGCGCTCCGCCTGCGCGGTGATGGTCAGCGAGGGGTTGACGCCGAGGTTCGCCGAGATCGCGGCGCCGTCCACCACGTGCAGCCCGGGGTGGCCGTACACCCGGTGGTACGGGTCGATCACGCCGGTGTCGGGGGAGTCGCCGATCGCGGCACCGCCCAGGATGTGCGCGGTCATCGGGATGTTCGCGACCTCGGTCCAGGTGCTGCCGGGGAAGCCGTCGATCTTGTCGGCGATGCGGCGTACCGCCTCGCTGCCGGCGGGGATCCAGGTCGGGTTCGGCTCGCCGTGGCCCTGCCTGCTGCTCAGCTTGCGCCGGCCATACCAGGTGCGCTTGAGGTAGACCGTGATCGAGTTGTCCAGCGACTGCATCACCAGCGCGATGATGGTCCGCTCCGACCAGTGCCGTACGGAGAGCATCCGCGGCGCCTTGACCGGGTGCCGGAGCAGCTCGCGTACCCAGAGAGCGGCTCGCTTCGGCCGGGAGCCGCCGTCGACCAGCAGGGTCTGCAGCAGCCCCATTGCGTTGGAGCCCCTGCCGTACCGGACCGGCTCGATGTGGGTGTGCTCGTCGGGATGGAACGAGCTGGTGATCGCCACGCCCTGGGAGTAGTCCACTGTGGACGTCAGCGACTTGGCGCCGAGGATCGCCTCGGAGTTGGTACGCGTCAGATATCCCAGCCGCGACGACAGCTTCGGCAACGTGCCGGCCTGGCGCATCCGGTGCAGCAGTCGCTGGGTGCCGAGCGCGCCGGCGGCGAACACCACCTGGTCGGCGTGGTACGTCCTGCGCCGCTTGGAGATCCAGGCTCCGGTCCGTACCGCCGAAACCTGATAACCGCCACCGGGCAGCGGCGTGACCGACGTGACCGTGGTGAGCGGGTGCACCTGCGCGCCGCCCTGTTCGGCGAGGTAGAGGTAGTTCTTCACCAGGCTGTTCTTGGCGTTGTGCCGGCAGCCGGTCATGCAGGAGCCGCACTGGATGCAGGTCTGCCGGATCGGGCCGGCGCCGCCGAAGTAGGGGTCGACGCCGGGCTCGCCGAAGTAGACCCCGACCGGGGTGGGGTGGAAGGTGTCGGCCACCCCCATCTCGCCGGCCACCTCCCGCATCACGGTGTCGGCAGCTGTCGTCCCCTGGTACGTCACCACGCCCAGCATCCGCTTCGCCTGGTCGTAGTACGGCGCCAGCTCGGCGCGCCAGTCGGTGATGTGCTTCCACTGCGGGTCGGTGTAGAAGGGTGCGAGCGGCTCGTACAGCGTGTTGGCGTACACCAGGCTGCCGCCGCCCACGCCGGCGCCGGAGAGCACCATCACGTCCTTGAGCAGGGTGAGCTTCTGGATCCCGTAGCAGCCCAGCTTGGGCGCCCACAGGAAGCGGCGCAGCCGCCACGAGGTCTCCGGCAGCTCGTCGTCGGCGAACCGGCGCCCCGCCTCCAGTACGCCGACCCGGTAGCCCTTCTCGGTCAGCCGCAGCGCCGAGACGCTCCCGCCGAACCCGGAGCCGATCACGATCACGTCGTACCGGTTGCCGCCCGGGTCCGCCCGGTTGTCGCCTGAGTCCGCCACCCTCGCCTCCTGACGTTACCGCCGGTAAGAAGAAGCTACGCGCGCGTCTTCGGGGGCGTCAACAGAGGGTGTCAGCGGAGCTGGGCTGGGGCGGTGGGCGGAATTGACGCTGGCGGCCGGGATCGTCCCGACCGCCAGGGCCAGCGGCCACGCCGCACGGAGGTCCTCCCCAGGCCCTCGTACCACGAAGCCTGTCCTACGGTGATCGTCCGGTAAAGAGCAGGTGAGCAACCTTTAGTCGCGCTTAAGGAAGTGCGGGGGATTCCCCGCGGTACGCGTTACCGCCGCGACATCTGCGGGTCAGGTTTCGTCGCGCCGGTACGTGAGGGTTTCGCCCTCGACGCCGCGCAGCCACATGTCCTGGGCGGCGGCGGCCATCTCGGCCAGGCCGTGCTCGATCGTGGCGAACACGTTGCCCGGGATCCAGCCCTGGTCGCCGTTGATCAGCAGGTTGTTGCGGCCGTAGAACAGCGCCAGGTCGATCACCGGCGCGCCGCTGTGCGCCTGGCTTTCGGCGTCGTACCCGTACGCGGTGTTGCCGATCTGCCACGGCTGGAACTCGAAGTAGCAGACGTCGCCGGGGATCGGGGTCACCGTCGGGTTCTCCGGCCCGGGCTCGGCGGCGGCGAACGGTGGCACCAGGGCGTAGATCTCGTTGCGGGCGTACTTGGCGTGGTAGGCCGGCCCCGACAAGGGCAGAGAATCCCAGACCGCTGCGGCGGTACGCGGAGCTTCCCCGTCCAGCAGCCGGGCGCGGCAGGAGACGCCGCGTTTGTCGAGGCTGATCGTGATGTACCGGGCCATCCGTCACGCTCCCTCGGTCGAGGCAGTGACCGCCTCGGACCAGATGCTGAGCGCCTCGTCGATCTGGTCGGCGTTGACGATCAGCGGTGGGATCATGCGTACCACGTTGCCGTACGCCCCGCAGGTGAGCAGCAGCAGACCGCGCTCGACCGCGGCGGCCTGGGCGCGCTGTGCGGTGGCGGTGTCGGGGGCGCCGTCCGCGGTGGTGAACTCCGAGCCGACCAGCAGGCCGAGGCCGCGTACGTCCCCGATCAGCTCTTGCTTGTCCGCGATCTGGCGGGCACCGTCGAGCATCCGCTGGCCCTGCGTCGCGGCGTTCTCCACCAGCCGCTCCTGCTGGATCACGTCGAGCGTGGCGAGCGCGGCGGCGCAGGCGACCGCGTTACCCCCGTACGTGCCGCCCTGCGAGCCCGGCCACGCCTTCGCCATCAGCGCGGACGGCGCCGCGATCGCGGACAGCGGGAAGCCGCTGGCCAGCCCCTTCGCGGTGATCACGATGTCCGGGCGTACCCCGAAATGATCATGACCCCAGAAGCGACCAGTACGCCCGAACCCGGTCTGCACCTCGTCCAGGATCAGCAGGATGCCGTGCTTGTCGGCGCGCTCCCGCAGCCCTTGGACGAACCCGGCGCTGGCCGGCACGTAGCCGCCTTCGCCGAGCACCGGCTCCAGGATGAACGCGGCGGTGTCGTTCGGCGCGGACTGGGTGGCGAGCAGGTGGTCCAGCTCGCGCAGCGCGAACGCCGTCGTGGTCTCGAGATCCCAGCCGTAGTGGTACGCGTACGGGAAGGGGGCGTGGTAGACGCCGCCCATCAGCGGGGCGAAGCCGGCTCGTACCTTCGTGCCGGAGGTGGTCAGCGTCGCGGCGCCGAACGTACGCCCGTGGAACCCGCCCTGGAAGGCGATCAGGTTGGGCCGCCCGGTGGCCTGCCGCGCCAGCCGTACCGAGGCCTCCACCGCCTCGCTGCCGGAGTTGACGAAGAACAGCGAGTCGAGCCCTTCCGGCAGGACCTCGCCGAGCCGTTCGATCAGGGTGAGCAGCGGCCGGTGCATCACGGTGGTGTACTGACCGTGGATCAGGGTCGCCACCTGCTGCTGTGCGGCGGCGACCACGCGAGGATGGCAGTGGCCGGTGCTGGTGACCCCGATGCCGGCGGTGAAGTCGAGGTAGCGGCGGCCGGCTTCGTCGTACAGGTGGACGCCTTCGCCGCGGGCAGCGAGCACCGGGGTTGCCTGCTTGAGATGTGGGGAAAGGGCAGTCACGGGCGCTCCTTGCGGGGCTTGGGGCGTTTGTAGGATTGTCGACAACATGCATAACACGGGATCGGGAACGGACACAACGGGCGAGGAGAGCGACATGGCTGACAGCAGGGGCGAGACGCAGCGCGAGGCGGCCAGCCCCGAGGCGCCCGGCGGCACGCTGGCGGGCCGGAACGAGGGGAAGGCCGGTGACGCGGCGTCCCGCGAAGCGGCGGTGGTCGACGCGGTCGACAAGGAGCTGTTCGTCGGCGGCAAGTGGCGCCCGGCCGCCTCCGGCAAGACCCTCGACGTGTACGACCCGGCCACCGGCCAGGTGCTCTGCCAGGTCGCCGACGCCTCGCCGTCCGACGGCATCGACGCCCTGGAGGCGGCGGTCGCGGCGCAGCCGGCGTGGGCGGCGTACCCGCCGCGGGAGCGGGGCGAGATCCTGCGCCGGGCGTACCAGCTGCTGGTGGACCGGGCCGACGACCTGGCGCTGCTGATGACCCTCGAAATGGGCAAGCCGGTGACGGAGGCGCGCGGCGAGATCCTGTACGCCGCCGAGTTCTTCCGCTGGTTCGCCGAGGAGGCGGTACGCATCGACGGCGGCTACGCGGTGGCGCCGTCCGGGACGGGTCGCTTCCTGGTGATGAAGCAGCCGGTGGGGCCGTCGATCCTGATCACGCCGTGGAACTTCCCGATGGCGATGGGCGGCCGCAAGCTCGGCCCCGCGATCGCCGCGGGCTGTACGTCGGTGATCAAGCCCGCCGCGCAGACCCCGCTCTCGATGCTGGCGCTGGCCGGGATCCTGGCCGAGGCCGGGCTGCCCGAGGGTGTGGTCAACGTGATCACCACCAGCGACTCCGGCGGCGTGATGGAGCCTCTCATCCGGGACGGCAGGGCGCGGAAGCTCTCGTTCACCGGCTCCACCGAGGTCGGCCGCAAGCTCCTGGAACAGGCGTCGGAGAAGGTGCTGCGTACGTCGATGGAGCTGGGCGGCAACGCGCCGTTCTTGGTGTTCGACGACGCCGACCTGGACGCCGCGGTGGACGGCGCGATGCTGGCCAAGATGCGCAACATCGGCGAGGCCTGTACGGCCGCCAACCGCTTCCTGGTGCAGCGCGGCGTGGCCTCGCAGTTTGCCGAGCGGCTGGCCGAGCGGATGGCGGCGCAGAAGATCGGGCGCGGCACCGAGGAGGGCGTGATCGTCGGTCCGCTGATCGACGAGAAGGCGATCGAGAAGGTCACGGAGCTGGTCGACGACGCCACGCAGCGCGGCGCCACGGTGCTCACCGGCGGGAGCCGGCTGGACGGGCCGGGGCACTTCTACCCGCCGACGGTGCTGACCGGCGTACCGCAGGAGGCCCGGATGACGCACGAGGAGATCTTCGGGCCGGTCGCCCCGATCACCGTCTTCGACTCCGAGGACGAGGCGATCGCCGCCGCCAACGACACCGAGTACGGCCTGGTCAGCTACCTCTACACCGGCGACCTGAAGCGCGCCCTGCGCGTCTGCGAAGCCCTGGAAACCGGCATGATCGGCCTCAACCAGGGCATCGTCTCCAACCCCGCCGCCCCCTTCGGCGGCGTAAAACAGTCCGGCATAGGCCGCGAAGGCGGCACCGTAGGCATCGAAGAATTCCTAGAGCTCAAATACATCGCCGTCTCCCTGTAGCTGGAACCGCACTTGGGTGGGTGACGGCA
>JBOGDF010000319.1:0-6349 GCA_050701635.1 Micromonosporaceae bacterium | reverse complement strand
CGACAGCGCCGCCCCGCCCGACAGCGCCGCCCCGCCAGGCCGGCCCGGGACCCGTACGCTGGGCGCGCCGATGCTCTACACCTCGGGCACCACCGGCCGGCCGAAGGGCGTACGGCGGGCGCTCACCGGGGCCGACCCGGACGACGTACCGGCGATGGCGTTGTGGTTCTTCGGGCTGTTCGGGCTCAAGCCGTACGACGACCACGTACACCTGTGTGGGTCTCCGCTCTACCACGCCGCGGTGCTGAACTTCGTGGCGATCTCGATCCAGCTGGGGCACGCGGTGGTGTTGATGGAGCACTTCGACCCGGAGCAGGCGCTGCGGCTGATCGAGCGGCACCGGGTGACGCACAGCCACATGGTGCCGACCCAGTTCCACCGCCTGCTCGGACTGCCCGAGGAGACCCGCCGCCGGTACGACGTCTCGTCGCTGCGGGCGATGATCCACGGCGCGGCGCCGTGCCCGGCGGAGACCAAGCGCCGGATGCTCGACTGGTGGGGGCCGGTGGTGGTCGAGTACTACGCCGCCACCGAGGGCGGCGGCACCCTGATCACCGCCGACGAGTGGCGGGAGCGGCCGGGCTCGGTGGGGCGCGCCTGGCCCGGCTCGGTGGTGACGATCCTCGACGAGCACGGCGCCGAGCTGCCGCCGGAGCAGCCGGGGCTGGTCTACCTGCGGATGGGTACGTCGCAGTTCGCGTACCACAAGGATTCCGCGAAGACGGAGCAGGCGCGGCGCGGTGACCTGTTCACCCTCGGGGACGTGGGCTATCTCGACGCCGACGGCTACCTCTACCTCTGCGACCGCAAGAGCGACATGATCATTTCCGGCGGCGTGAACATCTACCCGGCGGAGATCGAGTCCGAGCTGGCGTGCCATCCGAAGGTCGCCGACGTGGCGGTCTTCGGCGTGCCGAACGACGACTGGGGGGAGGAGATCAAGGCGGTGGTCCAGCCGGCCCCCGGCGTCACTCCCGGCCCTGCCCTCACCTCCGAGCTCCTGGAGTACGCCGCCGCCCGGCTCGCCCGGTTCAAGCTGCCCCGCAGCATCGACTACGCCGCTGAGCTGCCCCGCGAACCCAACGGCAAGCTGCACAAACGCCGGCTGCGGGACCCGTACTGGGAAGGCCGCGACCGTGCCATCTAAGCGTCGCCCGATCCGGATGACGCCCGACGAAGTCGACGCGTTCGTGGCCGGGCGGAAGACGCTGATGGTGGCGAGCATCGGCGCCGACGGGGTGCCGCACCTGGTGCCGATGTGGTTCGCGCTGCTCGGCGGCGAGATCGGGTTCTGGACCTACCGGTCGTCCCAGAAGGTCGTCAACCTGCGCCGCGACCCCCGCCTGACCTGCCTTCTCGAGGCCGGTGAGGAGTACCACGAGCTGAGCGGCGTCTCGATGCAAGGCACCGCCAAGATCCTGGAAAACCTCCCGGAGGTACGCCGCATCGGCGAAGCCATCGCCGCCCGCTACCTCCCCGCGCCCCAGGACCCCACCGCCCAGGAGGCGATCCGCGCCGGCGTGGCAGCCCAGGCGCCGAAGCGGGTAGCAATCATCTTCCACCCGCACCACACCAGCTCCTGGGACCACCGCAAACTCCCCGGCAACTAACTCACCCACCCCGCCCCCCGCATCCCACTTGGGGCCCCGTGTGGTCGTGATCGTGCCCGTTTTGTGCGCTTTCCGGCAGCCACAGGAGGCCCCAAGTGGCGGGCGTGGGCGAGCGGATGCGGCGCGAGCGGGGGTGCGAGGGGGTCTAGGGCCTGTCCTGTAGATCTTCAGTCGGCTGCGACAGGCACCAGACGACGACCGGCCGCGTTGCAGAACCGTCCGGATACAACACCGGTATCCGGACGAACCTGCGCCTTGCCGGACCGCCGCCTGGCACCTGTCTCGCTCGACCAAGATCCACAGGACAGGCCCTAGTGGCCCTGGAAGTGGGGGCGGCGTTTTTCGGCGAAGGCGCGGGGGCCTTCGCGGGCGTCTTCGGTGGCGAAGACCGCGGCGCCCAGGGTGGCGTCGATCTTGAAGGCCTCGTCCTCGGGCATGCCCTCGGTCTCGCGGATGGTACGCAGGATCGCCTGTACGGCGAGCGGCCCGTTCCCGGCGATCAGCTCGGCCAGCTCCAGCGCCCGGTCCAGCGCGGTGCCGTCGGGCACCACCTCGCCGATCAGCCCGATCCGGAGCGCCTCGGCGGCGGCGATGTGCCGCCCGGTGAGCAGCAGATCCGCGGCGACCGTGTACGGGATCTGGCGCGGCAGCCGTACCGCCGAGCCGCCCAGTGGGAACAGCCCCCAGCGCGCCTCGGAGACGCCGAACTTCGCGCTCGTACCGGCCACCCGCAGGTCGGTGGCCTGCAGGATCTCGGTGCCGCCGGCGATCGCCGGGCCCTCCACGGCGGCGATCAGCGGCTTGCTCAGCCGCCGGCCCTTCAGCAGCGGCTCGATCACCGACAGGTTCCAGCCGCCCCCGGAGAAGGAGTCGCCGGGGTGGGTCGAGGTCATCGCCTTCAGGTCGGCGCCGGCACAGAAGGCGCCGCCGGCTCCGGTCAGTACGCAGACCCGTACCGACGGATCGGTGTCCACCCGGTCCCACGCGGTACGCATGATCGCCATCATCGGGGCGGACAGCGCGTTGCGGGCCTCGGGGCGGTTCATGGTCACGACCAGTACGTGGCCCCGCTGCTCCACCAGGCAGTGCGGCTGCTCGCTCGCGGGCTCAGTCATCGTGACCTCCTGGCGCGGAAACCGGGGATTGCGCTGGACGATAACACGTTCTAGTTTGAGTCATGGCTGTGAACATCGCGGACCTTTTCGAGCACGCGGTCGACCTGGTTCCCGAGCGTGTCGCGGTGGCGTGTGGCGACCGCCGCACGACGTACGCGCAACTCGAGGAGCGCGCCAACAAACTAGCCCATCACCTGGCACAACACGGTGTCGGACCGGGCTCCCACGTGGGCGTGTACGCCCGCAACTCCGTCGAGTTCACCGAAACCATGATCGCGGTGTTCAAACTCCGCGCCCTGGTCATCAATGTCAACTACCGGTACGTCGAGAACGAGTTGCGATATCTCTTCGACAACGCCGACCTGGTCGCCCTCGTCCACGACCACCGGTACGCCGACAAGGTGGCGGCCGTGCGGCCCGACGTACCGAATCTGAAGCACGTGCTGACCATCGGCGACGAGACCGGCGACGGCGACTACGAGACCGCGATCGCGGCCGAGTCCGGAGAACGGGACTTCGCCGAGCGCAGCCCCGACGACCGCTACATCCTCTACACCGGCGGCACCACGGGTTACCCGAAGGGCGTGATGTGGCGCCACGAGGACATCTGGCGGGTGCTCGGCGGCGGCATCGACTTCATGTCCGGCGAGCCGCTGCCGGACGAGTGGGCACAGGCGCAGAAGGGCAAGGAATTCGGCCCGCTGGTACGCCTCTGCGCCGCCCCGCTGATCCACGGCAACGCGCAGTGGGCCGCGCTCGCGGCACTGTTCGCCGGGGACAAGGTGGTGTTCGTGCCGCAGTTCGACCCGCACGAGATCTGGCGCGCGGTCGACGAGCACCAGGTGAACGTGCTGGTCATCATCGGTGACGCGATGGCGCGGCCGTTGCTGGAGGCGTACCAGGAAGGCGACTGCAAGGCCGAGAAGCTGTACGCGGTCTCCTCCAGCGCCGCGCTGTTCTCGCCGAGCCTGAAGCAGCAGTATCTGGAGACGTTCCCGAACACCGTGCTCACCGACGCGATCGGCTCGTCCGAGACCGGGTTCGCCGGGATCAGCCTGATCACCAAGGACACCGAGCAGAGCACCGCCGGCCCGCGGGTCAGGCCCGGGCCGAAGACGATCGTGATCGACGAGTTCGACAAGCCGATCGAGCCGGGTTCCGGCCAGGTCGGGCGGCTGGCGCGCGGCGGTCACGTCCCGCTCGGCTACTACAAGGACGAAGAGAAGACCAAGCGGTTGTACGCCGAAGTCGACGGCGAGCGCTACACGGTCCCCGGCGACCTGGCGACCACCGAGGCCGACGGCACGATCGTGATGCTCGGCCGGGGCAACACGTGCGTGAACACGGGCGGCGAGAAGGTGTTCCCGGAGGAGGTCGAGGCCGCGCTGAAGTCGCACCCCGACGTGTTCGACGCGCTGGTGATCGGACTGCCCGACGAGCGGCTGGGCCAGGCGGTCGCCGCGGTGGTGGAGCCGCGCCCCGGCGCCACGTTGGACGCCGCCGCGCTCGACGCGCACGTGCACACGCTGCTCGCGGGCTACAAGGCGCCCCGCAAGATCTGGGTCGCCGACGAGATCGGCCGCACGGTCAGCGGCAAGGCCGACTACCGCTGGGCCAAGGCGTACGCCGAACAGAACGATCCCCTGAGGTGAGCATGCGGACTGCACTCTGCGACCGGCTCGGTATCGAGCACCCGATCGCCGGGTTCTCGCCGTCCGAGCACGTGGCGGCGGCGATCAGCCGGGCGGGCGGGCTCGGGGTGCTGGGCTGCGTACGGTTCAACGACGCCGACGAGCTGGACGCCGTGCTGACCTGGATGGACGAGCACACCGACGGAAAGCCGTACGGGGTGGACGTGGTGATGCCGGCGTCGGTGCCGCTGGAGGTGCCGGACCTGCCGTCGCTGGTGCCGGAGACGCACAAGCGGTTCGTCGACGACACGCTGCGCAAGCTCGGCGTACCGCCGCTGCCCGAATCCGAAGCGGAGGCCGCGGGTGTGCTCGGGTGGCTGCACTCGGTGGCGCGGTCGCATGTGGAGGTCGCGCTGAAGCACCCGATCGCGCTGATCGCCAACGCGCTCGGGTCGCCGCCGCCGGACGTGATCGCGCAGGCGCACGACCGCGGCATCCCGGTGGCGGCGCTCGCCGGCAAGGGTGCGCACGCGGCCAAGCAGGTCGCCGACGGCGTGGACATCGTGGTGGCGCAGGGACACGAGGCCGGCGGCCACACCGGCGAGATCGCCACCATGGTGCTGGTGCCGGAGGTGGTGGACGCGGTCGGGGACAGCGCGCTGGTGCTGGCGGCCGGCGGCATCGGCTCCGGGCGGCAGGTGGTCGCCGGGTTGGCGCTGGGCGCCAGCGGGGCGTGGATGGGCTCGTACTGGTTGACCACGTCGGAGTACCAGCTCGCGACCCACCAGAAGGCGTTGCAGCAGGCGCTGCTCGCGGCCCGGTCCACCGACACGGTGCGTACCCGGATCTTCTCCGGGAAGCCGGCCCGGCTGCTCAAGACGAAGTGGACCGAGGCGTGGGCGGCGCCGGGCGCGCCTGAGCCGTTGCCGATGCCGTTGCAGAACCTGCTGGTCAGCGAGGCGCATCAACGGTTGATGGCGGCCGACGACCCCGAGGTGATCGCGATGCCGGTGGGTCAGATCGTGGGCCGGATGAACGCCGTACGCCCGGTCGCCGACGCGATGGCGGAGCTGGTGAGCGAGGCGCGGGCGACCTCCGTACACCTGGAAAAGATCTTCGAATCTCCCGAGGAGTGAACATGGCGCGCAGGGATCTGCGGGGCAAGGTCGTGGCGATCACCGGAGCGGCGCGCGGCATCGGCGCCGCCACCGCCGCGGCGATGTACGCCGAGGGCGCCCGGGTGGCGATCGGCGATCTGGATCAGGAGCTGGCTGCTGGCACCGCCGCCGGGATCGGGGACGACGTGCTGGCGCTGCGGCTCGACGTCACCGACCACGCCGGGTTCACCCGGTTCCTGGACGAGGTCGAGGCGCGGTTGGGGCCGATCGACGTACTGGTCAACAACGCCGGGATCATGCCGGTCAACGTGCTGGAGGACGAGACCCCCGAGACCACCGCGCGGCAGCTCGCGATCAACCTGCACGCGGTGATCCACGGGACCCGGGAAGCCCTGAAACGGATGCGCCCGCGCAACAGCGGCTACATCGTCAACGTCGCCTCCACCGCCGGCCGGACCGGGGTGCCGGGGGTCGCCACGTACTGCGCCACCAAGCACGGCGTGGTGGGGTTGTCGGACGCCGTACGGCACGAGCTGAAGGGCTCCGGCATCGGGATCTCGATCGTGTTGCCCGGGGTGGTGCGTACCGAGCTGACGCTCGGGGTGGAGGACACCAAGCTGATCAAGATCTCCCGGCCGGAGGACGTCGCAGCCGGGATTATCGCGGGGGTACGGGCGGGACGCTTCGACATCTACGTACCGAAGATGGCGGGCCGGATGGAGCGGGTGATGTACCCGTTCGGCCGGCGCGTCGGGGACTGGCTGATGAAGCAGGTCGGCGCCGACCGGCTGATGATCGACGCGGCGAAGTCGCAGGCCCGCGCCGGCTACGAGGCGCGCGCCGCCGCCAGCGCTCCCGCTGCCGAGGCCGAGCTC
>JBOGDF010000318.1:0-6370 GCA_050701635.1 Micromonosporaceae bacterium | reverse complement strand
GTCCACCGGGTCACGGGGCCGCGGCACCACCGGGTCATGCCCCCGGCCAGCCCCCGCACCGTCACCCGCGGCACCGGCACGCGCCGCGCCGCTGCGCACGGCAGCGTCGGAACCGGTGGCTACCGGACCGTCGGTGGCCGCCTGCAACACGGCCAGTGGCGGGTTCACGGGGGTACGGCCGGGCACGGTACGGCGACGGCGCTGGCGTGCCAGCACCCGCGCCGTGGATGACGTCCGCTCCGCGACCAGCCGCTCGGTCGCGTCGTACCGCCTTACCAGGGCGGGGGCTAACGCCAACAGACTGGCCGCGGCGAGGACGGCGAGGAGCACCGAAGTGGGCACTCCACTCCCTCCCGCCGTACGTAGTCGTACCCGTTACCCGAGGTTACGGCGGATCGTCCACAGTGCCCTCACGCCGCGCCGCGCCCGGCACCCGCGTCACCCGGAGCGGGTACGGTGCCAGCGCGCCAGCAGCGAGCCGTCGGCGACCAGATCCTCGGTGGTCAGGGCGTAGCCGATGTGGTCCCGCCAGGCCCCGCCGATGTGCAGGTACCGGCGGTGGTACGCCTCCTCGCGGAACCCGAGCTTCTCCACCACCCGGCGACTGGCAGCGTTCTCGGGGCGGATGTTGACCTCGACCCGGTGCAGCCCGCCCTTGCCGAACCCGTGGTCCACGGCGAGCGCCAGCGCGGTCGGGATCACGCCGCGTCCGGCCACCCTGGCGTCGACCCAGTAACCGGCGTACGCCGAGCAGAACGCCCGCCGCACCACGTTGCCCAGGGTGAGCGAACCGACCAGCCGTTCCTGGTAGCAGACCGCCCACGGCATCGAGGTGCCGCGCCGGGCGCTGCGCTTCATGTCGCGCAGCAGCACCCGGAACACCGACGGCGTGTTGGCCTCGTCCCAGGGCTGCGGCGGCACCGGCTCCCACGCCTGCAGCCAGTCCCGGTTGGCGCGGCGTACCTCGCTCCACTCCCGGGCGTCGTGCCGGTGGTACGGCCGCAGCGTGATCGGCCCGTCGGTGAGGATCGCGGGCCAGCCCGGGCTGTCGTTCATCGCCGGAGCGTAGCGCTCGCCCAAGATCATGGGCACCTTGACGTAGTCATGACTGCGTCAAGGTGCCCATGATCTTGGAGGGTGGCGCCGGAAGGGGGTCAGCGGCGCCGGTCGATCAGCAGTACGTCGACGGTGCTGCCGGCCGCCGCGGAGGTGACCTTCTCCCCCAGCACCAGCAGTCCGTTCGCCTCCGCCAACCCGCTCAGGGTGTACGGGCCACCCGACAGCGGCTGCACCGTGTAGCCGCCGCCGCGGCGCTCCGCCACGTGCGCCGGCCGGAACTCCCGCAGCCCGGTGGGCGACGAGATGGTCTCCAGCAGATGCGCCTTCACGCTGGGGCGGAACACCGGGTCGGAGCCGGCGAGCCGCGAGATCAGCGGACGGGCCAGCACCTCGAAACCGATCAGCGCCGCGCCCGGGTCGCCCGGCAGGCAGACGATCGGCACCTCCTCGGCGCCGACGTGGCCGAAGCCGAGCGCGGAGCACGGATACACCGACACGTCGGTGAACTCCACCGTGCCGTCCCGGCCCAGGATCCGGCGCGCCATGTCGCCGGGGCCGACCCCGGTGCCGCCGGTGGTGAGGATCAGGTCCGAGCGCAGGATCTGGTCGTCGAGCATCGCGCGCAGCGCTTCCGGGTCGTCGTCGCAGATCCCGATCCGGTACGCGTGCGCGCCCGCATCCGCCGCCGAGGCCGCCAGCGCGTGCGAGTTGGCGTCCACGATCTGACCCGGCTGGCTGGCCCGCCCGGTGTCGACCAGCTCGTCGCCGGTGGCCACCACGACCACCCGGGGCTGCGGGCGTACCACCACGTGGCCGACGCCGGCCGATGCCAGCAGCGCCACCACCGCCGGGGTGACGTACGTGCCCTCGGTGACCAGGGTGGCGCCGGCGGAGACCTCGTCGCCGGTACGGCGCACCGCGTACCCGCGCTTCGGAGCCTGGTGCACCTCGACCGCGGCCATCCCCTGGTCGGTGTACGTCGGCGGCACCACCGCGTCGGCGCCGGCCGGCAACGGGGCGCCGGCGGCGACCGAGAAGCAGCTGCCGGGCAGCACCCGTACCGGGCGCCAGCTGGTGACGCCGATGTCGCCGACCACGTTCAGCCGTACCGGCCGGTCCGCGCGCGCCCCCTGTACGTCCTCGGCGCGCACCGCGTACCCGTCGATCGCGGCGTGATCGAACGCCGGCAGCGGACCGGGGGACGGCACGTCTTCGGCGAGCACGTTCCCGTACGCCTGGGTGAGGTCGAGGTCCAGCGGCGGCAACGGCCGGATCTTCGCGAGCACGCTGGACAGGTACTCCGCCAGCGGCCGCACCACCACTGAAGCTGTCATCCGCGTAACTCCTGGTCGACGTACTCGATCAGCCACTCGCGCATCGCGGGGCCGATGTCGTCGCGGGCGCAGGCCAGCTGCACCACCGCCTTGAGGTAACCGGCCGGCTGGCCGGTGTCGTACCGCCGGCCCCGGAACACGATGCCGTGCACCGGAACGCCGTCGGCGATCATCTGGGCCATCGCGTCGGTCAGCTGGATCTCGCCGCCCAGCCCCGGCTTGGTCTCCCGGATCACGTCGAAGATCTTCGCCGGGAGTACGTAGCGGCCGACCACGGTCAGGTTGCTCGGGGCTTCCTCGCGGGGCGGCTTCTCGACCAGCCCGGTCACCCGTACCACATCGGGCTCGTCGGTCTTCTCCACCGACGCGACGCCGTACTTGTGGACCTCTTCCCACGGCACCTCGAGCAGCAGCAGCACGATCCCGCCGCTGCTGGCCTGCAGGTCCAGCATCCGGGGCAGGATCTCGTCCCGCTCGTCGATCAGGTCGTCGCCCAGCATCACTGCGAACGGGGCGTTGCCGACGTGGTCCTCGGCGCACAGCACCGCGTGCCCCAGCCCGAGCGCCTCGGCCTGCCGGGAGCTGTGGATCGACGCCAGCTCGGTGGGGCGGCGTACCGCTTCGAGGCGGTCGGTGTTGCCCTTCGCCTCCAGCTGCATCTCCAGGTCCAGCCGGCGGTCGAAGTGGTCGACCATCGAGCTCTTGCCACGCCCGGTGATCAGCAGTACGTCGGCGATCCCGGCGGAGGCCGCCTCCTCGATGATGTACTGCAGCGCCGGCTTGTCCACCACCGGGAACAGCTCCTTCGGCACCGCCTTGCTGGCGGGTAGGAACCGGGTCGCGAGGCCGGCGGCGGGGATCACCGCCTTGCGGGCACGGGTCAGGGCAGCGTCGGAGTGGGCTACGTCGTCGGCCATACCCCTGAGGCTAACGGCCCCCGGTGAATCCGCGATGTACGGGCCACCCGGCGCGCCGTGGCGGGGCTGGCCGGGCCAGCGGATCACCGGTACGGTGCCGGGCGTACACCGTCAAACGGGAGGTACGGGGACATGCGACACGTGATGAGTGGCCTGGCCGGGCTGGTGGCCACGCCGGTGGTCTGGGCGGTGTTCGGGTACGGCAGCTACCTGTACCGGATGGAGCTGATCCGCGCCCCCGAGCTGGGCGGCGTCGCCGTCCTCTGGATGCTGCTGATCCTGCTGGCGGGCGCGGTGCTGGGCGCGGTCGCGATGCTGCGTACCTCACCGGTAGGCCCGCTGATCATGGCCGGTACGTACCTGCTGGTGACGCTCTGGCATCTGCTCGACCCTGTCTCGCTGTTCCGCGTCCTGTCGTGGCCGGGCCGGATGGCGGGGTTGTCGGCCCGGAGCGGGGCGTACAGCCTGAGCGACCCGGTCTACACCGGCACTCTGACCCTGATCGGCGCCGCGCTAATGATCACGGTCTTCAGCCGGCAGCGCTGGCTCGCCTGGCCCCGTGGCGCCACACCCGCGCGCCCGGTGCCAGGAGCGCCCTTCCCACCCGGCGCTCCCGCGATGCCCGGACCGGGAATGCCCGGACCGATGCCGGGACCGGTGCCGGGGGCGGCGGCACCAGCGGCCCCGGAGCCGGCGCGTCCGGAGGCGCCCGGCGAGGGTGGATCGCCGGATCAGTCCGCGGGCTCGGGGTCGGGCTCGGGCTCGGGGTCGGGAGACTCCGCCACCCGGTAGGTGTCGCGGCCGGAGGCCTTGGCGGCGTACAGGGCGTCGTCGGCGGCTTCCAGGATCTCCGCGACCGTGGTGCCGTGCTTCGGGTAGACCGCGACGCCGGCGGAGACGGTGACCCGGATCGCGTCGCCGGAGCCGTCGGAGGCGGACACGTCGAACAGCTCGTCCCGCACCGCGGCGCACAGCCGCTCCGCCACCCGGGCGCCGCCGGCGGCGTCGGTCTCCGGCAGCAGCACCACGAACTCCTCGCCGCCCTGCCGGAACGCCAGGTCCACCTCACGGGTCTCGGTCTGGATCCGCTGCGCGAACTCGATCAGCACCGCGTCGCCCACCGGATGCCCGTACGTGTCGTTGACGTCCTTGAACCGGTCCAGGTCCATCGCGAGTACGGCCAGTTTGCGCTCGAACCGGCTGGCGCGCTCCACCTCGCGGCGTACCGACTCCTTGAGGTAGCGGTAGTTCCACAGGCCGGTGAGCGGATCGGTGAGCGAGAGTCGGTGGGTCTCCTCGTGCAGCAGTACGTTCTCCACGGCGACCGCCGCCTGCCCGGCGAAGGTACGCAGCGTGATCAGGTCCGCGTCGTCGAAGTCGTCGTGCCCGAGCCGGTCGTAGAGGGCCAGCACGCCGAGCAGCCGCCCCGGCTGGCTCGCCGGATCCTCGCCCTCGCCGTGCCGGCTGCCGGAGAACGGCACCGCCACGTACGTACGGCACTGCGGCTCGTTCTCGCTGAGCATCGGGCCGTCCCACTCCACCCGGCCGCGGCGCGGTTCGCCGCTGGCGGCCACCCCGCCGAGCAGCCCTTCGCCCAGCTGCAGCCGGATCTCGGCCAGGCTCTCGGCCCGGCCGGTGAGCCCCTGCGCGCTGCGCGCCACCAGCTGCCCGGCGCGCCGCCCGTCCGACTGCTCCACCAGCAGCACCACCCCGGCCTGGGCCCCGGTGGCCGCCATCGCGGTCTCCAGGATCACCTCGAGGATGCGGCCCAGATCGTGAGTGCTGGACAGGGTGTCGCCGAGCAGCCCGAGGTTGCCGCGCAGCTGGTCGCGGCTGGCGGTGAGCGCCTCCACGTACCCCTTCATCTCCCGGGTCATCCGGTTGAACGTGGTCGCCAGCCGGCCCACCTCGTCGGCGCTGCGTACCGGGACCCGGGCGTCCAGGTCGCCGTCGGCCACCCGGTCGGCGGCCATCGCCAGCTCGGCGAGCGGCCGGGTGGTGGTACGCGCCAGCCACCACGCCGCCCCGATCGCCAGTACGCCGGCCAGCACCACCACCGCCAGCAGAACCGCGAACAGCCCCTGCTCCTCGCCCCGGCTGGTCGCCAGCACCAGCCGCAGCGGCTGCCCCGCGGTGGGGTGCATGGCGCGTACGTACCAGCCGTCGTCGGTCTGCATCACCGCGCCGTCGGCGAGCCCGGCTGCCTGCGAAACGAGCCGCCGGGAATTCTCCGCGGAGACCGTCGCCAGCGGCGGCTCCCGGGTGTCGAGCATCGCCACCTCGACACCGGACGCGCCGGCCAGCCGCCGCATCAGGTTGGCGTCCACCGGACGGGCCACCACCACGTACCCGAGGAGCTGGTCGTTGGAGCTGCGCAGCTCGCTGCGCCAACCCAGCGCGGTCACCTGGACCCGGCCGACGCCCGGCCCGCCGTCGGTGCACAGCGTCCACTGGCCCGGCAGGTCGCCGACGGTCCGGATCGGTTCGCCGGCCGCGTTGTCGACCCGGGCGGCGGCGACCTGGCCGCGGCGTACCACCTGTGTGGCGGCGTCCTGGGCGGCGACGGTGACCGACGGCGCACTCATCGCGAGCGCCGCGGCGGTGTCGGCGGCGTTGTGCAGCCCGGCGCAGATGGCGTCGAGCGTGGTGCGTACCGCGGTGGCCGCCACGTCCAGCCGCTCGGTGGAACGGGACTGGCTGACCGCCGCGACCGTACCCCCGACGAACACCGCACCGATCAGCACCGGGCCCAGCACCACAGCCAGGAACGCGGCGGTCAACCGCGCTCGCAGGGTCACCGTGTCCTCCGGTCGGTCGGCGGTGCGGAAGTGCTGCTGCGATGCTGTCATAGTGCGCGAAGAAACGGGCCGGCAGCGTGCCAAACCAGCCCTGCGTGCCCGGCTGCTGACCGTCCGCGGTGAGATCGATCCGGGGGTACGCCGTGCCGCCGACACCGCCGTGGTCACCGCCCTGGTGTTCGCCGTGGCGTCCACGATGCCCGGAGCCGCCGCGGGACCTGCGGCCGGCGCGGGACCGGCGGCCGGCGCGGGACCGGCGGCC
>JBOGDF010000317.1:0-6426 GCA_050701635.1 Micromonosporaceae bacterium | reverse complement strand
CGGGGGCTGCTTCACTGGACGCGGGGCTGACCGCGAGGTCGTCGGTGGGTGGCTGCTGGTACCAGAAGTCGGTGTCGGGCAGCCCCTTGTCTGTCGGGTTGTGCAGACGCACGCCCATGGTGGCGGTGACTTCCTGACTTGTCAGCGCGAGTGTGGGAGCGTGGCGGCAGGCGGAGGCGATGCCGGCGACGGGCCCGTGGGCGGTGAGCTGACCGTCGCGCAGCGCCAGCACCGCGCAGGGCTGCTGGTCCTCGACGGAGTCGATCACGGTGAAGGAGAACGAGTCGCCGGTGTCTAGGTCGGTGACGGTGGTGAGCACCAGTTCGTCGTTGGCCTCGCGCCGCCACTCGATGACGTCGAAGTGCTCGCGGAGCATGTGGCCGAAGCGCTGGTAGGCGCGGTTGCCGGGGTCGAACCCGGTGGTGCGGAACGATGGCGTGTCGAGCATGGGCATGCCTTTCCGGGTGGCGGAACAGTTCTCGTCTGCGGGGCTGGGGCACCGCACCGACGGCGCTCGCGGTGACCGCGTCGGACGATTGACCATCCACGGGTGATGTCGGTGGAAGGTCAAGTCGTTGTGCGGGGCACCCCGACTCGGTGCGCCTACGCTGGCTGCGCTCAGTGGGAGTCCCAACACCGCACTGCGGGCCCGGTGCCACGGTTCGGGTCTATTGGCGTGTCCTTGACATGGACGCGGGCGTGTCGCCGGTGGACGGCGCCGAACTCGTGGACCCGGCGTTCGTCGGCGCCCGGAGTGTTCGGTGTTGGTGTTCCCCGTGGTCTCGTTCGATGCGTGGCGGGTAAAGGCCCCGCTGGGTCGGGGCCTCGTGGCGGTCACTCGGCGGTGCTGGTCGTCTTCGTGGCGTGCTCGGCGTTCTCCGCGAGCAGGACCTTGCGGATCGAAGCGAGCGAGGAGATCTGCTCGGTCGCGGCTCCGATCCGGGCGCGGAGCGCGGCGATCTGGTCGGCGTAGCGGTTGGTCCACTGCGTGCAGATCCGGCCGTCGTCGAGCTCTTCGATTTCGCGCCTGGTGGCGGTGGCGAGGGCATCGTAGCGGTCCCGGATGTCGTGTTCGACCGCCTGGACGTTGTACAGCGCGGTCACCAGCTGGACGTCGACGAGGTTCAGCGTCGGGAGGTTCGGGTCGTTGGCCAGGTCTTCGACGGCGGTGACGCCGACTCTGTCGAGCAGGGCCTTCAGCGTGGTGGTGGGGGTCGTCGTCATGGCTGGTACCTCTCTGTCGGACCGGTCGCGCCGGTCTACGGGGTGCCGGGTCTCTTCGGACATGGCTGCGTGTTCCTCCTTCCGCCGCGCGGTCGACACGGCCGGCGCACGGCAGATTCGGTCCGCAGGCGCGGCAGGCGGCCTTGCCTGCGGGCTGGTGCGGAGGCAGGTGGTGGTCTACCTCCTTCGTTGGGGGCGCCCCGGGCGGGAAACACCGCGGACGGATTGCAGACTCGGATCCGTGGTCCCCCGGGGTCGATGCGACGCGCTGCCCGCGCGTCAGGGGCCGGCGGTGGGCGATATTCGAACCGGGTGGTATTCGTGGTGACAGCCGGCGTCGATCACGCTAGGTAGTCAGAACCGGAACCCAGACGAATCGATCGCGACTCTGCGGCCGGCGCTGGCCTCGGGGCGAAGGACATCGGTCAAGGACGAAGCGCCGTCCCATCGGGGCGGTCGCCGAGTTCTGCTGGTAGCCCAGGTGAGGCTTCACTCGCGCCCGGTGGGGACGTGTGCAGCACACGGGCACTATCGGCGGCGGGCGCGGGCGTTGGCGAGGATCCTCTCATCAAGGTAGACCGATCTCCGGTCCTGCCGGACTCAGCTGGGCACTGCCTGTCGCAGCCCGTCGCGTGTCAGGACTGGCTCAGCATCGGCTCCGGGACGGAGGGGTCCTCGTCGGCATCGCCACTGGGTCGTCCGGCAACTGCTCCAACAACGGCGCCTGTTCCGGCCGCATTGCTGTAAGCGGTTCTGGTTCGGCGTAGTCATCGCCCACTGCCGGTGTCGGCGTACGCGTCCTGCTCCCCAGCCGGGTACAGACGAACGTGCTCAGTTCGCCGGACGCCACAGCGCCCAGGGCACCCGGTGACCCATGACGTCATCGATCTCGATGAGCGCCACCGGATCGACGACCTGGCCATCCGCGCCTCGTCCGTCGGACAAGGCCGCCCACCGCCAAAATCAGACGCCTTCGCGCAGGTACAGGTCGCGCAGCAGGCCGATCTCGCCGCCGTGATGTGTGACCTCTTTCAGAGCGTGCAGCGCGAGCTTCAGATAGGTCTCATCGGCCCAACCGCCTGGGCCCCTGCCTATCGGCGCCAGGAGGCGCTTGTCGCCGAGGGCTGCGATACGGGAGATGAAGTGCTCCCAGTCCTCGGCCAGCGCCTGGACGCCCTCTTTCGCGGTGCCCGGCCACTCGTGGCGGTCGCCGAGCTCAGGAACGTCCTCGAAGAAGTGGATCACATAGCCGCGCAGGCAGAGGCTGCCGATGTGCCAGATGCGCCAGGCGATCGTCGTGAAAGGGGCCGGTGCCTCCGGACTCGATTCCGGAAACAGCGTGGCGACGCGGAAGACACCGTCGTCGCCGGGGCGGATGCTGATGCAGTCGCTGACCGGCTCCCAGTGGTACTCGGCGTCGGTCAAGTCCTCCAGGCGCTCGAACAGCCGGAATCGCACGTCTTCGAAGATCGCGAGTATGTCGCGCGTGACGGGGTCGGGCACGATCATGTCAGCCATGTCAGCTCCAGGGCACGGTGGTTCCGGGGCGGTCGGGCGTACGCCGACAGCCGGATCAGATCGTAGAGGCACGGACTGACATCACCTGTCGCGCAGGGCCGTTGGATCTTCCCGGTACACCGGCGATACAACGCCCGGGTTCAGTCGGGGTTGTCGCGGGCGTTGAGGTACGGGATCCAGTCGCCGCCGGCGTGTTCGGACCAGCGCAGGACGGTGTTGACATGGATGCCGAGCAGGTCGGCGAGGATCGGGGCTGGCATATCGGCGGCGAGGGCGAGCAGGGCGGTGTGCCGGCCAGGTTCGCCGTCGATGTGATGGCGGCGGAGCCTGCGGTGCATGGCGGTTGGTCGCATGGGGCGTCCGGCTGCGACTCCGGGGAAGAGGTGTCGGCTGGTGCCGACGGCGCGGGACAGCGGTGACGGGTCGGCGGGTGCGGCAGCCAGGTCGGTGAGCAGGTCGTCGACTGGTGGCGGGATGCGGATCGGCGCGCGGCCGGCGTGGAGATGGACACCCCCGCCGTCGCGGGTGACGTCGTCGACGGTGAGGTGGACCAGGCGCGAGATGCGGAGGCCGTAGAGGATGACCAGCGCGCCGGCCACCCGCACGTCCAAGGGGAGGTCGGCGTCGTGCAGGCAGCGCCGGAGCTGGCGGGCGATCGTGTCTGCGTCGAGAAGCCGCAGTTGAGGCTCGCTGGGAGGGTCTGGCGGAACGGTCAGATCTGGGACGCCGTCGCGGCGTCGGCTCCAGGCGAGGAATTGGCGTATCCGGTAGCGGCGGCGGGATGACGGGCCGTTGGTGAGCCAGGCGTCGATGTCGCGTTGGTCGACGGTGGCGATGGTGCGGCTGCGGGCGTGCAGCCAGGTGAGGAACTCCAGCACGGTGCGGATGTGGCCGCGCATGTGGTAGGTGATTCTGGCGGTCTTGGCTGGCCCCGCTCGGACGGCTTGAGACGGCTCCACCCGCCGTCGATGGACGGCGGGTGGACGGTTTGCTTTGGCCCCGGCGGGGGTTCAGGTGGTGGTCACGCTGTGTTGCTTCTGTCGGGCGTGGGCGAGGCGGAATGAGTCGGTTCCGGTCTCGATGATGTTGCCGCCGAAGGTGAGTCGGTCGACGATGGCTGCGCAGAGTCGCGGGTCTGTGAAGGTCTTTGTCCAGCCTGAGAAAGATTCGTTGGAGGCGATGGCGACGGAGGCTTTCTCCTCCCTCTCTGTCAAAACCTGGAACAGCAGCTCGGCGCCGTGGCGGTCCAGTTCCATGTATCCGAGCTCGTCGATGCAGAGAAGGTCGACGCGGCCGTAGCGGGCGATGGTCTTGTTCAGTACCTTCTCGTCGGCGGCTTCGACCAGTTCGTTGACGAGCTTGGCGGCCAGGACGTAGCGGACCCGGAAGCCGGCCATCGCGGCGGCGGAGCCCAGGCCGATGAGCAGGTGCGATTTGCCGGTGCCGGAGTCGCCGATGAGGCAGAGGGGCTCGCCGTCGCGGATCCAGCCGCAGTGGGCGAGAGTGTTGATGGTGGCGGGGTTGATGTTGGGGTTGGCGTCGAAGTCGAAGTCGGCCAGCCACTTCGGGCGGGGGAACCCGGCGGCCTTGATGCGGCGTTCGGAGCGGCGCCGGTCGCGGTCGTCGCATTCGGCGATGAGGAGTTCGGCGAGGAAGCCGAGGTAGGACTGTTGTTCCTTCTCCGCGATCTCAGCCATTTCGGCGACTTGGCTGCGCATGGTGGGTAGTCGTAGCGCGCGGCAGGCCTGGTCGACGGCTGCCTCGGCTGCCTGCTCGGTGAGAGCACGGCGGGGTCGACTCACGGTTCTCCTCAGAGTGGGGGTGAAGCTTGTCCTGCTGCGCGACGGCGTAGCAGCTGGTCGTAGCGCGCGACCGTGGGCAGCGGCCGGGTATCCGGCGGGAGCGCGGCCAGGCGCCGTTCGGTGAGGCTGACGACACGACGCTCCTCGCGCGTGTCGCCGGTGGTGTCGGGTTCGCTGGCGGTGGGCCTGGATCTGCTGACCTGGCGGGCCCGGCGGGCCTCGACCGCGACGACGTCCGGGCTGGTGGCCCCGGCGGACAGCGCGATGGTGATGCCGGCGATCACGTCGGCGGCGGGTAGGTGCCGATGCAGCAGCAACACGTCGATCAGCACGCGGGTGCCGTCCGCCTCGCCGTGGGCCTTGACCGCCGCGGCCCAGAACGCCTCGTGCGCCATGGTGAACACTCCGGCCTCGCGGGCCTGCGCCAGGGCGGTTGACCCGGGCAGGGCGCCGGGCTTGCGCAGCAGGACTTCCAGGTAGTGGTCGAGCACCAGGGTCTGGGACTTCTTCACCACCGACCGTTCGTGTCGGGCGATCTCGGTGCGCCCGTCGAAGACGATCACTTCCGAGGCGCGTAGGAACACCCGCACCGATCGGCCGATGAACCGGGCCGGCACCGAGTAGTGCGACTGCCGGACGGTCACACGCCCGTAGCGGTCGACCTTCGGGGTCAGCAGCCGGCCGGCCTCGAAAGGCTCGGCTGGCAGCGGCGCCAGCAGCGGCTGCTCGACGCCGAAGTCCTGCCCGATGGTGCGCACCCGGTCCTCCAGCCGCCGGTCGTCTTCGGCTGCGTCGATCGCCTCCAGCCGCTCGTTGAGTTCGGCGAGGTTGGCGACCTCGGGGACCGGGACCAGGTGATTGCGGCGGAACCGGCCAACCTCGCCCTCCACGCCGCCCTTCTCGTGCGCGCCTTCGATACCGGGCATGCAGTAGAACGCCTCGAACCGCATGTGGGAGCGGAACAACACCCACCGGTCGCTCTCGGTGCGGGTGCGGCCGAACAGCACCCGCGACACCGCCGAGCGCAGGTTGTCGTACCGAATCTTCCCCGTGGGCAAGCCGCCGAGCACGTCGAAGGCGTGCAGATGCCCCTCGATGAACGCCTCCTGCCCCTGCGAGGCGAACACCCGGTGGACCGCCTTGCCTGAGTAGGACATCCGCAACGCGAACAGATAGATCTTGGTCGGCTTGCCCGCCAGTCGGATCCACACCTCACCGAAGTCGACCTCGGCCTCCTCGCCGGGACGATGGGTCTGCAAGATGAACGCCTCCTGACGTAACCGGCCGGCCTCCGCCGTGATCTCAGCCCGCCGGCGGGCCACGTAGTCGCGCACCGTCGAGTACGACAAGTCACCCGCATTGTTCTCCGTCACCAGCCGCGCCAGGACACGTCGCACGGTGTGCCGCTGCTTGCGCGGCGCGTCCAGATCCGTGCGCAGCATCGCGTCGATCGCCGCCTTGAACGGCTCCAACCGTGGCGCCGCCCGAGCCGGCGCTTTCCGTGGCTGCGGTGGGGCCGCGGAGTCGATCGCGTGCCGCACGGTGCGCCGATGCACGCCGTACCGCTCCGCCAGGCCACGTATCGAGACGCCCCGCCGATGATCGCGGCGAATCGCCTCGTACAGCTCCACACGCGACCGGGCCACCCACGGGCCTTTCGACTACGGAGCGCTGATCATGTCACCAACCGACCAGTGGGGCCAGACCAGACCGTCACAACCCTCGACCTGCAAACCCAGGTGGAGCCAAGTCAAACCGTCCCAACGGGGCCACAGTGGACCGTCAGAACCACTACGGCGTTGACCGCCGCGCTGGACGCCTGTCCTGTCGCAATGAAGTTGCGCGTGTCGCAGCGTAGTTGCCCCGACCCGGCGTTCTGTCT
>JBOGDF010000316.1:0-6444 GCA_050701635.1 Micromonosporaceae bacterium | reverse complement strand
ATCGCGTACAGGGCGACGCGGGCATCGCCGTACCGGCGGGCGAGTCGGGGAAACAGCAGGGTGGCGCCGAGCGAGCCGACCGCCCACGCGGTGAACAGCAGGCCGAGCCGGCGGTCGCCGGGGCCGATGCCGAGCAGCTGGTCCGCCCACGGCACCAGCTGTCCGACGAACGCGCCGCCGGTGAATGCCTGGGTGGTGCCGACCAGGGTCTGCACCCGTACCACCGGCTGCTGCCAGAGGAAACGCAGGCCGTCACCGATCTCCCGGCCCAGGTGGCGTGGCGCCCCGGCGGCTCGGTCGGGGTCCCAGAGCGGGCGGGCGATCGCGCCGATCAGCAGCGCCGACGCGGCGAAGCTCACCGCGTCGATCGCCAGCAGAGACGCCGGCGGTACGAGTGCCAGCGCCGCTCCCGCCAGCGCCGGCACCACCAGCTCCACCACCGTGCTGGCGCCGAACACCGTGGACTGGGCCGCGGCGATCCGCCCCGCCCCGACCAGGGTCGGCAGGGCACCGAAGTTGGCGGCGTCGAAGAACACGAACGCGGACTGCGCGGCGAACGCCACCAGCAGCACGTGCGGCGCGGTCAACCCGCCCAGGTAGTACGTGATCGGCACGCTGGCCAGCAGGAACGCGCTCACCACGTCGGCGGCGACCATCACCCGGCGCCGGTCGAGCCGGTCCGCCAGCGCGCCGGCGACCAGCCCCAGCCCCACGTACGGGAGGCTCTCGGCGGCCACCACCGCGGCGGTCCAGAAGTTGGAGCCGGTGAGCTGGTAGACCAGCACCGGCATCGCGAGGTACGTGATCACCGAGCCGGTGATCGAGCTGATCCGGGCGGCGACGTACCGCCGGAAGTCGGCGTCACGCCGCAGCGGCGGAGCGGTCAGCGCTCCAGCCAGGGTTTCGGGTCCCGTCCCCGCAGCTGGGTCGCGTGCACCACGCTCAGCACTACCGTGGCGGCGAGCAGCACCGCGCCGAGCGTGGCGGAGCCGGTGAGGTCCGGCGGCGGACTGCCGGTGTTCGGCTTGAGCAGAAGCATCAGCAGGGCAGAGCCGGCGGTGGCGGCGATCGCAACCAGGTGACCCGGACGGCGGGGCTTCATCGAGGCCATCACCAGCAGCACGATCAGCAACCCCATCAGCCCGATACCCAGCACGGCAGGCCCGCCGGCGGGTCGTCCGGCCATATCCCAGAGCGTGCCGAAGCTGCGGGTGTAGTGCGAGCCCTCCCCGAGGTCGACCGTGACGTCGGAGAAGATCGGCAGGAACACCAGGCCCAGCGACAGCGCGGCCACCACCCCGTAGAACACCTGGAAGGCGCCGAACCGCCCGCGCGCCGCCAGCTCCCGCTCCAGCGCGTCGACCCGCGCGGCCAGTGCCCTCAGCTCGTCCTGTTCCGTCACCCGTGCCTCCCCGTGGCGTCTCCTGCCTCGTGCCGCCCCACCCTAGTCACGCGGGGCCAGCCGACGGGCGAGCCGGTAACCATCCGGGCCGGCGGTACGAAGACAAGATGAGGCCCGCACCCACCAGACCGAGGGGGCACCCGATGACGCGACGACTGCTGGTCCTGGCTGCTGTCGGGATCCTCACGCTGGGCCTGCCCAACGGGCTGAGCACCGCGTGGGGCGCCCAGGTGTACCGGCACGGAGTCGTCTACGTCGGCGACATGACCCGCGGGCTGGACGTCTTCGTGTTCGAACCCCTCGCCCGCAAGCGCTCCGGCTGAGCCACCGGCTCACCCATCAAGAGCCAGCGCCATCGGGAGTACGCCGTCCGCGCCGGCCAGGCGCAGCAGCCGAGCCGTCACCGTCGTGGTCCAGCCGCTGCCGATCAGGTCGTCCACCAGCAGCACCGGCGCACCATCGAGCCCCGCCGCGACCGCCGCCGGCACTTCGAACGCGTCGTGTACGGCGAGCAGGCGCTGCGCGCTGTTGGAGTCGACCCGGGCGCCACCGCCGCCGACCCGCGCCACCTCACCCAGGTACGGCAGCCGCCCCACCTGCGCGATCCGCTCCGCCAGCGACCGCACCAGCCGCGGCCGGCTGCGCGAGGCCACCGACACCACGGCACCGGGCCGCCGCTCCCAGCCCCAGTCGGCGAGCAGCTTCACCACCGCGTCGAACACCGGGGCGGGGACCTCACCGTCCGGCCCGGCCAGCAACTCCCGCAGCCGCGCACCCCAGCCGAGGTCGGACAGCCGCGCCACCACCCGCCCGTCGGCGGCCTGCTCGCCGGCCGGGATCTTCCCCGTCAGCGGTACGCCGAGCGCAGCCAGCCCGGTCGGCCACATCCGGCGCGGCTCGACCACCACACCGGCCCGCCCCAGGTGGTGCTGCGCCGCGACCAGCGCCGCCTCGGGCACCGCGTCGGGATACCAGACACCGGCGCAGCCGTCGCAACGGCCGCAGTCGGCGGCGTACGGGTCGTCGAGCTGTTCGCGCAGGAACCGCATCCGGCAGCCGGGCAGCTCGGCGTACTCCCGCATGATCTTCTGTTCTTCGGCGCGGAGTGCGGCGACCCGGGTGTAGCGCTCGGTGTCGTAGCGCCAGGGTTGCCCGGTGGCGGTCCAGCCACCCTTGACCCGGCGCACCGCGCCGTCGACGTCGAGCACCTTGAGCATCAGCTCGAGCCGGTTGCGCCGCAGGTCGACCCGGGTCTCCAGCGCCGGTGTCGACAGTGGACGGTCGGCCGCCGCCAGCACGTCGAGCACCTGCGTCACCGACTCCTCCGGCGGGAACGCCAGCGAGGCGAAGTAGCGCCAGATCCGCTCGTCCTCGGCGCCCGGCAGCAGCAGCACGTCGGCGCTGTCGACGGCCCGCCCGGCGCGGCCGACCTGCTGGTAGTACGCGATCGGCGAAGCCGGGGCGCCCAGGTGCACCACGAATCCCAGGTCCGGCTTGTCGAAGCCCATCCCCAGCGCCGAGGTCGCCACCAGCGCCTTCACCCGGTTGGCCAGCAGATCCGCCTCGGCCGCCTCCCGCTCGGCCGGCTCCGACTTCCCGGTGTACGCCACCACCGGGTGCCCCTGCGCCCGCAGGTACGCCGCCACGTCCTCGGCCTGCGCGACCGTCAGGGTGTAGACGATCCCGGAGCCGTGCAGCGCGTCCAAGTGACCCGACAGCCAGCCCAGCCGGTGCGCCGCGCCCGGCAGCCGCAGCACCCCCAGCCGCAGGCTCTCCCGATCCAGCGCGCCGCGCAGCACCAGCGAGTCGTGGCCCAGCTGCCAGGCGACGTCGTCGGTCACCCGGGCGTTGGCGGTGGCGGTGGTGGCGAGCACCGGCACGCCGTCGGGCAGCCCTTCCAGGAACGTGGCGATCCGGCGGTAGTCCGGGCGGAAGTCGTGGCCCCAGTCGGAGATGCAGTGCGCCTCGTCCACCACCAGCAGCCCGCAGGTGGCGGCCAGCGACGGCAGCACCCGATCCCGGAAATCCGGGTTGTTGAGCCGCTCCGGGCTGACCAGCAGCACGTCCAGCTCGCCGGCGTCGACCCGCTTTTCGATGTCGGCCCACTCCTCGACGTTCGCCGAGTTGATGGTGGCGGCGTGGATCCCGGCGCGGTCCGCCGCCTCCACCTGGTTGCGCATCAGCGCCAGCAGCGGCGAGACGATCACGGTCGGGCCGGCGCCCGCGGCGCGCAGCAGGCCGGTCGCCACGAAGTAGACCGCCGACTTGCCGAACCCCGTACGTTGCACCAGCAGCACCCGCCGCCGGTCGGCGACCAGCGCGTCGATCGCGCGCCACTGGTCGTCGCGGAGTCGGGCGTCGGGGCCGGCGAGCCGCCGCAGCAGCTCCTCGGCGGGCTCACGCAAGGGGGCGGTCATGCCACAGTTCTACCCGCCACCCCCGACAACCCGTCACTTGGCCGCCGCCGCTGCCTGTGCGGCGTCGAACGGCACGCGGTCGAACACGATCCGGATGTGGGTGATCTTGCCGTTCCGAACGGTCAGGCACTCGGCTCCGGGCGCGTTCTTGACCGGGATGGTTTCGGTGTCGTACATCAGCAGCGCGGTCACGTCATCACCGAACGCGGCGATCAGGTTCGAGCCGGTGAGGATCTGCGTGAAGGGGCCCATGAAGGCGCGAAACGCTTCCGTGCCCTCGATGCGTCCGCTGGGAGCGTCGCAGGTGATGTCCTCGGCGATGTAGGTCATGGCCCGATCGAAATCGTGACTGGTCCAGGCTTCGTGATACGCCAGCGAAGTGTCGAGGGCTGGGCTGGAGTTTTCAGGCATGGCGGTTCTCCTTCATCGGGTGGATCGGTGATCGGCTTTCGTCTAGCGTTGCCACCTTCGTCGCTACGATTGCGGCGCTTCGATGGTTAAGACACCACCAGCGTGCAGAACGGAACGGTCCGGGCCTGACGAATTTCGATGCGGTCCGGAGTGTCGTGGTTCCTACGGAAAGGATGCGGCGGTGAGCCAGCCCGCACTCGCCCGCGCGCGGGCCGGCGACGCGCAGGCGTTTCGCGAGCTCACCGACCCGTACCGGCTTGAGCTGCAGGTGCACTGCTACCGGATTCTCGGATCGCTGACCGATGCCGAGGACCTGCTGCAGGAGACGCTGATCGCGGCGTGGCGCGGCCTGGACGGCTTCGAGGGCCGAGCATCCATACGGGCGTGGCTGTACCGGATAGCCACCAACCGCTGCCTCAACCAGCTGCGCGCAGCGGGGCGGCGCCGCCCCGCCGAGCCGGTGCCGCCGTTCGACCCGCCTGAGCCCACCCGCAGGGGCGAAGCGACCTGGCTGCAGCCCTACCCGGACACGCTGCTGGAGCACGTCCCGGACTCCGCCCCCGGGCCCGCCGCCCGCTACCAGACCCGGGAGGCGGTCGAACTGGCCTTCATCGCGGCGCTGCAGCACCTTCCGCCGCGCCAGGCCGCCACTCTGGTGCTCCGTGACGTACTCGGCTACTCCACCGCAGAGGTCGCGGACATGCTGCAGACCAGCGGCACCGCGATCAAAGGCGCCCTGCAGCGTGCCCGGGAAGCACTCGACCAACGCCGGGACATCCACCGGGACCGGACACCGCTTGCCAACTCAGCCCAGGAGCGCGACCTCGCGCAACGCTTCGCCGACGCGTTCACGGCTGACGATGTCGATGGCGTCATCGAGCTGCTCACCGATGACGCGTGGCTGGCCATGCCGCCGGCACCGCACGAATATCAAGGTCCCGCGGCGATCGCCGGTTTCCTCCGCGCCAGCGCTGCCGGCCGCGGCGGCCGCTCCTTCCGGCTGGCGCCCACCCGAGCCAACCGCCAGCCCGCCTTCGGCTGCTACCTCACCGAAGCCGCGGAGCCGACCGCGTACCCGGTCGGACTACTCGTCCTCACCCTCGACGGTGACCGGATCTGCGCCATCACCCGCTTCCTCGACGACGACCTGCCACGCCGCTTCGGACTACCCGAAACACTGACTGGCCCGTCCCAGACACCCGCCTCCTAATCCGCTCCGCCGAGGTGTCGCACCGGCGTGGTATGACGTGGGCATGGCCGTGATCCCGTGGACGCTGCCGCGTACGGTCAGCGAGCAGGGCATCCTGCGACCGCGCGCCGGCCGGTTCACGCTGCGCCGGATCGCGCCGGCGCCGGAGCTGGCGCATCTGGTGGAGCGGCACTGGGTGGTGGCGTGGGATCTGCGCGGCGAGCCGGACCACACCGTCGAGCTGCTCCCCCATCCCTGCGCCAACCTGGTGTTCCAGTCCGGTGGCGCGATCCTGACCGGCGTCGGCACCGAGAAATCCCGGCACCCGCTGTCCGGAGCCGGCCAGACCTTCGGCACCAAGCTCCGCCCGGGCGCGGCGCCGGGCCTGATCGGCCTCCCTATGTCGGAGCTGACCGACCGCGCGCTGCCGCTGTCAGCGATCTTCGGGCAACCGGCGGACCAGCTCGCCGCCGCGATCGGCGCCGCCGACAGCGACACCGCCCGTGCCCGGCTGGTGGAGGATTTTCTCCGGGTACGCACGCCACCCCACGACCCGCAGGCGCAGACCGTGGGACGGATCGTCCACGACATGCTGCACAGCGACGGCACCCAGCGGGTCGAACAGGTCGCCGCCGGCGCCGGCTGGTCCACCCGTACGCTGCAGCGGCTGTTCCGGCACTACGTCGGGGTGAGCCCGAAGCAGGTGCTGGTGCGCTACCGGCTGCATGAGGCGGCGGACCGGCTCTCCGACGGCGACCGGCCCGACTGGGCGCTGCTCGCGCTCGAGCTCGGGTACGCCGACCAGGCCCACTTCATCCGCGACTTCCACGCCGCGGTGGGCTGCACCCCCGCCGCGTACGCCGCCGCCTGCGCCACCGACCTGGCGCAGGCCGAAGCTGGCTAGGGCCTGTCCTGTGGATCTTGGTCGAGCGAGACAGGTGCCAGGCGGCGGTCCGGCAAGGCGCAGGTTCGTCCGGATACCGGTGTTGTATCCGGACGGTTCTGCAACGCGGCCGGTCGTCGTC
>JBOGDF010000315.1:0-6504 GCA_050701635.1 Micromonosporaceae bacterium | reverse complement strand
GCGCAGCACCACGCCGGCGCGTACCAGCCCGGCCGCCATCCCGGGGAACAGCGCGACGCCGAGCCCCTCGGCGACCAGGCCGAGCTTGCCGTACCACTCGGCGGCGCGGAGCGGCGTGTCAGGCGTGAAGCCGGCGTTCGCGCAGGTCGCGTGCAGCGCCGCCACGGCCTCTGGGGTGTCGGCGACGATCCACGGCTCGTCGGCCAGCTCCGGCAGCCGCACCGTACGCCGGCGCGCCAGCCGGTGTCCGGTGGGCAGCGCCACCAGCAGCGGGTCCTCCAGCAGCCGGATCAGCCGCGCGTCACCCGACAGCTCCGGCGACTTGTGGGTGCTGACCACCGCCACGTCCAGGTCACCGGCGTCCAGCATCGGCAGCAAACGTTCGGTGGTGGACTCCCGCAACGTCAGGCTCAGCTTCGGATGGCTGGCCCGGAGCCGGCTGAACACCGGCGGGATCAACGCCGCGTTGGCGGTCGCGAACGCGCCCACCCGCAGCAGGCCGGCGTCCAGCTCCCGCACCGCGCGCAGCGCACGGTTGGCGTCGGCGTACCGCTCCAGGACGGTCCGGGCGTACGGCAGCAGGTACGTTCCCGCGGGCGTCAGCCGTACCCCGCGGGCTCCCCGTACGAACAGCGCCACCCGGCACGCCTTCTCCAGCCCCGCGATCTGCCGCGACACGGCGGACTGGGTGTAGCCACCGACCGTCGCGGCGCCGGTGAACGACCCGCACTCGGCGACCGCCACGAACGTCTGGAGCATGACGGGATCGAAGAGCTCAACCTTCACCCATGCAGCCTACGCACTGCGCCACGCGCTCCGCGCCAGCACGCGAAGGGGCGGCGCCGTTGCCGGCGCCGCCCCTCGCGTACCCCCTCGGCTAACTGCAACCGGAGGTGGAGCCGCAGCCTTCGCAGACGTAGCAGCTGCCCGCCGGCCGCATCTTGGTGCCGCAGGTGAAGCAGAGCGGGGCGTCCGCCGACGTGTGCGGCGCCGCCGCCACGATCACCGACGCGGCGTCCGGGGCGATCACCGGCTCCGCCTGGCCGGCCGGTGCCGGTGCGTCGGTCGAGTCCGTCTCGGTGTCCTCGGTCGACTCCTCGGCCGGGGCCACCTCGATCGGCGCGGACGCCGCCAGGCCGACCAGATCCACCGCGTCATCGTCATCGCTGGTGTGCACCGACGACGGGTCCTCACCCCGGGCCTGGGCAGCCCGCTCGGCGGAGGTGAACACCCCGAGGTCGGCGCGCTGCTCGTACGGCAGGTAGTCCAGCGCCAGCCTGCGGAAGATGTAGTCCATCACCGAGGTCGCCATCCGGATGTCCGGGTCGTCGGTCATCCCCGCCGGCTCGAACCGCATGTTGACGAACTTCTCGACATACTTCTCCAGCGGTACGCCGTACTGCAGCGCGATCGAGATCGCGACCGAGAACGCGTCCATCACCCCGGCGAGCGTGGAGCCCTGCTTGGACATCTTGAGGAAGACCTCGCCCAGGCCGTTGTCCGGGTAGCTGGACCCGATCAGGTAGCCCTCCGCGCCGCCCACCGAGAACGAGGTGGTGGTGCTCTGGCGCGACTTCGGCAGCCGCTTGCGGATCGGCCGGTACTCAATCTGCGTGGCCGGCTCCACCTCGGCGGTCTTCCTCTTCGCGACCGACAGCGGCTGGCCCACCTTGCAGTTGTCGCGGTAGATCGCCAGCGCCTTGAGCCCCAGCTTCCAGCCTTCGAAGTAGATCTGCTGTACGTCCGCCACCGTCGCCGACTCCGGCATGTTCACGGTCTTGGAGATCGCGCCCGAGATGAACGGCTGGGTAGCGGCCATCATCCGTACGTGACCCATCGGCTTGATCGACCGGTCGCCCATCGCGCAGTCGAACACCGCGTAGTGCTCCTCGCGCAGCCCGGGCGCGTCCACCACGTGGCCGTGCTCGGCGATGAACTCCACGATCGCCTCGACCTGCTCCTCCTGGTAGCCCAGGGAGCGCAGCGCGCGCGGCACGGTCTGGTTGACGATCTGCATCGAGCCGCCGCCGACCAGCTTCTTGAACTTCACCAGCGCCAGGTCCGGCTCGATCCCGGTGGTGTCGCAGTCCATCATCAGGCCGATGGTGCCGGTCGGCGCCAGCACGCTGGCCTGCGAGTTGCGCCAGCCCTGCTTCTCGCCGATCTTGATGCCCTGCTGCCACTGCTGGGAGGCTTCCCGTACCAGCGCGGCGTCGTTCTTTCCGTGGGTACGGATGGCGTCGCTGGCCGCGGCGTGCTTGCGCATCACGCGCTGGTGCGGCTCGGCGTTGCGGGCATACCCGTCGTAGGCGCCGACGATCCCGGCCAGCTCGGCGGACCGGCGGTACGAGACACCGGTCATCACGCTGGTGATCGCGGCGGCCAGCGAGCGCCCGCCGTCGGAGTCGTACGGGTGCCCGGTCGCCATCAGCAGCGCGCCCAGGTTGGCATACCCGATGCCGAGCTGCCGGTACGCCTTCGTGGTCGCCGCGATCTTCTCGGTCGGGAAGTCCGCGAAGCAGATCGAGATGTCCATCGCGGTGATCACCAGCTCCACCGACTTGACGAACTTCTGCACGTCGAAGGTGGAGTCGTCCAGGAACTTCATCAGGTTCAGCGAGGCCAGGTTGCACGAGGAGTTGTCCAGGTGCATGTACTCACTGCAGGGGTTGCTCGCCGTGATCCGGCCGGTCTCCGGGCAGGTGTGCCAGTCGTTGATGGTGTCGTCGTACTGCACCCCGGGGTCGGCGCACTCCCACGCCGCCCGGGCGATCTTGCCGAACAGCTCGGGGGCGTCCACGGTGTCGACGATCGAGCCGTCCTGCCGGGCAGTGAGCCCGAACTCGCCGCCCTCCTCGACCGCCCGCATGAACTCGTCGGAGACCCGTACGGAGTTGTTGGCGTTCTGGTACTGCACGGACACGATGTCCTTGCCGCCCAGGTCCATGTCGAAGCCGGCGTCGCGCAGCGCCCGGATCTTGTTCTCTTCGCTGGCCTTGGTCTCGATGAACTCCTCGACGTCCGGGTGGTCCACGTCGAGGATGACCATCTTCGCCGCGCGCCGGGTGGCGCCGCCGGACTTGATGGTCCCGGCGGACGCGTCGGCGCCGCGCATGAAGCTGACCGGCCCGGAGGCGGTGCCGCCGGAGGAGAGCAGCTCCTTGCTGGAACGGATCCGGGACAGGTTGACGCCGGAGCCGGAGCCGCCCTTGAAGATCAGCCCCTCCTCCTTGTACCAGTCCAGGATCGAGTCCATGGAGTCGTCCACGGCGAGGATGAAACAGGCGCTGACCTGCTGCTTCGAGGTCGTACCGACGTTGAACCAGACCGGCGAGTTGAAGCTGAACACCTGGTGCAGCAGCATCCAGGTCAGCTCGTGCTCGAACACCTCGGCGTCATCGGAGGTGGCGAAGTAGCCGTGCTTCTCGCCGGCGGCCCGGTAGGTCTTGACCACCCGGTCGATCAGCTGGCGCAGGCTGGACTCCCGCTGCGGCGTACCGACCGCACCGCGGAAGTACTTGGAGGTGACGATGTTGGTCGCGTTCACACTCCAGAAGTCGGGGAACTCGACGCCGCGCTGCTCGAAGTTGACCGAGCCGTCCCGCCAGTTGGTCATCACGACGTCGCGGCGCTGCCACGTCACCTCGTCGTACGGGTGGGCGCCCTCGGTCGTCCACACCCGCTCCACGCGCAGCCCCGTGGGCCGCGCCGACTTCGCGCTGGCCCGCTCCCCCGCGCTGTCCGGGTCCGTCGCCGCCGTCCCCGACGCGGTACCCCTTGCCTCCGCCATGTTCGTCCCCCTCTGTACTCGGCGCGTGCCCCGCGCCACCGCCCGGCGGCGGTTCTGTCTGCTATGCCTGGTCACTGCTACGCCTGTTCGCTGTTTGTCGTGCCGCTGATTGCGCCCCGCCGTGTCGGCACGGGCGCTGTCACCGCACCGGATGCGGCGCGGTGCGCAATGTTTCGATCTCGCGTTCGAAGTCCTCCAGCGATTCGAAGGACCGGTACACACTGGCGAATCTGAGGTACGCCACCTCGTCGAGCTGACGCAGCGGACCGAGGATCGCCAGCCCCACCTCGTGACTCGGCACCTCGGCCGAACCCCGGGCCCGGATCACCTCTTCCACCCGCTGCGACAGCAGCGCGATCGCGTCGTCGTCGACCGGCCGTCCCTGACAGGCCTTGCGTACCCCGGTGGCGATCTTGTTGCGGCTGAAGGGCTCGGTGACCCCGCTGCGCTTGACCACCGCGAGCACCGCTTCCTCCACAGTGGTGAAGCGCTTGCCGCACTCCTGGCACGCCCGGCGGCGACGGATCAGCTGACCGTCGTCCGCCTCACGGGAATCGACAACTCTGGAGTCTGGATTCCGACAATACGGACACCGCATACGACTCCCCCTCCTCGTCCAGACATGCCCCGTGGACGCGCTCGCGACCGTCAGATCCGCCCGTTGGTCGCTGCGCGTCACACCTGTCGCCACACCGTGTGTACGCGTCTCCGGATCACCGGCGACGCCCCACCTCATTATCGAGATTACCCCAACCGATAGGCAAGTTACACGGCTGCAACTACTAGATGTTGGGTTTGACGTTATTCCGACCGTCCGGGTCTGGCAAGCACCGAGCGCACCATTCGGCGTGTCGTACGCCCCACTGCGGAACGTCACCACGGCACTGCGCAGAAGCGGCCGACCGACCCGCCTGGCCCCGCCCTCCCGGCACCTTCACGTGCAGGCGGGCGGCCTTTACGGCATTCGCAACGTCTGCCCCGGATGCACCGTATAGCCGGGGAGGTGATTCAGCCGGCGGATCTCCTCGATTGTCACCGAGGGATCCTGCGACGGCTCGTGCCGCACCGCGACGGACCACAGCGTGTCGCCCGGCTCGACCACCACTTCGGTGACGTCGGACCGGCTCTCCGGCGACACCGCGCCGGCCGCCGGATCGAACGCCAGCAGCAGCACCGCCAGGCCCGCCACGAGCAGCAGCACCGCCAACCCGTACGCGGCGAACCGGCCGCGCCGGGTCAGCCGCACCGGCCGCCGGGCCTCCCGCACGGGTGCCGGTCGCGCGACCGACCGCCGCCCGGACGCTGGCCGCGCCAGCCGGGACGAAATCGAGATCACCGGTGAACCCTGCATCGCACACCTCCGCCGAACGAGCTTCGCGCCGCACGCCGACTTCGAACGACTGTTCGATCGAACGTGCGTACGATATCTATCAGACGGGTACGACACAACCCGCCACCGAAACGCGAAACCGACGCGCCAGTTTCGAACAGGTGTTTGATTCATCGCCCGGCTGGCGCTACTGTCTTGATCACCAACGGCGGCCACAATGGACCATCCGGCTCGAGGCACCAGGTCCGGCACCGGCCGCGACGGTCAGGGCGCGACCGGCCCACCGCGGCGGCGGACCGCGGCGCCAGCGCGACGGGTCAGACCAGGACGAAGGAGTCGAAGTGAGCACCAAGGATCGGCGTGGCAGCACACGACCCCGCGGCCGCACCACCGGCGCCCGCGGCGCTGGTCAGACCGGCGAGCAGGGCGCGGAGCAGCCGACGCCGCCAGTCTCGGTGATCTCCGCGTTCCCGGATCCGACACACCAGGATCTGACGGCGCGGCAGCGGCGGATTCTCGAGGTGATCCGAGACTCCGTGGCGCACCGGGGATATCCGCCGAGCGTGCGCGAGATCGGTGAAGCGGTCGGGCTGGCGTCCGCGTCGAGCGTGGCCTATCAACTCGGTGTGCTGCAGCGCAAGGGGTTCCTGCGCAAGGACAAGAACCGCTCCCGCGCCGTCGACGTACGCTCCCCCGACGCCGCCGAGTCCGGCGCGGCCGACGAGGCGGCGAGTGCGGCACACCCGACTCCGGCGTACGTGCCGGTGGTGGGCCGGATCGCGGCCGGTGGCCCGATCCTGGCCGAGGAGGCGGTGGAGGATGTGTTCCCGCTGCCGCGTGAGCTGGTCGGCGAGGGCACCCACTTCCTGCTGCGGGTCAAGGGCGACTCGATGGTCGACGCGGCGATCTGCGACGGCGACTGGGTGGTGGTCAGGCAGCAGCCGGTGGCCACCAACGGCGACATCATCGCCGCGATGATCGAGGGCGAGGCGACGGTCAAGACCTACCGCCGCCGTGACAACCACGTCTGGCTGCTGCCGCACAACCCCGCGTACGAGCCGATCCCCGGTGACGAGGCCACGGTGCTGGGCCGCGTGGTGGCGGTGCTCCGCCGGATGTGATCGCACGGCTCCCAGCGGACGTCAGGTGCGCGGCGGACGGTGGGACGCTGCCGCCAGGTCCAGCGCGACGGCGACTCAGCGGGGCCAGTACTCGGTGGGGGGTGACTGGCGGCCGCGGCCTTGCTCGTCGGGGTGCCAGGGGGGCTCGGGGCGCCGCTCGCGCGGCACCGGTGCCCGACCGGATCCTCCCGGGCCTGGGTAGCGCCCGTCCATGTCCACCGGCGGGTGGTCCCCGCCCCGTCCACGGCGACCCGGCTCCCGAC
>JBOGDF010000314.1:0-6540 GCA_050701635.1 Micromonosporaceae bacterium | reverse complement strand
GGCCGGTGTTCACCGCGCACCCGACCGAGGCGGCGCGCCGGTCGCTGCTGACCAAGCTGCGCAGTGTCGCGGACCTGCTCGACGCCGAGGCGGCCGAGCTGGCGCTGGTCGGCTCCACCGATCCGGCGGTCACCGACCGCAGGTTGGCCGAGCTGGTGGATCTGATCTGGCAGACCGACGAGCTGCGGCTGACCCGTCCCGACCCCACCGACGAGGCCCGCAACGCCGTCTACTACCTCGCCGAGCTGTACGCCGGCGCCGCCCCGCAGGTGCTCGCCGACCTGGCGGCCACGTTCGCGGAGTTCGGGGTGGTGTTGCCGCCGGCGGCCCGGCCGCTGTCGTTCGGCTCCTGGATCGGCGGCGACCGGGACGGCAACCCGTACGTCACCCCGAAGGTCACCGCCGACGTGCTGCTGATCCAGCACGAGCACGGCATCCGGGCCACCGAGAACGCGGTGGACGCGCTGATCAACGACCTGTCCGTGTCGCAGCAGCACCGCCGGGTCTCGATCGGGCTGGCGGCGAGCGTACGGCAGGACCTGGACAACCTCCCGGAGCTGGCCGAGCGGTTCCGCCGGGTGAACGCGGAGGAGCCGTACCGGTTGAAGGCCCGGTGCATCAGGGCGAAGCTGGCGAACACCCGGGCCCGGCTCGCGTCGGGCCGGCCGCACCAGCCGGGACGCGACTACCTGGGCGCCGGCGAGCTGATCGCCGATCTGGAGCTGATGCGTACGTCGCTGGTGTCGCACGGCGGGCGGCTGATCGCCGACGGGCAGGTCGCCACCGCGATCCGTACCGTGGCGGCGTTCGGGCTGCGGCTGGCCACGCTGGACGTACGGGAACACGCCTCGGCGCACCACGCGGTGCTGGCCCAGATGTACCAGCGGGTCGGCGAGGTCGCCGGCGGCTACCAGGCCCTGGACCGCAAGGAACGCACCGAGCTGCTACGACACGAGCTGACCAACCGGCGCCCACTGTCCAGTGTGGACATCGTGCTGGACGACCGGGGGCGGCGTACCTTCGAGGTGTTCTCCACGATCCGGGCGGTGCAGGACCGGTTCGGGCCGGAGGCGGTGGAGAGCTACATCGTGTCGATGACGCAGGGCGTCGACGACGTACTCGCCGCGGTGGTGCTGGCCCGGGAGGCCGGGCTGGTCGACGCCACCGGCGAGCAGGCCCGGATCGGGTTCGTGCCGCTGCTGGAGACCGTCGAGGAGCTGGACGCCGCCGACGCGCTGGTCGACGGGCTGCTGCAGGTGCCCGCGTACCGCAATGTCGTCAAGGCGAGGGGCGACGTGCAGGAGGTCATGCTCGGCTACTCCGACTCCAACAAGCAGGGCGGGATCACCGCCAGCCAGTGGGCGATCCACCGCGCCCAGCGCGCGCTGCGGGACGTGGCGGCGCGGCACGGCGTACGGCTGCGGCTCTTCCACGGCCGGGGCGGCACGGTGGGGCGCGGCGGCGGGCCCACGCACGAGGCGATCCTGGCGCAGCCGTACGGGACGCTGGACGGCGCGATCAAGGTGACCGAGCAGGGCGAGGTGATCTCCGACAAGTACACCCTGCCGGCGCTGGCCCGGGAGAACCTCGAGCTCACCGTCGCGGCGACGCTGCAGGCCACGCTGCTGCACACCGAGCCGCGCTCGCCGCTGTCCGATCTGGCCGACTGGGACGGCGTGATGGCGCAGGTGTCCGACGCGGCGGCGGGCGCGTACCGGGAGCTGGTGGGGCATCCGGACCTGCCGGCGTACTTCTGGGCCGCCACCCCGACCGAGCTGCTGGGCGCGCTGAACATCGGCTCCCGGCCCGCGAAACGCCCCGACGCCGGCGCCGGACTGGAGGGGCTGCGGGCGATCCCGTGGGTGTTCGGCTGGACCCAGAGCCGCCAGATCGTCCCCGGCTGGTACGGCGTCGGCGCCGGCCTGGCCGCCGCCCGCGCCGCCGGCCTGACCGATCAGCTGGGCGAGATGCACACCCGCTGGGAGTTCTTCCGTACCTTCATCTCCAACGTCGAGATGATGCTCACCAAGACCAACCTCGACATCGCGCGGCGCTATGTCCAGGCGCTGGTCCCGGCCTCGTTGCACCCCTTGTTCGACAAGATCGCCGGTGAGTACGAGCGCACCGTCGCCGAGGTGCTCGCGGTGACCGGCGACTCCCGGCTGCTGGAACGCCAACCGGTGCTGGCGCGTACGCTCGCCGTCCGCGACCGCTACCTGGAGCCGCTGCACCACCTGCAGGTCTCGCTGCTGGCGCAGTACCGCCGCGGCGCCCGCGATCCGCAGCTGGAACGCGCCCTGCTCACCACCGTCAACGGCATCGCGGCGGGGATGCGCAACACCGGCTGACCCCCGTACCCCCGGTAAGAGCTTTGTAAGGGGGTACGGGCGGCGACGGCGGCAGTACGGCGAGAGAATCGAAGCGTGCGGAACCTTTTGCGGAAACCTCTGACCTGGGTCGTCCTCGCGGTGCTGGGCGTCGGCCTGGTGGCCGGGCTGTGGCTGTTCGCGCCCTGGAAGCTGTTCGTGGACCAGACCGTCGACGAGGCGCTGCCGTCGGCGGCGCCCGCGGCCACCGGCACCCAGACGGCGGCGGCGGCCGGCCCGGTGCTGGTCTCGCAGGGCAGGTTCGTCACCCACGAGCACGACACCAGCGGCACCGCGAAGCTGATCAAACTTCCCGACGGCCGCTACCAGCTGGCGCTCGAGAAGCTCCGCACCAGCAACGGCCCCGACCTGCGGGTATGGCTCACCGACCAGGCGGTGACGCCGGACGGCTGGAGGGTCTTCGACGACGGCGAGTACGTGGAGCTCGGCGCCCTGAAGGGCAACGTGGGCAGCCAGGTCTACGACATCCCCGCCAAGGTCGACGTCACGAAGTACCGCAGCGTCACCATCTGGTGCAAGCGGTTCTCCGTCTCCTTCGGCGCCGCCGAACTCGCCACGACCTGAGCCCGGCAGGCCGGCCGCGGCCCGGGTCGACAAAGCCGCTCCGCATGCTGGGAGCGGCCCTCGCGCCTCGACCGGCGAGCTGCCCGGGCGCTTTAGACTCCTCAGGATCCGGACACCTGTCTCGACCGCGCTGTGTGGTGGCTGCAACACTGGCAGGTGCCTACCGATACGAGGAGCGGCATGAGCGACTGGCTGTTGCCCGAAGAGATGCTGCGGGAAGCGCCCAGCTACACGCCCCGGCCACACGAGCTGGCCGATCTGGAGCTGCTGCTGTCCGGGGCCTATCAGCCCCTCGCCGGTTTCGCCAGCCGAGCCGACCTGGAGGCGATCACCCGGCGCGGCACCCTGGGCGACGGTACGCCGTGGCCGGTGCCGATCACCCTGGAAGCACCGGTCGAGATCACCGAGCGGCTCGACTCCGACAACCCGCGCGCCCGGGTGCTGGTGCTCACCGACCCGGAAGGCGCCCCCGTCGCCGCGGTCGAGGTGGTCGAGTCCTGGCAGACCCGCCCCGGTTGGAGCGCGGTCGCAGGGCCGGTACGCCGGCTGGCGGAGCCCGTACACGGGGTGTTCCGGCGGCTGCGCGCCACCCCCGAGGAGGTACGCGAGACGCTGCCACCGGGCCGGGTGCTGGCGATCATCCCGACCGGCCCGCTGCACCGTCCCCAGCTCGCCCAGCTGGCGCACGCCGCCCGTACGCTCGCGGCGCATGTGCTGGTGATGGTGCCGGTCGCCGAGCCCACCGACGACGGGCTGCCGCCCGAGGTGCTGGTGCGCTCCGTGCTGGCCGCCACCGACCGGATGCCGCCGGCGACCATCATCGCGGTGCCGATCGCGTCCCGCGGTGACGACATCCGCGACGGGCTGCTGCGGGCCCGGATCGCCGCCGCGTACGGCGCCACCCACCTGCTGTCCACCGGCACCGGGGTCACCGGCGCCTCGGTACGTGTGGTGGTGCCGCGCGAGCTGGCGTACGACGTACGCGACGGGCAGTGGCGGCCGGCCGACGACGTACCGCCGCGGCAGCGCAGGGTGCCGCTGACCCTGCCCGAGATCGACGACCTGCTGGACCGCGGGGTCAACCTGCCGGAGTGGCACACCCCGCCCGCGGTCGCCGACGAGCTGCGCCGCGCCCGTCCGCCCCGGGAGCAGCGCGGACTGGTGGTGTTCTTCACCGGGCTGTCCGGCTCCGGCAAGTCGACGATCGCGCGCGGCGTGCACGACGTACTGCTGGAGGACGGCGAGCGTACGGTCACCCTGCTCGACGGCGACGTGATCCGGCGGCTGCTGTCCACCGAGCTGAAGTTCTCCCGGGGCGACCGCGACCTGAACATCCGCCGGATCGGCTTCGTGGCCAGCGAGGTCGCCCGGCACGGCGGGCTCGCGCTGTGCTGCCCGATCGCCCCGTACGCCGCCACCCGCGACGAGATCCGCGGCATGGTGCGCGCGGTCGGCGCCGACTTCGTGCTGGTGTACGTCTCCACCCCGCTCGAGGTGTGCGAGCAGCGCGACCGCAAGGGCCTGTACGCCAAGGCCCGCGCGGGTCAGATCCCGGCGTTCACCGGCGTCTCCGACCCGTACGAGGAGCCGACCGACGCCGACCTGGTGATCGACACCTCGCAGATCTCGATGGAGGAGGGCGTCGAGCAGGTGCTCAACCACCTCGCCGCCGGTGGCTGGATGGAGCTCAACGGCCTGTTCGAGACCAGCCTCAGCGCCGGCTGAGCCGGCGGGCTGCGGAGCCGGCCGAGCAGCGGGGTCAGCGCCGGCTCAGGCGGCGTAGCGGGATCTGGCGCGGCCTGGTCGAGGCCGGCGGTGCGGACGAGGCCGCCGGGTTGGGCGAGACCGTGGCGCTCGGGCTCGGGCTGGCGCCCTGACTCAGGCTCACGCTCGGAGAGGCGGCGCTCGGGGAGGCTGCGCCCGGGCTGGGCGAGCCGGAAACCGCCGGGCTGGGCGATCCCGACGGGTCCAGGCTCGGCGAGCCGGGAGCGCCGCTCGGGCTGGCGCTCGGGGACGGGTCGCCGGGCGTACCCGGGAAAATGATCGAGAACAGGGGCAGGGCCGCGAGGTCCCGGAACACCTCGAGCGCCTGTTTCGAACTGTCGATCCGGGTGTCGCCCTTCGGGGCGTTCGGGGAGTCGAAGTAGACCAGCGCCTTCAGCGCCGGGAAGTCGGGCAGCTGGCGCTCCACGGAGGCGAAGATGTCGGCCTTGCGGCCGTGGTCGTCGGGGTACTCGAAGACGCCCCACTCGGCGAGCATCAGCGGCTTGCCGGGATGCTCCGCGGTGGCCCAGTCGTAGAAGCCGGGCCACGTCTTCGGATCGTCGGTCTGGTTGACCAGCGTGGCGAAATCGCCGTGGTGGTACGCGTCCGGGTCGGCGGTCACGTACGGGTCGTAGCCGATCCAGTCGACCACGTCGTCGCCCGGGTAGAGCTCGTCGAACCACGGCTTGGTGCCCCAGCCCTGCCACCCCATGTACGCCATCACGTACACCGCGTTGTCGACGCCCTGGGCGCGCAGCCGCTCCACGGTGTGCCGGTACATCGCCGCGTAGTCCGCCGCGGTCATCCCGGATTCGGCCTCGGTGCGTACGTCGTTCTCCGGCTCGTGGTGGATGGCGAGGAAGAACGGCTCGTCGAAGGTCTCGTTGACGTGCGCGGCGAGCCGGTCGATCCGGGCGTCCTGGCCGCCGGCGGCGACGTCGGCCCAGGTGGTGCCCCAGGCGACCTTCCAGTTGAGCAGCAGCACCCGGGGGCCGTTCGGATCCCGGGCGGCGGCGATCTCGTCCTCGGTCGGGAACAGCTCGTCGCCGCGGTGGTACCGGTGGTAGATGTCGGCGTGCCGGTCGGTCTTGATCTCGAACTCCGTCAGCGCCTGCGCGGACGGCGTACTGGTGAAGACCCCGGGCGCCACCCCCCACCAGGCGCCGCACTCGGGCACCAGCTTCTCCGACACCGGGCAGTTCGACGGCCCCGGGCTGGGGCTCGGATCGGCCCAGGGTTCGGCCAGCCAGCCGCCTCCGCTGAGCACCGCGCCCCGCAGCGCCGGATGCGCCATGGCGAGCATCAGACCGAGCGCGGCGACCGTCGCGGCGACCGCGTACCAGCGCAACTTCGTCATGCTCCCCCTAGCTCTCTGGAAGATCGACATTACTATCCGTTGCCGGGCTGGGCGTGGAGGCGTGCGTCTCGCCCCCGTTTGGGGGATTAACGAGCTACGGGGGTACGGGGTGCCGCCGTAACCGCCGTCCGGCGCGTCACGAGGCTGGCGTTAGGGCGTGTCCTGTCGATCTTGGTCGAGCGAGACGGGATCCAGGCGGCGCCCGGCAAGGCGCAGGTTCGTCCGGATACCGGTGTTGTATCCGGACGGTTCTGCAACGCCGCCGGTCGTCGTCTGTGCCCGTCGCAGCCGACTGAAGATCGGCAGGACATGCCCTAGTAGTACTTTGTTAGGTCGGGTGAGGGAATGGGCGTTGGCAGACGTGGCACGCGCCGGCGATGACGGCGAGCAGGAGTTGCAGCTCGCGGAGTATGGCGTAGAGGGTCAGGCCGGCGCAGGGGCTTTTGGGTCCAGGCGGAGCATGGTGCA
>JBOGDF010000313.1:0-6554 GCA_050701635.1 Micromonosporaceae bacterium | reverse complement strand
AACTCGTCGACGCGCTGCGCCGACACGCCCACCCAGACACCCCCACCGACACCGAAACTGTCGGCGCCGCCGCATAGAGTTCACCGTGGATCGTCACCCAAGTTCCACGCGACTCGGGACATGCTCTCTCCTCGTCGGGACTGGCGTTGGGGTGGCGGCGTACTCGCTGGTCGAGGCGTCGTCCGGGGGGCCGGCGAAAGATCCGCAGAGAGCTGTCGAAGAATTGGACTGCGAGGATTCGCAGTATTCACATGCGATCATCGAGCATGGTCCGGGCAGGGAGCGAGCTGGCCCGGAGGAGATCGCGGATCGGTACGCCGACGGTTCGGGGCTGGCCGCCGACTTCGGCCGACTGCAGCGCAAGGTCACATACAACACAGGTGAGGAGGCCGAGATCGTGTTCCGGGACGGGCGGGGGTGGAACGTGGCGATCCTGCAACTCGAAAACGGCGACCTGGGATGGCGACTGACCACGGTCACGCGATGCGGAGGGGCATGACCATGACAGCCAAGATCGGCACGCCGCTCACCGTTCTTGTCCTGATCTCGCTGCTCGTCATCGCGGGCGCCGCCCAGCCAGCTGCGGCACACAGCGTCAGTCTCTACATCCCATGGAAATGGTCAACGGCCGGCGAAAACACTATCGACTGGTACTTCAAGAGCGACTTCCCCGGCGGATCCCACCGCGACCGCGTTCTCAATGGCGCGTCTCAGTGGAACCAGCGCGGCGGCGCCGCGGAACCCAACTTCATCAACGCCGGCCAGAGAACCAACCCAGGCAACGCCGACAATCCCTGCGGTAACAGTTTGAACGGTGCTTTTTGGCGTAACCTGGACCTATACGGCCCGAGCGTTCTTGGAGTCGCGATCGTATGCGTCGATGGGTTCGGAAACATCACGCGGTTCACCATCAATTTTGATAGCGACCAGAACTGGTATACCGGCACTGGGGACGCGGACGATGGTTTTCTCAACCTGTGTCCGTTCGGCACCTGTGAGAAGGACCTGTGGAGCGTGGCCAGCCACGAGTGGGGACACATCGCCGGCTTTCTTCGAGGTCCCAACGATGATGGGCATTACGACAGCGGCGACCCGGTTTGTGAGAACAATTCAAGTCAGCACACCATGTGTCCCGTGTATTCTCCCGGAACCGAGCGGATGCGATCGCTCGAAACGCACGACATCCACACGTTTGAAGCCGCGTACTGAACCTCTGCGCGCCCCGGAAGTGCTGCATGAGGGGGTGGCGAGTTGCGGTCGCGGGGTTATCTCGCGCCAGGTGGTGCAGGCAGGGCTTTGCGGGAGCGCCAGGGCTGTTGGCTTTGCGCCTCGCGGGGCGCTGCCCGCAGCGGCCGCAGGGGCTGTGATTACCCTCGGGCAGCTACGGTTGTCCGGCGGATGGCCATGGGCGACTCTGGAACCGGGGTCCGTTGTGGCGCGTCGTAGCGCCCGGGCTGAGTGACTATGCGCGCGATGAGGTCAGTGCTCACAGTGGCGGTGGTAGCGGCCGCCGCGCTCGTCGCTGCGGGGGCGGCGTTCGCAGCCGAGAGCGGTGTCCTGGTATGGCAGGCTCTCGTGTCGGTCGACATTCTCCGCGACCCAGGTTGCCCTGACGTTGTGATAGGTGGAAGCGACGGACTTTGCGTGCGGCCGACGAGCCTTGTCATCACCTCGATCGCCACCACGGCGCTGGCCGCCCTGCTCGGCGGGTTGGTGGGATACCTTGTCCTTCGCCGTGCCCGACCGCGACGGTCAGCCCGATAGGGAGTACCGCCGGGCATCTTGCCGGCCCGAGGGGTCCTGTTTAGGGATAGCGGACTGTGTTGGACGTCTACGGCCATATCAATAACGCGGCGTACTACGCCTACATGGATACCGTGATCAACAACTGGTTGATCGCCGAGGGCGGCCTGGACATCCACGACGGCGACACGATCGGGCTCTGTGTCGAGTCGCACTGCGCGTTCAACGCACCCGCCGCGTTCCCCGAGCGGTTGCGGACCGGACTGCGGGTTGGCCACCTCGGCCGCTCCAGCGTGCGGTACGAGGTCGGGATCTTCCGCGACGAGACCCTGCTGGCCGAGGGCCATTTCGTCCACGTCTTCGTGAATCGGCACAGCCGCCGCCCGGTGCCTATCGCGGGAAAGCTGCGGCGGTCCCTGGAACGGCTCGCCGGGTCAGTGGAGTGAGGCCTGCAGCGCGAACGCGGTGACGTTACTCAAGTCTGAGTCGGCGGCGCCCGGCCGGCTCGTGGGTGCCGTCAGGGCGCGTCCTTAAGACGATCCTGCTCCAGGAACGGTCCAGGCTGCTGTTCGGTGAGGCGGTCGCGGATCCGGTGCGGGGGATCGTGGTCGCCCGGCATAACGGCTGTGCCGAGCACGCTTGAGCCTGGACCTTTTGCAGGCGAAGCCAGATCCGTCGATGATCGGACTGTGACCGAGGAGCGGGCTCAGCACGCTCACGGTGATCCGGCTGAGGATCTCGTGAATGTCGCGCTGGAGACGATTCGCCGCCTGGTGTCGGAGTTGCATCCGGCGGGGCCGGGGCCGGCGGTGCGGCTCGACAGTGCGCTCGACTCCGACCTGGGGCTGGACAGCCTGGCGGTGGCCGAGCTGCGGGTACGGCTGGAGCAGGCGTGCAAGGTGGTGCTCCCCGACGAAGCGCTTACCCGCGGCAGCACGGTTGCCGACTGGGTGGACCTGATCCTCGGGGCCCGAACCGGGCCGGCCTCCAGGCAGGCGCCACAGACGGCTACCCGGTGGCGGCCGGAGTCTAGTTCTGCCGAGTTCCCGCCCCATGACATTCGAACCCTCGGCGAGGTGCTCGATTGGCATCGCGATGCTCACCCGTGGCGGGTGCACCTCCGGCTGCTCGACCACAGCGGCCCGGCGGCGAGAGCTGTCGAGGTCACGTACCAGGCACTGGCACAGGGAGCCGCCGAGGCGGGCGCCGTGCTGGCCGCGGGCGGGGTCGCCCCCGGCGATCCGGTCGGGATCATGCTGCCGACCGGCGTGGACTATTTCACCACGTTCCTCGGCGCGCTCCGCGCCGGAGGGATCCCGGTGCCGCTCTACCCGCCGGTTCGGCCGACCCAGCTGGGGGAGCACCTGCGCCGGCAGGCCAGGATCCTCGACAACGCGGGCGCGGTCACGCTGGTCACTGTGCCGGAGGCCAGGAAGTTGGCGCGGCTGCTGGGTCTGCACGCCTCCGCGTTGCGATCGGTGACAATCCCGGCAGAGCTGACCGGCGGTTCCGCCGCGGGCGCGGGCCACGCAGCCGAACCGGACGACCTGGCGCTGCTGCAGTACACCTCCGGCAGCACCGGCGACCCGAAGGGTGTGATGCTCACTCACGCCCACCTGCTCGCCAACATTCGTGCCCTGGGCGCCGCCGCCCGCGTCGCCACGGGAGACGTCTTCGTCAGCTGGCTTCCGCTCTATCACGACATGGGGTTGATCGGAGCCTGGCTGGGAACCTTGTACCACGGCATTCCGCTCGTCGTGATGTCCCCGATGGATTTCCTCGCCCGGCCGGCTCGGTGGCTGTGGGCCATCCACAATCACCGGGCAACTCTCTCGGCCGCCCCGAACTTCGGGTACGAGCTGTGTCTGCGAATCCCCGACGAGGACTTGACGGGGCTCGACCTGAGTTCGTTGCGGCTGACGTTCAACGGCGCCGAGCCGGTGAGTGCGGAGACGGTGCGCCGGTTCACCGAGCGGTTCTCGCCGTACGGCTTCCGCCCCGAGGCCACGGCGCCGGTGTACGGGCTCGCCGAGGCCGCGCTCGGCGTGACCTTTCCGCCGCTCGGCAGACCGCCGTACGTCGACGTGATCGCCCGCGAGCCGTTGGCGCGCCATGGCCGCGCGGAACCCCTGACGGCCGGAACGCTGGCCAAGGCACCGCCGGCCGAGGGCGGACCGACTCCGGCGTTACGGCTTGTCGGCTGTGGCCGCCCGCTGCCCGGATACCGGTTGCGGATCGTGGACGCGGCCGGTCGGGTGCTCGGGCCCCGGCAGGAGGGCCTGATTCAGTTCGCCGGCCCGTCGGCTACCTCGGGGTACTACCGGGCCCCGGGGGACACTGTCAAGCTGCGCCACGGGGACTGGCTGGAGACTGGGGATCTCGGCTACCTGGTCGACGGGGATCTCTTCATCACCGGCCGTGCGAAGGACATCATCATCCGGGCCGGCCGGAACCTGCACCCCAGTGAGGTGGAGGCCGCGGTCGGCGAGGTCCCGGGCGTGCGGAAGGGATGCGTCGCGGTTTTCCCCGCGACCGATCCGGACGCGGCCACTGAGCGCCTGGTGGTGCTCGCGGAGAGCCGGTTGACCGATCCCGCCGCGGTGATGGAGTTGCGCGGTCGCGTCATGTCGGTCGCGGTCGACGTGCTCGGCGTGCCCCCGGACGAGGTGGTGATCGGCCCGCCTGGCGCGGTGCTCAAGACCTCGAGCGGCAAGATCCGCCGAGCCGCCAGCCGGGAGCGGTACGAGTCCGGCGGTGTCGCGAGGCGGCCGGCTCTGGCCTGGTGGCAGGTGGCCAGGTTCGCCTGGGCTGGCATGGTGCCGCAATGGCGTCGCTGGGCGCGCGCAGGTGCGGCGGTGCTGTTCGCTGCGTACGCCTGGACGCTGACGGCCCTGCTGGCGGCGCCGGTCTGGACAACCGTGGTGGGGCTGCCGCGGCTGGCCTGGCGCCGTTGGGCGCTGCGTGCCACAGGGCGCCTGGTGCGATGGCTGACGGCGACGACGCTCACCGTGGAGGGCGCTGAGCACCTGGCGGGGCTCGGCCCATGCGTCATCGTCGCCAATCACGGCAGCTATCTCGACGGTATGGCCCTGGCCATGGCTGCACCGCGTCCGCTCATGTTCGTCGCGGGCGCCGACTTCCGGCCGGTGCCGTGCGTCGGGATCTTCCTCAGTCGGCTGGGTTGCGAGTTCGTGGAGCGACGGCAGCCGGAGCTGGGAGCGCCGGACACCCGCCGAATCGCTCACGCCGTGCGGTCGGGGGAGACCGCGGTGCTCTTCCCGGAGGGATCTATGTCCGCTGCGCCCGGGCTACGGCCCTTCCACCTCGGGGCATTCGCGGCCGCGGTCGACGCGGGCGTGCCGGTGGTTCCGGCCGGTATCGACGGCGCCAGGTGGGTGCTGGGCCCGGATCAGCGTTTCCCGCGTCGCGGGTCGATCCGGGTACGGTTCGGCGCGCCGATCGCGGCCACCGGCGACGGCTGGCCCGCCCTGGTGGCGTTGCGGGACGCCGCCCGCACCGGGGTGCTGCGCGCCAGCGGCGAGCACGACGCGGCCGCCGGATAGCCTCCCAGGCGCCGGCCGGTACGGCGAGGGAGCCCGCGGGTACTCCCGACCGTCACGACCCGCTGGACACACAACGACGCGTACAGGTACGTCAACAGCGCGCGGTTCCTTGCAGCGGGAGGCGATCAAGCAGTGAGGCACCTCCGCGCTGCGACAGCTCGCGCGGCGCGACCGACGCCCCTCGCGGGGCAGCTGAAGCGGTGGCTGGAGCTACTCGTGGCGGGCTGAACCTGCGGGCTATCGCGCCCGTCCCGGCATCACCTTGCCGCCGGACTGTTCGGCGATCGCGTACGCGACATCGTCCGGTGCGGCGGCGAAGCGCTGCCGTAGTGCAGGCACCAGATAGCCGTTGACGTCGCGCGACCACAGCGGTGCGAGTCTGGGATCGCTGGGCGTGTCCGGCGTGGGCCAGGCGAGCACCGCATCGGGCTGGCCCGGGCCGGGGGAGCGTATCTCGACGTGCTTGAGCTGCGACCACGGCAGGAACATGCCGCGGTCGGGTGCCGCCTCGTACTGCAGACCGCTGGTCAGGATCGCCAGGCGGGGATGCGTCCACCGCCGGCAGATCAGGATCCCCACGCAGCCGACCAGCGCGATCAACACCCCGATCACCAGGACCACGATCAACTCGGTGTGTTTCTCGGCGATGCGTTCCAGAGCGCCTTGGCGGTAGTACGGAGAGCTGGCCGGATGGGCTACGTCCTCCGACGTCGACCAGGTCACCCCGCGCAGCATCTCCAGCAGCAGCCCGGTGACCACGACCCCGAGCACCAGGAACGGCGCGGACAGTACGGCCAGCCAGCCCGGCCACCGCGCGTACACCATGGCATCGGCGGGCCACCGCCAGCGCCGCAGCCGGGACAGCCAGATCACCGACGCCACGCTGATCGCGATCAGCACCGGCACGCCCAGCAGCCAGACCACGAGGTATTTGTCGAGCCCGTGCAGGCTGCCGTACTCGTCCGCGAACGTGATCGGCAGCGGCAGCGGGAACGCCAGCAACGGAAGCAGCACGGGTAGCCATACCCCGAGCCACGCGACCAGTTGCGGCCACCGCGGCGCGGGAAGCGCCGGCACCGAGCGGATGCTCGGCAGATCGGCAGGATTGACCGCGGCAGCCGGTGGTGCCGGTTGCGGTGGTACGGGCTGCGGCGGCGACGGCGATGTGGCACCGGCCGGAAGCGGTCGCGGGGCGGTGCCGGGCGGGGAGAACGCGGCTGGTGCCTGCGGGGCGGCGCCGGGCAGTGG
>JBOGDF010000312.1:0-6561 GCA_050701635.1 Micromonosporaceae bacterium | reverse complement strand
GCTGCGACGCGACTACGACGCACCGATCGACGACGTGTGGGACGCCATCACCGACCCCGAGCGGATCGCCCGCTGGTTCGTGCCGGTCAGCGGCGATCTGCGGCTCGGCGGCAGGTACCAACTGAAGGACCAGGCGGGCGGCGAGATCCTGCGCTGCGAACCGCCCCAGCTGCTGGCGGTCAGCTGGATCTACGGCGAAGACGTGGGCGTCAGCGAGGTCGAGGTAAGGCTGACCTCGAGCGACGGCAGCACCCGGCTGGAGCTGGAGCACGTCGCGGTGGTGGACGACGCCCGGTGGGCCGAGTTCGGCCCCGGCGCGGTCGGCGTCGGCTGGGATCTCATCGTGCTAGGCCTGAGTCTGCACCTGTCCGGCGACCTCATGGAGGATCCGGAGGCGTGGTCGATGTCGGAGGGGGGCCGGCGGTACATGACCGACAGCAGCACCGCCTGGGGCGAGGCGCTGCGTGCCGCCGGCGGCACCGACGCCGAGGTGGCCACCGCGGTCGAGAACACCACCACCTTCTACGTGCCGCCGGCCTAGGGGCGTGGCGCCGGGGGCAGTGGCCGGTGCCGTACCGGGGAGGAGAGCACGATCGAGGTGGTGGTACGCCCCAGCTCCGCGATCTGCTCCAACAGCTCCTCGAGGTGGCCGGTGTCGCGTACAGCGATCTTCAGGATCCAGCAGTCCTCGCCGACCACGTGGTGCACCTCCTGGAACTCGGCACGCGCGATCAGCTCCCGGGTCCGGGGGTGCTTCAACGAGTAGCCGGCGTGCGGCGAGACCCGTACGAACGCGCGGACGCCGTAGCCGAGCCGCTCCGGCGCCACCTGTGCGGCGTACCCGGTGATCACACCCGACTGCTCCAGCCGGCGGACCCGTTCGGCGACGGCGGCGGGGCTCAGCCGTACCCGCCGGCCCAGCTCACTGAGCGTGATCCGGCCCTCGGTCTGCACCAGCTCCAGCAGCCGCCCGTCCACCGGGTCGAGCGCGACTGAGGGATCATTGGAGAGTGCACGGATATGCCGTGGTTCTTTTGGTGTGTACGCAGCATCTCCCACGATTGCCCCTTCAGCGCGGCTGATCCGCCGACAATACTTCACTCTCGTGTATCGAGTTTGTGTGATCGGCGGGAGCCGCTACTTCGGACGCCACCTGATCGAGCTGCTGCGGGACGGTGACGCCGCCGTCACCGTGCTCAACCGCGGCTCCACGCCCGCCCCGCTCGGGACCGGGCACCTGGTCGCCGACCGTGACGACGAAGCAGCGTTGTCGGCTGTGCTCGGCGGTCAGGAGTACGACGTGGTGATCGACCAGGTCTGCTACACGCCACGGCAGGCCGCCATCGCGGCGCGGGTGTTCGCCGGGCGTACCGGCCGCTACCTGATGACCTCCAGTGTCGAGGTGTACGACTCCCTGGCCCCGGCGCGCGGCGGCGAGCCGGTGACGGAGGCCGCGATGGATCCGGCCGGCTGGCCTGTCAAGCCGGAGCTGCCGTGGGACGACGCCGGCTACCTGGAGCGCCACTACGGCGAGGGCAAACGCCAGGCCGAGGCGGTGCTCGCCTCCCAGCCGGCATTCGACACGGTGCTGGTACGCACCGCCCACGTACTCGGCGGGGCGGACTTCACCGGCCGGCTGGCGCACTACGTACGGCGGGTACGCGCCGGCGAGCCGACCGCGATCCACCGCGACCCGCAGCCGGCGACGTTCGTACACCACCGCGAGATCGCGGAGTTCCTGCGCTGGGCGGCGGTTGGCACGGTCATCGGCCCGGTGAACGCGTGCGCCACCGGCGAGCTCGACGTACGGGGGCTCTGCGACCGGATCGCCGCCGGCCTCGGTACGCCACCCCCGGTCTACCAGGAGGTGGCCGGCGGCGAGCCGGTGTCGCCTTACTCGTTCGACCGCTACTACCCGATGAGCAACGCCCGCGCGACCGGGCTCGGGTTCCGGTTCTCCGCGCTGGACGACTGGCTGCCGTGCGCCATCGCGGAAGCCACGGAGGCGTGATGCGTACCCGCAGGATCGGCGCTGTCGAGGTCAGCGCGATCGGGCTGGGCGCGATGCCGCTGTCGATCGAGGGCCGGCCCGGCGAGGCGCGGGCGGTGGCGACCATCCACGCGGCGCTGGACGCCGGCGTCACGCTGATCGACACCGCCGACGCGTACCACCGGTACGCCGGCGAAGCCGGGCACAACGAGTCGCTGATCGCCCGCGCGCTGGCCAGCTACGGACCGACCGACGACGTCCTGGTCGCCACCAAGGGCGGACGCGGCCGCCCCGGCGACGGCAGCTGGACCATCACCGGCACGCCCGCGCACCTCACAGCGGCCTGCGACGCCTCGCTACGGCGACTCGGCGTGGACGCGATCGGCCTCTACCAGCTCCACCACCCGGATCCGCAGGTCCCGTACGAGGACTCCGTCGGCGCCCTGGCCGAACTGTACGCCGCCGGCAAGATCCGGATGGCCGGCATCTCCAATGTGGACACCACGCAGCTCGCTACCGCGCGGCGGATCCTCGGCGACACGCTCGTCTCGGTGCAGAACGAATACTCCCCCGCGGTACGCGACAGCGAGCCCGTCCTCGCCGCCTGCGACACGCTGGGTATCGCCTTCCTGCCGTGGAGCCCGCTGGGCGGGATCTCCCGCAGCTCGTTGGACGGCTCGTCGGGCCGGCCGGCCGATCCCCGGTACGCCGCGTACCACGAGATCGCCCGCGAGCGCGGCGTGAGCCCGCAGCAGGTCTGCCTGGCCTGGCTGCTGGCCTGCTCGCCGGTGGTGATCCCGATCCCGGGATCGTCCCGCCCCGAGACGATCCGCGACTCCGCCGCCGCGGCCGACCTGACCCTGGACCCGGACGAGCTGTCACGGCTGGACGCCAGCACCGGATAGACGTGCCGTCGCCGGCCTGCCGGTACGCGTCGCCGGCATCTGGTTGACTGGCGAACGTGAAGCTGCCTGTGATGCCACCGGTCGAGCCGATGCTCGCCACCAGCGTGAAGGAGATCCCGGTCGCGGCCGGGATGACGTACGAGCCGAAGTGGGACGGGTTCCGCTGCATCGTGTTCCGGGACGGCGACGAGGTCGAGTTGGCCAGCCGCGGCGGCAAGACCCTCACCCGCTACTTCCCCGAGGTCGTGGAGTACGCGAAGACCGAGCTGCCGGAGCGCTGTGTGATCGACGGTGAGCTGGTGGCGGTGGTACGCGACGGCGTACCCAAGCTCGACTTCGACACCCTGGGACAGCGGATCCATCCGGCGGCATCCCGGGTGAACATGCTCGCCACCCAGACGCCGGCCAGCTTCATCGCCTTCGACCTGCTGGCGCTGGACGGCCAGGACTGCATGGCGGATCCGTACACCCGGCGCAGGGAGTTGCTGGAAACGGCGCTGGCGGCGGCGAAGCCACCGGTGCACCTGACACCGGTCACCACCGACCTGGACACCGCCCGGGAATGGTTCGAGCTGTTCGAGGGCGCCGGGCTGGACGGGCTGATGGCGAAGCCGGGGGAAGCCCCGTACGCCCCCGGCAAACGGCTGATGTTCAAGGTCAAGCACGCGCGTACCGCCGACGTGGTGGTGGCCGGGTTCCGCTGGCACAAGTCCGCGGTGGAGAGCCACGACGCGGTCGGCTCCCTGCTGCTCGGCCTGTACGACGACGCCGGCATGCTGCACCACCTCGGGGTCTCCGCGTCGTTCACCGCCGCCCGGCGGCGTGAGCTGCTGGAGGAGCTGGCGCCGTACCGCACCGAGGTCAGCGACCACCCGTGGGCCCGGTGGGGCGAGGCGGCCGACGGGACCCAGCGGGTGCCAGGTGGGGTGAGCCGGTGGACCGGCACAAAGGATCTGTCCTGGATGCCGCTGCGACCCGAGCTGGTCTGCGAGGTGGCGTACGACCACATGGAGGGCGACCGGTTCCGGCACACGGCGCGGTTCGTACGGTGGCGGCCCGACCGGGAGCCCGCGTCGTGTACCTACGAACAGCTGGAGCGCCCCGTACGCTTCGATGTTGATCGCGTACTCGCCGGCCGACCCGAGGAGACCTCGTGACCTCACGGGCCACCGCCCACCCCCGCCCGCTGTGGCTGACGGTGATCGCTGCCGTCGCCGCGTCCGCGCTGCTGGCCGGGTGCTCCGGCCCGACGGCGCGGTGGAACGACGGACCGCCGAGCGACGGCGGGGCGCAACCCCCGGTCGGCATCCCGGCGGCGGAGTGGGAGGACTGCGAGGACGTCGCCGCGGACGCGCTCGGCGACACCCCGCCCGGCAGCATCAGGTACGAGTGCGCCACCGTGAAGGTGCCGCAGGACTGGAACAACCCGGACGACGGCGAGACGCTCGACATCGCGTTGCTGCGCGCCCGGGCCAAGCGGCAGGGCCGGGACCGGATCGGATCGCTGGTGATCAACCCTGGCGGGCCGGGCGGCTCCGGGATCGACACCGCCGTCTACCTGTCGCTGTCGCTGCCGGTCGAGGTGATCGGGGAGTTCGACATCGTCGGCTTCGACCCGCGCGGAGTGGGCCGGTCGTCGCCGGTGGAGTGCTTCTCCGACGAGGACAAGGACGCGATGCTGGGCGCCGAGCCGGATCCCGCCACCGACCAGGCGTACCAGGAGATCGTCGACCTCACCGACGAGATGGTCGCCGACTGCGAGAAGAAGTACGGCGACACCCTCAAGTACTTCTCCACCGAACAGACCGTGCGCGACATGGACGCGATCCGGCAGGCCGTCGGCGACGAGAAGCTGACCTACCTCGGCTACTCGTACGGCACCCTGCTCGGCGCGGTGTACGCCAAGCTGTTCCCGGACAAGATCCGCGCCATGGTGCTCGACGGGGCGGTCGACCCCGGCAAGAGCGAGATCGAGAGCAGCGAGGGCCAGGCCGCCGGCTTCGAGCTGGCGTTCAACAACTTCGCGAACTGGTGCAAGAGCAAGGGCCGCAGCGGCTGCGCGGTGGCGCCCGATCCGCGGCGGTTCGTCAGCCAGCTGATGGCCAAGGCGCGCAAGTCCCCCGCGAAGGGCAACGACGGCCGGGAGGCGACCGCGGGCTGGGTGCTGGCCGCCGTGGTCTACACGATGTACGTGCAGGAGTGGTGGCCCGCGCTGGCGGACGCCCTGGCCGACGCGGACCGGGGCCGGCCGGACGGGCTGTTCCGGATCGTGGACACGTTCAACGAGCGCGAGTCCGACGGCGAGTACCCCAACTCGATGGAGGTGCTCACCATGGTCAACTGCGTGGACGAGGAGAAGCCACCGTCGGTGCAGGACGTACGCAAGCTGCAGGTCGAGTGGCGCAAGAAGTATCCGCTGTTCGGCGGCGCGCTCGCGTTGTCGATCCTTGGCTGCGCGGTCTGGCCGGACCAGCACGACCCGTACCCGTACGGCAAGGCCGAGGGCGCTCCCCCGATCCTGGTGGTCGGCACCACCGGCGACCCGGCGACCCCTTACGAGCAGGCCGGCGTACTGGCCAAGCTGCTCGGCACCGGGCGGCTGATCACGTACCAGGGTGAGGGGCACACCGCGTACCCGAAGCCGGGCTGTCTCAACGACGTGATCAACGGATACCTGATCGAGCTCGAGGCACCCGAGAAAGACGTCACCTGCCGCGCCGCAGACTGACCGCGCAGCTGCCTGCGGGGCCGCCGGCAGCTGCGGGCTCGCCGCCTGCGGGGCCGCCGGCGGCTGCGGGGTCGCCGCCAGCGGGCCGCCTGCAAGATCGCTGTTTGGGGAACGCTGCGGCGCTGCCTACGGCCGGTTCGTTCCCGGAACGGCGATCTTGAGGGAAAGCGCCGGCAGCGGGGCAGAAGGTCCGTTTTCGATAATGGACTTTTGGTGCAAAGGCATGCGATCATGAAGGCTAGCGCAGCCGGCAGCGCGCCCGACGAGTTCCCCTCCTCGACTCAGTGGCGGCTGATCATGGATGACTTCATCACGCTGGTGCGTGCCCTGCTCCTCGACGAATTCAAGGACTTCGACCGGCGGGTGGAACGGCTGCAGGCACTCCGCTCCGCCGACGGCTTCCCCGAGTTTCTCGGTGCCAGTTTCCTGCTCGCGGTACGCCGCCGCTTCGGCCCGGACACCCCGGTGGAAGAGATCATCCGGTTCGTCGCCAACACCCGCGTGGTGTACGACCTGACCGGCGACGAGATCGACCCGACTACGGCGGAGCGGCTGATCCGTACCGCGCTGGGCGCCTGCGACCCGCTCACCGATCTGCCGCCGCAGCTGTTCGGCAAGATCGAGATCGTGCTGCTGCACAAGATCCTCGACGACGCCGAGCTGTACGACGACGAGGTCGACGACTTCCTCCGCGAGGCGTACGCGCTGGCGGTCCGGTGGCGTACCGAGGCGGCCGTACAGGCCTTGCAGAAGCTGGGCTACACGGTGCGCTTCCCGGAGCCCGCCGCGGTGTCGGCGCCGGCGCGGCTATTGCCGACCCGGCTCCCCCTCCCCGCCCGGCAGCGCCTGGCGTCTTAGCCGCGCGCCGCCGCGCCGCGCGCCGCGTCGCACGCGTCCGGCAAGGCGCGTGGGTGACGGGCGGGCGCGTGGGTGACGGG
>JBOGDF010000311.1:0-6585 GCA_050701635.1 Micromonosporaceae bacterium | reverse complement strand
GGTCTGCCGCGACCTGACCACGGTGCTCGGCAAGCCGGTCACCGCCGGCGCGTCGGCCGCCGCCGACCCGGAGCAGGCCGCCGCCGGCCCGGAGCAGATCGCCGCGGCGTACCAGGAGGCGGAGCGCTGCACCGACGCGCTGGTCGCGCTGGGCCGCTCCGGGCAGTCCGCCGGTACGGACGAGCTCGGCTTCGTCGGGCTGCTGCTGTCCGGACGGCGGGACACCCGCCGCTTCGTCGCCGACGCGATCGGCCCGGTCATCGAGTACGACCAGCGGCGCGGCACCACGCTGGTCGCCACGCTGGAGGCGTACTTCGGGGCGGGCGGTAGCACCTCGCGCGCGGCGGAGGCGCTGCACGTACACGTGAACACCGTGACGCAGCGGCTGGAGCGGATCGGGCAGCTGATCGGCGAGCGCTGGCAGCAGCCGGACACCGCGCTCGAGGTGCAGCTCGCGCTGCGGCTGCACCGGCTCGGCAACCCGCGCCGCTGACCTATGGGAAATCTGCCATAAACGCCGCCGCAACTCGGTGTTCTGACGCCATAGAGCGCGCCCCGCCCGCTTCATACGCTCGCCAACGAGTGAATATCCGGACCTGCCGTCCGAGGACACCGTTACGCGAGGAGGCGCCCACATGGCCACCGGTGGAACCAGCACGGAGCCCAGCCGCAGGGAAGTCAACAAGGTCGTGGTGGCGAGCCTGATCGGCACCACCATCGAGTGGTACGACTTCTTCCTGTACGGGACTGCGGCCGCGCTCGTGTTCAACCAGCTCTTCTTCCCGGAGTCCGAGCCGCTCGTCGGCACCATGCTCGCCTTCACCACGTACGCGCTGGGCTTCCTGGCGCGGCCGATCGGCGGGGTCTTCTTCGGACACTTCGGGGACCGGATCGGGCGCAAGTCGATGCTGGTCGTGACGCTGATGCTGATGGGCGGCGCGACCTTCCTGATCGGCGTACTGCCGACCTTCGCCAGCCTCGGGCTCGGGGCCGCGCTGATACTGACCTTGCTACGCCTGGTGCAGGGCTTCGCACTGGGCGGCGAGTGGGGCGGCGCGGTGCTGATGGCGGCCGAGTTCGGCAAGACGAAACGCCGCGGGCTGCGCGCGTCGTGGCCGCAGGCGGGCGTACCGATCGGGCTGCTGCTGTCCACTGCGGTGATGTCCGGGATCAGCGCGGTCACCACCGATGCGCAGTTCCTGAGTTGGGGCTGGCGGGTGCCCTTCCTGCTCAGCATCGTGCTGGTCGTCGTCGGCCTCTGGGTACGCCTGTCGATCGCCGAGTCGCCGGTGTTCCAGCAGGCGCAGGAGCGGGCAGCACGCAGCGCCGCCGAGGTCGAGCAGAGCGCACCGCCGGTGTTCGAAGTGCTCCGCCGGTACCGCCGCGAGGTGCTGATCGCGATGGGCGCCCGGATCGCGGAGAACGTCAGCTACTACATCTTCACCGCGTTCGTACTGGTCTACATCACCGAGCACCTCGGGATGGCGCGCCAGGTGGGGCTGAACGCGCTGCTGGTCGCGGCGCTGGTGCACCTGATCGTGATCCCCACCTTTGCGCACCTCTCCGACCGGTGGGGCCGCCGCCCGGTGTACCTGCTCGGCGCCGCCGGGGTCGGGGTCTGGGCGTTCGTGTTCTTCGTACTTCTGGACATGAAGACCGCGGGGCTGGTGACAGTCGCGATCGCCGGTGGCCTGTTCTTCCACGCCGCGATGTACGGCCCGCAGGCCGCGTTCTTCTCCGAGCTGTTCGGCACCAAGGTGCGCTACACCGGCGCCTCGGTGGGCTACCAGCTGGCGTCGATCGTGGCCGGCAGCGTGGCGCCGCTGATCGCGGTGGCGCTGCTCAGCTCGTTCGGATCGTCGACGCCGATCTCGCTCTACCTGGTGGTCTGCGTACTGATCACGATCGTCGCGGTGGTGCTGTCCCGGGAGACCTCGAAGTTCGACCTCGCCGCCGTCGAGGCGGAGCAGGACGAGCTCGCCAAGCTCGGCCCCTGACAGCGGCCTCGGAAAGGGAAACCCGATGAACCGTGGAAGTCTGGTCTGCGCGGCCGGGGCGCTGCTCGCGGCGTCCCTGGCCGGGCCGGCCGGCGCGGTCGATGCCTGCCCCCGGCTGTGGGTGCCCGGCGCGGAGCACGCCGAGGTCGCCTGCCTGGACGACCTCACCACCGCCGGTACGGTCGCCAGCGGCCACACCGATCCGAACGACTGGGCCGGGCTGCACGCGCCGGGCACCGGGAACCCGAGCGGCGTACCGGGGATCCAGATCGACGGCTACTTCCCGGACTCGTCAACCTTGAACAACACGCACGGCTGGAAGCACGACTCGCAGTTCGTGCTGCGGCTCCCGGAGCGCTGGAACGGCGGCCTGGTCGTCACCGGCGCCCCAGGGGTACGCGAGCAGTACGCCAACGACTTCATCATCGCCGACTGGGTGCTCGCCCGGGGGTACGCGTTCGCCGCCACCGACAAGGGCAACGTCGGCGCCGAGTTCTACACCGACGGCGTACGCCCCGGCGACGCGGTGCTGGAGTGGCACCACCGGGTCACCCAGCTCACCCGCGCCGCGAAGGCGGTGGCCGCGCAGCGGTACGGCACGGCGCCGCGGCGTACGTACGCCACCGGCATCTCCAACGGCGGCTACCTCGCCCGCTGGCAGCTCGAACGCCACCCGAACCTGTACGACGGCGCCGTCGACTGGGAAGGCACCCTGTTCACCCGCGGGGGGCCGCACCTGCTGACGTTCCTGCCGCCGGCGCTGCGGCACTACCCGAAGGCGGCCGCCGGCGATCCGGCCGCGCACCAGGCGATCATCGACGCCGGCTTCGCACCCGGCTCGGAGCCGCTCTGGGCGTTCCACCACGCGTACTACTGGGATCTCACGCAGCGGATCTACCGGGAGGAGTTCGATCCCGGCTACGACGGCGACACCCGGGCGGGGTATCCGTTCTGCCTGCCCGGCAGCCTGCCCGGCTGCGACACCGACTACGACTACGCGAGCCGGCCGCGGGCGGTGCATGACGCGGTGGAGCGGGTCTCGCTGACCGGCACCGTCAGCAAGCCGATGATCACGCTGCACGGCACCCTGGACACCCTGCTGCCGATCCGCGTCGACTCCGACGTGTACGCGGCGATGGGCGCCAAGCCGCGCTACCGCTACTACCGGATCGAGGGCGGCAACCACGTGGACGGGCTCTACCCCGTACACCCGGAATTGTTGCGCCCGATCCTGCCCTGCTACCGGGCCGCGTTCGCGGCGCTGGAGGGCTGGGTGGAGCGCCGCGCCGCGCCACCGGCCAGCCGCACCGTGCCCCGTCCCGCCGAAGGAGACCTGGTCAACCACTGCGATCTGTAGGAGGTGCCCCGTGCGAAGGTTCGCCGTCGCGGCGCTCGCCGCGCTCGCCCTGACCACCCCCACCACCGCGAGCGCCGAGGCGGCGACCGTCACCGCCTTGCCCCGCTACACCATCTCCGGGGTGTACGCCGCCGGCATCTCCTCCGGCGGCTACGCCGCCACCCAGCTGCACGTGGCGTACTCCGGCACGTTCCGGGGCGCGGCCGTGTTCGCGGGCGGGCCCTACTACTGCGCCCAGCGCGACGTGTTCCGCGCCCAGTACGCCTGCATGAAGGACTGGTGGGACGACCAGCTCCCCCAGCTCAAGACGATCACCCGGAGCTGGTCCGGCCAGGGGCTGATCGACCCGGTCGGCAACCTCTCCGGCGACCCGGTGTACGTCTTCCACGGCACCAACGACAGCACCGTGGTCGGCTCGGTCTCCGGTGATCTGGTCACGTACTACCGGGACTTCGGGGCGAACGTGGTCTACCAGAGCAGCACCCCCGCCGGGCACGCCTGGATCAGCCCGAAGGGGCCGAACCCGTGCGGTAGCACGTATCCGCCGTACATCAACAACTGCGGGATCGACCCGGAGGGAAGCTTCCTGCGGCACCTGCTTGGCAGCGCCAACCCGCCGAACACCGGCGCCCGGCAGGGCACCCTGACCCGCTTCGACCAGAACCCGTACGCCGTCGGCGGCTCCGCGTCGGCGCTCAGCCTCGGCACCGACGGCTTCGTGTACGCACCGACCAGCTGCGCGAACGGCGCCGCCTGCCGGCTCGTGGTGGTGCTGCACGGCTGCAACCAGGGCTACTCCACGATCGGCACCCGCCTGATCGACACCGCGTACCTCAACGAGTACGCCGACACCAACAACCTGGTAGTGCTCTACCCGCAGGCCAAGGCCACGTCCGGCAGCAACCCGCAGGGCTGCTGGGACTGGTGGGGCTACCTCGGCGAAGCCGACTACGCCCGCCACGGCGGCGCCCAACTCGACACCGTCCTCCGCATGGTCCACGCCCTCGGCGGCTGACCCAACTCCGCTGCCGCACTTGGGGCCCCGCGTGGTGGCCGGTACGCCCGTTTTGTCCCGCTTCTGCCGACCACGCGGGGCCCCAAGTGGGGCAGCGGCAGCCGCCGTTAGTCCTCGGCTAGGACGATGATGCGGTCGTCCGGGGTTAGGGTTAGTTGGGAGGTTTTGTCGGGGTTGATCACGACGCCGAACATCGGGGCCTCGCGTGCCTGCGACGCCAGCCGGTACCCGACAGCCACCTCGCCGCGCCGGCGTGCCGCCTCCACCACCGTGTAGAAACTGACCGGCCCGCCCAGCCGTACGTAGTACCCGGCCGGCTTGAGGTAGATCTCGGAGCCGTCCGGGTCGAACAGGTCGGCGAACACGTCGGCGAGCTTGCGGTTCTCCGAGATCTGGGTCATCAGCAGGCTGATCAGCTTCTCGCCGACCACGAAGTCGTCGGCCTTGGTGACCTGCGCCAGCGTGCGGTTGCGGTCGTCGGCCATCTCACTGACCACGGAGAACCGCCCGCCGATCCGCTGCTCCATGTCCCGCAGGTGCAGCAGTGTGACCAGGTTGCGGGAGTCGGCGAGCTGCGGCTCCAGGTCGTCGCGGCAGAGCGCGATCACGTGGTCGAACTTGCCCACGTCGAGCGCCTCCAGCACGGCGCGGTCGGCGCCGTCGGCGCCCTTCAGGTTCACCGCCGCGTGCTGTAGCCCGGGCGCCAGGTTGGACAGGTACAGCCCGGCGTCGGGCTGTTCGGTCACCAGGTGGATCTCCGAGCCGCGGGTGACGTACGCGTCGAGCTGTTGCACGATCAGCGGCGCCCGTACGTTCCAGCCCAGGATCAGGGTGCGCTCCGGCGCGTTCGGCTGACCGTGCACGGCGGTGATGGCGTGCTGGTCGATCACCGGCGGGTGCGGCGAGAGCACCACCGTGTCGTCGTCCTCCGAGATCGCGATCACCTGGTCGCCGGGGCGCATCCGGGTGTGCATCGGCGGGTTGAGCCGGACCTTCCCGTCGGCCACCAGCCCGAGCACCGTCGAGGTGCGGTAAGCGTGCAGCACGTCCCCGAAACTCCAGCCGGTGAGCTCGGGCTGCTCCTGCATGTAGATCTCGTCGCCCTCGTACACCAGGAGCGAACTGTGCACCACCGACAGCCCGGACTGCAGGCAGGTCTGCACGATCAGCCGGGCGGTGACGTCGCAGACGTCGACCAGGTACGTCTCGTGGCCACCGGCGAGCTTCGCTGCGGCCAGGTTCTCCGAGCGGGTCACCGCGGCCACGATGTGGTACGGCTCCGGCCGCCGGCCCGGCGCGTTGGTGATCGCCAGCAGCGTCTTCACCAGGTGCGCGTCGGGATCGTCGTCGTCGGAGGGCAGCACGATGATCGAGCGGGAGGAGTCGACGTTGACCAGCTTGATGTCGTCCGGGTCGATCGGGTCGCCGGTGCGGCACACCACTTTGGTGGTACGGGTGTCCGCCACCTTGCTGCGGATCTCGTCCTCCATCTCGACCTTGTCCCGGTCGGCGAGGATCGCGATCGCGGCGCGGCGCTGGTTGGCATTCGCTTCGGCCAGCTCGGAGATGATCGTGAACACCTGGTCGGACCAGCCGAGGATCACCGTGTGGTCTTCCTCCAGCACCACCGAGCGGCCCTTGCGCAGCTCCGCGAGCTTGGCGTCCAGGCCGGTGGTGAGCACACCGATCAGCGCGCTGAAGATCAGGATGCCGCCGAAGGTGACGCCGAGGCTGAGCGCCCGGAAGATCCAGCTCTCTGCGTCGCCGGTCACCGTACCGGGGTCCAGCACCCGCATCAGGCTCTGCCAGGTCGCTTCGGGTACGCCCTTGCTGGTGATCTCCTTCGGCCCGGTCAACGCCATCGCGACCGCGCCGATCAGCACCAGCACGAGCACGACCACGCCGAGCCATCCGATCAGCGCGGGCGTACCGCGGGACATGGTGTTGTCGAACCAGTAGCGGAACCGGCGACGAAACGTGACCTTCACGGGCCCCCTCCCCCAAGCCTGGAAGGCCGCAAGTTATCACGCTGCGTCAATATCTCGCCGGTACGTTTCCCGCGTTCTGAGCAGCGTCACATCGATGATGCTCTAGGGCCTGTCCTGTAGATCTTCAGTCGGCTGCGACAGGCACCAGACGACGACCGGCCGCGTTGCAGAACCGTCCGGATACAACACCGGTATCCGGACGAACCTGCGCCTTGCCGGACCGCCGCC
>JBOGDF010000310.1:0-6622 GCA_050701635.1 Micromonosporaceae bacterium | reverse complement strand
GCTCACCGAGCAGGTGTCCGCGGGACGGCTCGACCCGGACGCGGCGGCCGCGGTGCTGGCCGCGGCGGGACAGCCCGCCCCCCGGTTCACCAGACCGGCCGGGCTGACCGAGCGGGAGGCGCAGGTGGTCGGCATGCTGGCGCGCGGGATGCAGACCAAACAGATCGCCCGGGCGTTGGGGATCTCTGTGAAGACCGCCGACCGGCACGTCCAGAACGCGTACGGCAAGATCGGCGTGTCGACCCGGGCGGCTGCCGCGCTGTTCGCGATGCGGCACGGCCTGCTGACATGGGGAGAACTCCCGATCGAATCGCCGCTGTCACGCTCGTAGCGTCCGAGACGAGGCTCCGGCACTGCACCGGACCCGTCAGCTTCGGGAGGACGCCATGGCAAACCTCGACTACACCCGTACGGCGGCGTGGGCCGGCATCGTCGGGCCAGTCCTGTTCACCGCCGGGTACATGGCACAGGAGATCGCCCGGCACGGCGACTACAGCCCGGTCGCCGAGCCGGTCAGCGCGTTGGAGGCCGGTCCGTACGGCTGGATCCAGCAGGTGAACTTCGTCGTCTTCGGCGTACTGACGCTCGGTTTCGCGCTGGGTCTGCACCGCGGCATGCCGCGTACCCGGGCGGGAATCGCCGCGCCGGCGGTGTTCGCGGTCAGCGGCGTGGCGCTGCTGCTCGCCGCCGCCTTCCCGCTGCGCGAGAACGCCGACGGGGTGGTGTACGACCCGGTGGGCATGTCGTCGCCGGCACGATGTTCTTCCTGAGCAGCGCGGTCGCCCTGGTGGTCGTCTCGCGCCGCGCCGCCGCGCACCCGTACTGGCGGGTGATCAGCCGGTACGTCCTGGCCGCCGGCCTGCTCGCGGTCGCCGGCTTCGTCGCCATGGGGACGCTCGTGATGCCCGACGACGCACCGCTGCACCCGTGGGCCGGCCTGGCACAGCGCGCGCTGATCCTCCTGCTGATCTTCCCGGCCCGGATCGCCCTCTCGGCCAGGCTGCTCACGGCGACTACCAGCGCTGTGCGATATCAGTTGCCAGGGGCCGACACCACTATCGAATCCCGCGCGGACTCGGTGCCATAGACGCGATATCCGTCTCCAAAGATGCTCGCGATCCCTTGTCTCTCGGGGGTCGGCGAGCTTTGTGTGAACCAGATTTTGAATGCTGTTCAAACCGAGAGGCGCTGACCATGGGTCTGCTGACCCTGCGTCACCGTTCGGCACCGATGAGGTCGATGAGGTCGATGAGGTCGATCGTCGATCCGCGCGTGAGGATCGAGGCATGAGCATTCCTCTTCACATCTCGACGGAGTCGGACGCGAGCGAGCGGGGGCACCGGTTCGGCGTTGCGCAGACCGAGGCGGTACGGACCACCGTCGCGTCGTACCGGCGGTTGTTCTCGGTGGCCGCTGGGCTTTCCACGGACGAGGTGCTCGAGCTGGGCACGCGGGTGGCCGAGCAGCTTGCGCCGTATCCGAGCCTTGTCACGGAGATCGCCGGGATGGCGCGCGGCGCCGGGGTGGACGAGCGGGAGTTGTACGCGGTCAATGCCCGTACCGAGATCCTGGGTGGGGCTCGGCCGGAGTGCACCGTGGTGGGCGTACTCCCACAAGCGAGCGCGGACGGTGAGCTGCTGTTGGCGCAGAACTGGGACTGGCACCCCGACCAGGCCGCCGCGATGGTGCTGTGGCGGATCCGGCTGGCGGACGAACGGTGGCTGGTCACGCTGACCGAGGCGGGGATCGTCGCGAAGATCGGTCTGAACAGCTCCGGCCTCGCGGTCGGCCTCAACCTGCTGCGCAGCGACCAGGACAGCGGCATCGGCGGCTCGCCGATCCACGTGATACTCCGGCTGCTCCTGGAGCGCTGCGACACCCTCGCCCACGCCCTCGAGTTGGTACGCGGCGCCCAGGTGTCGGCGTCCTCGTGCATCACCATCGGGGCCGCGGGTGGCAGTGAGTCTCCCGCAGCCGCGCTGGTCTGCGCCGAACTCACTCCGACCGGCACCCGGCTGGTGTGGCCCGACGGCACCGAGCCGCTGGCACACACCAACCACTTCCTGGCCCCCGACGCGGGCGCCTCCGATCGGCTCGTACGGCTGCACCCCGACACGCTGACTAAGGCCAGTTCGGGCTGGTTCGATACCTGAGGGACATGAATCTGCAGCAGCTGCGGTACGTGGTGGCGACCGTCGAGCACCAGACCATGACGGCGGCCGCCGACGCGCTGCACGTATCCCAGCCCGCGCTCACCCGGGCGGTCCGGGCCCTGGAGCGGGAGCTCGGCACGTCGCTGTTCGTACGCTCCGGACGCCGCGTGCTCCCCACCCCGGCCGGGCTGGCCGTGGCGCGGCACGCCAGCCGGGCGCTCGCCGAACTCGACCAGCTCCGCGCGCTCGGGTCCCGGCAGCCGATCACAATCGCCACCACGCCGACGCTCGCGGCGTACCTGATGCCGACGCTGTTGCGGTCCCTGCTGGCGCACAGCCCCGGCCTCACCGTCGCGTTGCGGAACCTCCCGGGCCCGCTGGATGTCGCCGCCGAGGTGGAGTCCGGGCACGCCGTGCTCGGCCTGGTTGATTTGCCGGTACGCGGGAACCTCGCCGTCACCCCGGTGGCCGACCGGGAGGTGGTGCTGCTCTGCCCGCGCGGCAGCCCGGCGCGCCGCTGTCCTTGCCGCAGTTGCGGGAGTTCTCCTTCATCGTGCCGGGTGCCGGGAGCTACCGGCGCACTCAGGTCGACGCGTTGTTCGGCCGGCTGCACGCGGCGCCTCGAATCGTGTGCGAGACCGACGAGCGGTGCGCCTGGTCCACGCTCACCGCCGCCGGGATCGGGCACGCGTTGATGGCGCGGTCACAGGCGGAGCGGGCGGATCCGCGGCGTACCCGGATCGTCTCGTTCGCCCCGCCGATCCGGCAGACGATCGCGCTGCTGCACCGCCCCGGCCACCTGACCGCCCCTCTCGCCGCCCTCATTACCACCGCCCGTCACCGCCCCCCGCACTGAGCGAGCCTTACGCGTCGGCTACGGCTTCCAGTCTTCGGCGAGTAGGGACCAGACCTCGGTGTCGTGGCGTACGCCGCGGTACGGGTGTTCCTGGCGGAGTACGCCGTCGAGCTGCATACCCAGGCGGCGGGCCGCGTTGCTGCTGCGTACGTTGGCCGGGGTGGTACGCCATTCGAGCCGGTGCATGCCGCGTACGGTGAAGGCCCAGTCGATCAGGTGCCGTACGGCGGCGGTGACCAGGCCGCGGCCCTCGCCGGCCGGCTCTGTCCAGACGCCGACCTCGGCGACGCCCGACTCGGCGTCGAAGCTGACGAACATGGTCCCGCCGACCAGGGCGCCGTCCAGCCAGATGCCGTACAGCCGTTTGGTGTCGGCGGCCTGGCCGTCGGCGTAACGCTGGAGCGTGGCCCGGGCGCTGTCCAGGTCTGTGCTCACCGACGCCCACGGGATCCATGGGTCGACGGTGGCGCGGGCGCGCTCGATGTGGGCGAAGAACTCCTCCGCCTGCCACGGCTCGAGGGTTCGGAGTTGAGCGTCGTAGCCAGAGCCGTTGCCCAGGGGGATGGAGAACACGCGCGACCTCACTTCGTACATAACGAACGTTCGGTACGAGGAGCGTACGCAGAACTGCTGGACCGGTTCCTCGCCGGCCTGACCGCCGGCTGACGCAAATGGGCGGCTGCCCGGCGGATCCGCGTCAGTCGGTGTAGACGACCTCGTGGCTGTCCCCGTCGGCGGCGAACCGCAGCAACCGCTCCGCCTCGGCGCTGACCTGCGCGGTGTCGCGCTGGGAGAGCCGTACGAAGGGCTCGATGGTGAGCGTGGCCCGGCGGCGGGTACGGGTGAGCCGCCAGCCGCCGGCGACCCGGCCGTCCAGCAGGAAGGTCGGCTTCGGGGAGTCGTTCTTCGTGGCCAGCCGGTCGCGCGCTTCCGGGGACATCACGTGGGTGCGGTCGACGTGAGAGCGCAGCAGGTTGTCGTACTCGGGGAGGAAGCGCACCGGGGCGGGCGTGTCGGCGGGCGGCCGGGGCGCGTCGGGGAGGTCGAACAGCTCGGTGCCCGTCGTCGAGCGGAACACCCGCAGCGTCTCGCGCAGCTGCGTGAAGTGCTCGCCGAGCTTGGTCAGGCCGCACCAGGTCTGCATGTCCTGCACGCTGGCCGGCCCGTACGCGGCCAGGTAGCGCCGGATCAGCGCGGTCGGTGACGGGTCGCTGGCCAGCGGCTTGCCGAGCCAGTGCTCTGCGGTGGTCACCGTGGCCTGGCCGGTGCCGCGCCACAGCCCGCGCGGCGGCACCTGCACGCAGGCGAACCGGAAGCGTGCTCCCCAGGTCAACGCGGCGGCGTCCAGGTCGGGCCAGCGCTCCGCGAAGGCGGCACGCAGCTCGGCGTTGGTGCGCGGCGCCTCCTCGAGCAGCGCGGTGACCAGGGCGACGTACTCGTCCTCGATGCCGGCGATCGACCTGACATATCCGGGGTTGGCGGGCAGGGAGCGGTCGTACAGGGGTTGCAGCCAGGGACGCAGCAGCAGGCAGTCTTCCGCCGACACCAGGTGTACGGTGCCGCGCATCAGCCCGATCCGCACCGCCCGCCGGCTCGTCATCAGCTCCGACAGCTCCGCCGGATCGAAATCCGACAACCGGGTCCAGAGCCCGGCGTACGGGGCCTGCGGTGCCTGCGACTGCATCCCGACGAGGTGCTCGATCGCGTCCAACGCGGGCATATCGGTGCGCTCCAGGAGCAGCTGTCGCGCCAGCAATGCCCGGTTAAGAGCTGAGTTGTCGAGTACGTCATCCGCAGTCATCTTCGCCCCTCGTACACCCTCGAAAGTCTTTGCACTCTAGGCGGCCCTGGTGACATTTGCCGTCTGATGTTCACTGGATCCAGACCGGTTGCGGTATGGCAGGTAACCGATGCAACTGTTTGAATGCGGCCATGAACCTGACCCGTAGCGCCGTCCTGGCCGGTGCCCTGTCCGCGGCGTTGGCGCTGGTGTTCGTGCCGTCCGCGAACGCGAGCACCGAGCCGGTCAAGGTGCAGCTGCTGGGGCTCAACGACTTCCACGGTCACCTGGAGTCGACCACCCCCGGGACCATCCGTGAATTTCCCACCTCCGACCCGGTACGGGCCGGGGGCGCCGAATATCTCGCCACGCACGTACGTGAGCTGGAGAAGAGCAATCCGAACACCATGGTGGTCTCCGCCGGGGACCTGATCGGGGCCAGCCCGCTGCTGTCGGCGCTGTTCCACGACGAGCCGACCATCGAGGCGATGAACAGGATCGGGCTCGACCTCAACGCCGTGGGCAACCACGAGTTCGACGAGGGCGCCACCGAGCTGCTGCGGATGAAGAACGGCGGCTGCCACCCCACCGACGGCTGCCTCGACGGCGACGGCTTCGGCGGGGCGCAGTTCGGCTTCCTGGCCGCCAACGTGGTGGACAAGCAGAGCCGCCAGCCGCTGTTCGCGCCGTACGCGATCAAGAAGTTCGACGGGGTCAAGGTCGGCTTCATCGGGATGACCCTGGAGGGCACCCCGGAGATCGTCACGCCGACCGGGATCTCGCACCTGGACTTCCTGGACGAGGCCGACACCGCCAACAAGTACGCCGAAGAGCTGCGCAGACAGCACGGCGTACGGGCGATCGTGGTGTTGCTGCACGAGGGCGGGGCGCAGGTCTCGCCGTTCGGGATCAACGGCTGCAACGGCATCTCCGGCCCGATCGTGGACATCGTCGGGCGTACCAGCAAGGCGGTGGACCTGTTCGTCACCGGACACACCCACCAGCCGTACAACTGCGTGATCGACGGCCGGCCGGTGACCAGCGCGTCGTCCTTCGGGCGGCTCGTCACCGACATCGACATGACCCTGGACCGGCAGTCCAAGGACGTGTCGAGCGTGACGGTCAACAACCGGATCATCACCCAGACCGTCGACAAGGCCGCCGACATCAGCGAGCTGATGGGCAAGTACGACGCGATCGCCGCGCCGTTGCGCAACCGGGTGATCGGCTCCACGACGGAGGTGCTCTCGCGTACCCCCAACGCGGCCGGTGAGTCGCCGTTGGGTGACGTGATCGCGGACGCCCAACTGGAGGCGACCACACCGGCGGACAAGGGCGGCGCGGTGGCGGCGTTCATGAACCCGGGCGGCGTACGGGCCGACCTCGACGCCGGCGACGTCACGTACGGCGAGGCGTTCACCGTGCAGCCGTTCGGCAACTCGCTGGTCACCATGACGCTCACCGGGGCGCAGATCGACACCCTGCTCGAGCAGCAGTGGTGCGGTCAGACCTCGCCGCGGATCCTGCTGCCGTCGGCCGGCTTCCAGTACTCGTGGGACAGCACCAAACCGGTGTGCGACCGGGTCGACCCGGCGGGCATCCAGCTCAACGGTGTGCCGCTCGATCCGACCGCCAGCTACCGGATCACGGTGAACTCGTTCCTCGCCTCCGGCGGCGACGCGTTCAAGGTGCTCCCGGACGGCACGAACCGGCTGGGCGGCGACATCGACCTGGACGCGTTCGAGGCGTACTTCAAGGCGCACTCGCCGGTGGCGGCTCCGCCGCTGGACCGGATCACCAAGGTCGCCTGACCTGTTCTGCCCCGGGCGGGGG
>JBOGDF010000309.1:0-6647 GCA_050701635.1 Micromonosporaceae bacterium | reverse complement strand
GCTGTGCGCGGTCTGGCGGGTCACGGCGCTGCGGCGCCGGCTGGCCGCCGTCGGAGCCGCCGAGGGCGCCGCGCTGCGCCAGCTCTACGCCGACGCCGAGGTCACCGAGCTGACCAGCGAAAACACCCCTCCGCCGTGGTACGACTGCGACACCGAGGCCGACCTGCGGCGCGCCGAGGAGTGGCTGCGCGAGACTCAGTGAATGAGCACACTTTCCGATTGGGTGGATACGGTACGGATCGCGCTCGACCTGGACGCCGAGGTCGATGAAGTGCTGGTGCTGGACCTGGCCCGGGAGGCGGCCCACAACGTGACCCGTCCGGCGGCGCCGCTCACCACCTACCTGTACGGCGTCGCGCTGGCCCGGGGCGCCGACCCGCGGCAGGCCGCCAGTACGTTGATCGAGCTGGCCCGGGGCTGGCAGGAACGGGACACCGGCGACAGCGAGTGACCGCTCCTGGGTAGGGTGACGCGAGTCAACCCCGACCCGTCGGGGACCCGCCGGAAGGAACGACCATGGCTGCGGAGACCGACGTGACCGGCCCACCCGCCGGCGCCCCCAGCGGTACGCCGCGGGTCGCGCCGGGTGAGCCGGCGGCGACCGCCCGGCTGCTCGACGACCCGGCGACCGCCGACCTGAAGGCCAAGGTGGACGCGGCGTGGGAAGAGTTCGCCCGCGCCCTGGGGTCGGCGCTGGGTCAGCTGCCGGCGGGCGTACAGCTGGATCTCACGCTGGACCCGACCGCGGCCGGCACCGGCGAGGCGGTGTACGAGGTCGGCCTGTCGATGGCCGACGACAAGCAGCTGTACGGCGAGGCGGTCGGCAACGCGTCGCTGCCCGACGGGCACCGGCTGGACCGCGCCGCGGTGGCCGATCTGGTGGCGCTCGGCTGGTCCCCACCCGGGGTGGTGGAGCGCTCCGGCAACCGGTTCGGGCTGCAGGCGTCGGCCGAGGACGCGTCCCGGGTCGCGGCGGCGGTCACCCGTACCCTGCGTGACGTGTACGGGGCGCCCCACCCGGCGTTCCTCACGTACGAGGTGAGCGGCACCCGGGCCGGCGCCGCCGCCCTGTTGCAGGGAGCCGCGGAGGGCACCATCGAGCTGCCGCCGCTGGGCAGCGCCCGCCCGGCACCGGTCACCGCCGAGCTGGCCGAGCTGGGCGACACGGCCCCGATCCCAGTGCCGGCGCCGGTCGACTTCGACCTGCTCACCGAGCGGGTCCGTACGGTGGTCGCGGCGCTGCAGAAGACCAGCCCGGAGACGCTGCAGACCGACGAGGACGGCGACATCGGGATCCGGGCCGGCTCCGCGATGGTCTTCGTACGGGTGCACCGCAACCCGGCGCTGGTGGACGTCTACTCCCCGCTGCTGACCGAGGTGGAGCCCAACGAACGGCTGTACGAGCGGCTCTCGCAGCTCACCCGGCGGATGCCGATCGGGCGGCTCTACTACACCGAGGGCACCATCTGGGCGTCGGTGCCGGTGTTCGGGCGGGACTTCGCGGCGACGCATCTGGTGCTCGCCGTACAGGTGATGACGGCGCTGGCCGACGAGCTGGACGACCGGCTGCAGGGCGACTTCGGCGGCAAGCGGTTCTTCGGGGAAGGCGACAAGCCCCCGGGCAGCGACGGCGAACGCACCGGGATGTACCTGTGAGCGATCGGGCCACCGGTCCCGCCGCCGGGCGCGTCGCCGCGCTCGCCGAGAGCCAGTACGTGCTGGTCACCAGCTACCGCAAGGACGGCACCGGAGTCGGCACGCCGCTGTGGGTGGTGCCCGACGGCGACGCGCTGGCGGTCTGGACCCCGACGGAGTCGTACAAGGTGAAGCGGATGGGGCGCGACCCGCGGGTCGAGGTGGCGCCGTGCACGTACGGCGGGAGCGTCACCGGCGAGGCCGCGACCGGACGCGCCGAGCTGCTCGACGCCGCCGGCACGCAGCGGGTACGCGACGCGATCAAGCACAAGTACGGCCTGGTGGGCTGGCTCACGCTCACCGGCAGCTGGCTGCGCCGCGGCTACGCCGGCACGATCGGCATCCGCATCACCCTCGACGCCTGACCGCGCCTGGCCCGCGGCGGTTGGCGGCGGTTGGCGGTCGCCCACGCCCTGGTCACGGCGCCTGCGGGGTCCAGGGGCGCAGCCGGGGCAGCCACGCCGGTACGTTCCGCCGGTACTCGTCGTACGCCGGCCCGAAGCTTCCGCGTAGCGCCGGCTCTTCGTAGCCGTACACGAAGAGGGCTTCCACGGCGGCGACGGCGAGCCCGTACCAGAGCAGCGCGGGTTGCCACAGCAGCATCGTCTGGCCCAGCAGGCAGGCGTTCACCCCGAGATACATCGGGTTGCGTACGTACCGGTAGAGCCCGCCGACCACCAGCCGGTCGGGGGCCGCGACCGGCGCCGGGGTGCCGTGCCCTTCGACCACGAACCGTACGAACGCGCCCACCAGCAGCCCGACCCCGGCCAGCACCAGCACCCCGCCGACCACCTGCGAGACGCCCGCCACCGGACCCGCTGGGATCGACCCGAAACGCCAGCCGGTCAGCCACCAGGGCACCAGGCCGGCCACCACGCCGGGCGCCAACACGAACCAGATCGCGCTGCCCAGCACCGCGCTGCTCCGCCGCATCACCATCACCTCCGGCCCGGGTTCGGGACCGTGCTTCGGCGGCGAGCCCCATGCCGGCACCGGCCCCATGCCAACAAGTGTTGACATCACCACGGTAAGCGCGGTGGGTACCAAAGTCAACGGGTGTTGGCCTACGCTTGTGGGCATGACGCCGCGACGGTCGGATGCCACCCGGGCCGGGATCCTGCGCGCGGCGCGGGAACGGTTCTCCCGGCACGGCTACCAGCGCGCCACGATCCGGGCGATCGCCGCCGACGCCGGCATCGACCCGGCGATGGTGATGCGCTACTACGGCAACAAGGCGCAGCTGTTCGCCGCCGCGCTCGACGCCGACCTGCGGCTGCCCGACCTCACGGCGGTGCCCCGTTCCCGCCTCGGCGAGACGTTGGTACGCCACTTCCTCGACCGCTGGGAGGACGCCGGCGACGACGTGCTGCTGATGCTGCTGCGCTCCGCCGCGGTGGACGACGACGCCGCGGGGCGGATGCGTACGATCTTCCGCCGGCAGCTGATGCCGGCCATCGCGCCGGCGCTCGACGACCCGGCGGAGGCCGCCACCCGGGCCGGACTGATCGCCACCCAGATGCTCGGGCTGGCGCTGTGCCGGCAGCTGCTGCGGCTCCCACCGGTCACCGCGCTGGAGCCGGATCAGATCACCGCCACGATCGGCCGGACCGTACAGCGGTATCTACGCGACCCGCTGTGACGCCCGGTCCGGTCGGGTGTCCCCCCGTGGAACACCCGACCGGACCGGCACCTGGGGAGGCGTCACTGGAAGCTGATCCAGGCCTGTTTCTGCAGCGTCTCGGCGTCGTTGGCGAGCAGGCCGGCCGACGACACCGTCCAGAGCGTGTCGCCGATGATCAGCGATCGCCGTACCGCGCCTCGGTAGTCCTGGTTCGGGTGGGCGATCGTGCCGACCTCGGTGAAGCTGTCGCCGCTCAGCTTCAGCACCAGCGCACCGACCACCGGCTCCCCCTTGTCCGGCTCCGCGCGCTCCGCGCCGTAGCTGACCACCGGGATCACCAGCAGCCCGGTCTTCGGCCAGTAGAGGAACGCGTGCGGGTCGTACTCGGCCTCGGAGTGGCCGGCCTTCACGTGGTACTGCGCGAGCCGGCGCGGCGCCGACAGGTCGGACACGTCGAACAGCGAGACCTGGGTGCCCTGCACCTGGCCCTGCTCGTTCGCCTCCTGCCCGACGCCGATCAGCCGCCCCGCCGCCGCCGGATGCAGGTACGCCGAGAAACCAGGAATCTTCAGCTCGCCGAGCAGCTTCGGGCTGCGCGGATCCCGCAGATCCACCGTGTAGAGCGGGTCGGTCTGGCGGAACGTGACCACGTACCCGACCGGGCCTGAGAACCGTACGGCGTAGATCCGCTCACTCTTGCCGAGCCCCCCGAGCCGCCCCACCGTGGTCAGCTTCTTCCCGTCGTGGGCCAGCACGTACACCGCGCTCTGCGAACGGGGCTGCGCCGCCCCACCGAACTCCTCGACGGTGGTGGCGAGCCGCAGGTAGCCGTCGTGCTCGGACATCGCGTACTGGTTGATCAGCCAACCCGGCACCGAGCCGGCGGCGGTGAAGCGCGGCGTCCCGGCCCGCGAGGTGTCGAACTTGTAGACGTTGGTACGCGGCTTCGGCATCGACTCCGGCTCCCGCACCGCGTCGACCGGGATCGCCTGGTGCTGCGCGCTGGCGACGTACAGGGTCTTTCCGGTGCCGTACACGGTGCTGCCGTCGGCGACGATGCTGACCGCCTGCTTGCCGCTCAGCGCGGACGCCTCCAGGCCCAGGGTGGTCACGGTCAACATCGATGTCCCGGTGTACGCCGTCGGCCGGCTCACCGCCTGGCAGCCGACCTGGCCGCGGGTCACCGTACGGCCGTTGTCGATCTCGTACCGGGGCAGCCAATCGGCGATCGTGGTGCGCTCCAGCGTGATCCGGTTGTCGCGCTGCGCCCGGGCCTCGGAGCGGTGCGACCCGTCCGGGTACGCGAACGGCACCCGCGGCGCGGACCGGGTGACCAGCCGTACGGTGCCGCCGACCGCGCGGGCGTCCACGTACTCCCCGTCCAACTTCATCCGGCTGATGATCCGGGGCGTACCGGCCAGGTCGATCTGCACCAGCTCGACGCCGACGATCGCCAGCTCGGGGGCGCTCGCCTCGGGGTCGGCACGGCCGGGTGCCGCCGGCTCGGCGCCTGGCACGGGGCCGCCGCCGTCGTACCTCACGTGCGGGTTGGAGAGCACCACGAGTGCGCGGTCGCCGTACATCAGCAGCTGTCCCGCCTCGGCGTACGCCCGGTCGTAGGTCTGCCCGCCGTCGTGCGGCAGCCGCAGCGTGCCGGTCTGCTTCCGCGTCGCCACGTCCACCACCCGCAGTACGCCGTCGGCCACCGTCACGATCCGGCGTCCGTCGGTCTTCACCAGGTCCGGCTCGTCCACCCCGGCCTCGTGCACGTTGGTGCCCGAGTGGTCCGGCGCGCTCCCGCCCTTGTCGGCCGGCGCTCCGGGTGCCTGCGGCGCCGAGTCCCGCCCGGCACCGGCTGCCGAGTCGGCCTCGGCATTGTCGCTGTAGCCGTGCCCGCCGAAGCCGAACCCGTACGGCCCGACGTACGGCCGGGCGGCGCGTTTGAAGTCCTTCAGCGCGGCGCCGCAGGAGTCGAAGGCGACCAGCTGTGGCGGCGCGCCGGGATCGGTGTCGTCGTACGACGCCGTGGCGGTGCAGCCCGCCAGGCCGATGGTGAGCGCCAACCCGCTGGCCAGGGTGGCGGCGGTGCCCCGTGTCGTGTTCCTCATGTCGCCTTGGACGCTGGGTGTTCGTGGGCGGTTCCGCCTAGGCTCCAACACCATGAGAGCTGCGCAGGTGGTACGACTGGACGGGCCCGAGGCGATCGAGGTCAACGAGGTGCCGGAGCCCAAACCGGGCGACGATCAGGTGCTGATCGAGGTGCACGCCGCCGGGCTGACCTTCCCCGACGTGCTGCTGACGCGGGGGCTCTACCAGTTGAAGCCGGAGCCGCCGTTCACTCCGGGCTCGGAGATCGCCGGCGTCGTCCGGTCCGCGCCCGAGGGTGCCGCGGTGAAGCCGGGCGACCGGGTGGCCGCGTTCCCGGGCATCGGCGGGCTGCAGGAGCTGGTCGCCGTACCACCCCACATGGTGTTCGCACTCCCGGACCCGATGTCGTACGCCGCCGGCGCCGGCGTACCGATGAACTACCTGACCGTCCACTTCGCACTGGTACGCCGCGGCCAGCTCGCCGCCGGCGAGACGGTGCTGGTGCACGGTGCCGCCGGAGGGGTCGGCACCGCAGCGATCCAGCTCGCGAAGGCGCTCGGGGCCACGGTGATCGCGGTCGCGTCGTCGGAGGAGAAGCGGGCCGTGGCGCGGCAGGCGGGCGCCGACGAGACCATCGCCGTCGACGGCTTCAAGGACGCGGCCAAGGCGCTCACCAACGGCCGCGGCGTGGACGTCGTGGTCGACCCGGTGGGCGGCGACCGCTTCACCGACTCGCTGCGCAGCCTGGCGCCGGAGGGACGGCTGCTGGTGATCGGCTTCACCGGCGGCGAGATCCCGACCGTGAAGGTCAACCGGCTGCTGCTGAACAACGTCGCCGTGGTGGGCGTCGGCTGGGGCGCGTACGCGCTGCCGCGGCCGGACTTCGTACCGGCCCAGTGGGCTGACCTGCTGCCGCACCTGGAGTCCGGCGCGCTGGATCCGGTGCTGGGCGAGACGTACCCGCTGGGACGTACCGCCGAAGCGATCGCCGCCATGGAGCAACGCCAGGCCACCGGCAAACTCATCATCGACTTCGCCCGCTAGCCAACCCCCTCGAGCTGGGGCAGGGCCACCAGCGCGGGCGGCGAGATCTCGAGATCTTGGTCGTTAGTTGTTCGAATCTGACACTTAACTACCAAGATCTACATGTCGGTACGTTGCGGCGGCCGGAGAAGCCCCGGGCCGCTAGCGAGCGGCCACCGCTTGCGACGACCGCACCGCGCGGGCGCCGGAGGGCGAGGTC
>JBOGDF010000308.1:0-6704 GCA_050701635.1 Micromonosporaceae bacterium | reverse complement strand
CTCTCCCGGTCACCGGCAGGGGCACGGTCTTTCGACAGGACTCAACGTCCAGGAGCACAGAGTGCTCACCCGCCGGTGGCTACCACCAGGAGTCTGCCGGATCGGCTAACTCCCAGATCTCATTAGGAGCCGCCGTGCCCATCGACCCGACCGCCGCCGTCGGCGCCGCCCTGCCGGCCCGCGAGGCGACCTGGACCAGCTCGGACGTACTGCTCTACCACCTGGCGCTGGGCGCCGGCGGCGACCCGGTCTCGCCCGGAGAGCTGCGGTACGCGTACGAGTCCGACCTGCACGTACTGCCGACGTTCGCGGTGGTGGCACCGAGCCTGCGCGAGACCGCGCCGCCGTCGCTGGACCTGCCCGGGATCGACATCGACCTGCGCAAGGTGCTGCACGGCGGCCAGGAGGTGGTGCTGCACCGTCCGCTGCCCACCGACGCGAAGGCGGTCGCACAGACCACGATCGCCGACGTGTACGACAAGGGTAAAGCCGCCGTGATCGTCCAGGAGACCGCGCTGACCAGCCAGGACGGCGAACCGCTGGCGACCATGCGATCACAGGTCTTCGTACGCGGAGAAGGCGGTTTCGGTGGCGACCGGGGCCCGTCCGATCGGGTCGAGCTGCCCGACCGCGCCCCCGACGCGGAGCTTCTGACGCACACCCTTCCTCAGCAGGCGCTGTGGTATCGGCTGTGCGGCGACCGCAATCCGCTGCACGTGGACCCCGGGTTCGCCGCGGCCGCCGGTTTCGACCGCCCGATCCTGCACGGCCTGTGCACGTACGGGATGGTCTGCAAGGCGGTCGTCGACGGCGTACTGGACGGGGACGTGGCGGCGGTGGCCGGTTTCCGGGTGCGGTTCGCCGGCGTGGTGATCCCCGGCGAGACCCTGCGCACCCGGGTGTGGCGCGAGGATGGCCAGCTGCTGCTGACCACCGGCGTGGTGGAACGCGACGACGCGCCCGCGCTGGCGGACGGCGTACTCACCGTGGCGGGGTGAGGGCCACCGTCAGCCGGCAGCTGCGGCGACCGCCTCCGGGATCGGGGTGTCCCCGGCGACCAACTCCAGAGTGAGGTGCGGCGGGGCGTCGAGCAGCGCCACCGACACCGCGGCGACGTCGGCGCGGGACACCGGCCCGCGCGGCACGGACGGCGCCAGCGTCACCCGGCCGGTGCCCGGCTGGTCGGTGAGCCGGCCGGGACGCAGGATCGTCCAGTCCAGCGGCCGGCGGCGCAGCTCGTCCTCGGAAGCCGCCTTCGCCCGCAGGTACGCCCCGAACACATCGTCCGGGGGCAGCGTGGTCGCCCGGTCCAGCCCCATCGCGGAGATCAGCAGGTAGCGGCGTACGCCCGCGCGTTGCGCCGCCTCGGCGAACAGTGCCGCGCCGGCGCGGTCCATGGTGTCCTTGCGTACCGCGCCGCTGCCCGGGCCGGCGCCGGCGGCGAAGACCACCGCGTCGGCGCCCTCCACCGCGACCGCCACCTCGCCCAGCCCGGCCTGCTCCAGGTCGCACACCACTGGCCGCGCGCCGGCCGCCATGACGTCCGCGTCGTGGGCGGGGTTGCGGATCAGCCCCACCACGTCGTCGCCGCGCGCCGCCAGCAGCCGCGACGCCAACAGCGCGATCTTCCCGTGCCCACCCGCGATCACCACCCGCATTCCCGCAGGCTAACCCTCGCCGTACGGCCTCGCGGGGCCGGCCAACTGACAACCTGCCGACACCAGGGTCACCCGATCGGGTGCACGGGACTTTCGGCACTAGGTAACCGTCTTTACAGACGCCACCGTTAGCTCGTCTCAACGGGGTGTTGTGTGCAGGAGGCCCCTCCCCATGCTCATCAGAATCGTGGCGATCGACCGGCACACGCTTGCCCGGCTCGGGCTCGCGTACGCCGCCTCGCAGGTCGACGACATCGAGCTCGTCGGCCAGGCCGAAGACGCCGCCGACGGGCGCCGGCTGGTGGCTGCGCTCCGCCCCACCGTGGTCACCCTCGACGCCGACCTGCCCGACGGCGACGGCGTCGCGCTCGGACAGGAGCTGCGGGAGGCGTACCCGGGGCTGGGGGTGGTGCTGCTCGCCGGCGCCGACAACGGGCTGCTGATGCGGGCCCTGCAGGCCGGGCTGTCGGCGTTCGTCACCAAGAGCGCCGCCAGCGAGGAGATCCTGGCCGCGATCCGGCACGCCGCCGTCGCCGCCACCACGTTCACCGCCGCCGGGCTGGCCGCCGCGTTCGCCGCCCGGCAACATACCCAGTCGGTGCTCAGCACCCGGGAGACCGAGGTGCTGCGGCTGCTCCGCGACGGCTACACCGCACCGCGGATCGCCGTACAGCTGGCGGTCAGCGAGTCGACGGTGAAGACGTACATCGGACGGCTGTACGACAAGCTCGACGCCAGCAACCGCGCCCAGGCCCTGATGACGGCGGTACGCCGCGGCCTGCTCACCGACAACGAAGCCGCAACCCTGATCGCCTGAGCCCGGCGGCCAACGGCTCACATGTTGGCGAACGTCGCGATCAGGCGGATCACCGCCGGGCCCAGGATGATGATGAACAGCGCCGGGAAGATGAACAGGATCAGCGGGAACAGGATCTTGATCGGCACCTTCTGAGCCTTCTCCTCGGCGCGTTGCCGGCGCCGGACCCGCATCTCCTTGGACTGCTCCCGCAGCACCTGCGCCACCGGGATTCCCAGCTCACTCGCCTGGATCACCGCGGACGCGAAGGTACGCAGCTCCAGCACCGACGTACGGGACGCCATCGCGCGCAGCGCGTCGACGCGGGACTTGCCGAGCTGCATCTCCTGCAGCAGCCGCGCCGTCTCGCCGCCCATCGGGCCCCGCGCGTTGCGCGCCACCTGACCCAGCGCCGCGTCGAAGCCGAGCCCCGCCTCCACGCTCACCGTCAACATGTCCAGTACGTCGGCGAGGCTGCGCTGCAGCTGCTCCTGACGCCGCATCCCGGCGTTGAGCACCAGCAGCTCCGGTACGAAGAACCCCGCGGCCGCGCCCGTGATGCCGCACAGCAGCAACCCCCACAGCCCCCACACGGCCAGCCCGAACAGCGCGAAGATCGCGCCCGCGTACACCAGGCCGATGCCTTTGATGACGATGACTGTGTCGACGGTCCAGCCCGACGGGTTGCCGGCCAGGTCGAGCCAGCGCTGCAGGCGTACCCGGGCTCCGGACGGGGTCCAGGCGAAGCCGATGCGGCCCAGCCGGCGCGCGAACGGCAGCGCGACCCGCTCGTGGAACGGCGTCTCCCGATCGGGCAGCCGGCCCACCACGTACGTGCGCTCCACGGCGGCGACGGTGCGCGACACGGCGACCCGGGTGCTGCCGCCGGCGAGCAGGCCGTACACCCCGGCGAGCAGGGCGCCGCCGATCGCGAGGATCCCGATCCAGACGAACATCTCAGACCTCCACCTTGACCAGCCGGCTCATCACGAACCCGCCGATCGCGACCAGCAGCGTCGCGGCGACCAGCAGGACGATGCCGAACGCCGTCTCGTACAGCGGCGCGAGGTACTCCCGCCGCACCATGAACATGTAGAGGAACAGGGCGATCGGCAGCCCGATCAGGATGTACGCGGAGAGCCGCCCCTCCGCCGACAGCGCCTTCACGTGGCGGCGCAGCCGGCCGCGTTCCCGCATCGTGTCGACGGCGGTCTGCAGCACCTCGGCGAGGTTGCCCCCGACTTCGCGCTGGATCCGTACCGCCATCACCGCCCACGCCAGGTCCTCGCTGTCGGTACGCTCCACCACCCGCGACAGCGCGTCCTCCAGCTCAGCGCCGAGCCGGGTCTCGGCGAGCGCTCGTCCGATCTCGGTGGAGATCGGCTCGCTGGACTCGCGTACCAGCGCCGAGAGCGCCTGCGCCAGCGAGAACCCGGACCGCAGCGAGCCGATGACCAGCTGCAACGCCTCCGGCAGCTGCTCGGCGAAGCGCTTGATGCGGCGCCGGGTACGGATCCGGCGGTACGCCCAGTTGCCGACGCAGCCGACCAGGATTCCGAGCGGGATCCCCGCCCACCAGGGCAGCAGCAGCCAGCCCACGGCGATGCCGGTGACCACGACGCAGACCCGGATCAGCAGCCACTCCTCCGGCCGCAGCGTCATGCCGGCGCGGTCCAGCCGGTGCACGGTCCGCTCCTCACGGTCGCCGCGGCGTACCACCTGCTGGCTCCACGCCAGGGCGGTACGCGCCACCGCACCGGGCATGTCGGTCGGGGCGGTGGTGGGGCGGCCGGTGACGTACTGGTCGAACTGCGCGAGCCGGCGCCGCCGGGGCGCGCCGACCAGGATCGGGTGGATCACCGCGCGCAGCACCATGAACAGCGCGCCGAACGCCCCGCCGATCACCACACCGATCATCCACGACGGGTACGCCGGCATCCGCCGTGTCGGGAGCACGTTGCCGCCCTGTACCGACGGCGTCGCGAACGTCACCTTGACCGTCGTACTGAGCTCGGCGCCGCCGACCACGACGTCCACCCGCATCGGGACGGTACGCCCGGCGAGCGCGTCAGGCACCTGCGCGGTCACCAGCAGCCGGGCGGTGAACGACCGCGCCGCCTCCTGGAACGCGCTGGCGAGCTGCGACGCGTTCTTCGCCGGGATCAGCTGGCCGCCGCTGGCGCCGGTGAGCCGGCCCAGGGCGGTCCGGTCGATCTCGGCGCCCAGCGCGACCACGTCCACCGGCACCCTCTGGCTGGCGAGCTCCGCGGCGACCGTGTCGAGTGTCGTTTTCGACGTGGTGTCCTGTCCGTCGGAGAGCACCACGATCCGGTGGTCACCCGCGGGGAGGATGCCGAGCGCGGCGCGTACCCCGTCGTACAGGGCGGTGTCGCCGCGGGCCTGGATCCGGCCCAGCGCCCCGGTGAACGCGCGGCGGTCGGCGGTTGGGCGTACCAGCGTGGTCGGTGTGTCGGAGACCGCGACCAGCCCGAGCCGTACGTCGGCGGGCAGGCTCGCGGCGTACCGGGAGGCGGCGTCGCGGGCCGGGCGCAGCGCCTGCGACTCGGCCATCGAGCCGCTGGCGTCGAAGACCACCACGACGCTGCGTACGGCGGCCCGGCTGGCACCCGGGCGCGGCGCGTCGTCGGCGGAGACCTCCGCGCTCAGCGGTGTGCCGTCGGCCTGTACGGAGACGGTCGCGCTGTCCAGGTCAGTGCCCTCCGGCAGCCCTTGCACCTGCACGGCGAACTGCACCTGACCGGCGGTCGCCTGGACCCCGGACACTGCCAGCGCGGGCGCGGCGTACCCCCAGGCGGGGTTCGACAACGCCAGCAGTACGCCGGCGGCGAGGCCGCCCAGGACCGTAACCGGCCGGGTCACCGGGGGCGTCCCAGGAAGCCGAAGACGTCCAGCGGCACCGCCACCCCGGACTGCGCCAGCCGTTCCAGGAACAGCGGTCGCAGCCCGGTGGAGACCAGGCCGCCGCGGAAGCGTCCGTGCTCGTCCTGCCCGGCCTGGTAGTCGAAGACGAACAGGTCCTGCAGCGACACCACGTCGCCTTCCATGCCGGTGACCTCAGTGATGTGGGTGATCCGGCGGGTGCCGTCGCGCAGCCGGGACTGGTGCACGATCAGATCGACCGCGGAGGCGACCTGCTCCCGGATCGCGCGTACCGGCAGGTCCATACCGGCCATCAGCACCATGGTCTCCAAGCGCGCGAGCGAGTCCCGCGGCGAGTTGGAGTGCACGGTGGTCAGCGAGCCGTCGTGGCCGGTGTTCATCGCCTGCAGCATGTCGAGCGCGGCGCCGTCGCGTACCTCGCCGACCACGATCCGGTCGGGGCGCATCCGCAGCGCGTTGCGTACGAGGTCGCGGATCGTGACCTCGCCCCGCCCCTCGATGTTGCGGGGCCGCGACTCCAGCCGCAGTACGTGCATCTGGTGCAGTTGCAGCTCGGCGGCGTCCTCGATGGTGACGATCCGCTCGTCGTGCGGCAGGAAACCGGAGAGCACGTTCAGCGTCGTGGTCTTCCCCGAGCCGGTGCCGCCGGAGATCAGGATGTCCAGCCGGCCCTTCACGCACGCCGACAACAGGTCTGCGACCGGCCGGGTGAGGGTGCCGAACGCAATCAGGTCCTCCACCCCGTACGGGTCGGCGGCGAACTTCCGTACGGTCAGCATCGAGCCGTCGATCGCGATCGGCGGCACCACCGCGTTGATCCGGGAGCCGTCGGGCAGCCGCGCGTCCACCATCGGGCTCGACTCGTCGATCCGCCGCCCCATCCGGGACACGATCTGGTCGATCACCCGGCGCAGGTGCGACTCGTCGACGAACTCGGCGTCCACCGGGTAGATCCGGCCGAACCGTTCCACGTAGATGTGGCGCGGCCCGTTCACCATGATCTCGGTGACGTCCGGGTCCCGCAGCAGCGGCTCGATCGGCCCGTGGCCGAGGATCTCGTCCGCCACCTCGCGGGCGATGCGTGCCCGGTCGGTCGCCGACAGCGGCAGCTCTTCGCGGGCCAGCACCTCGGCGATGGCTTCCTTGACACGGCTGCTCAGCTCGGCCTCGTCGGAGGTCTCGTACAGCTGCGGGCCGAGGGTGGCGAGCAGCGACTCGTGTACCCGCCGGCGCGCGTCCGCGAGCGGCCCGCGACCGCTGCCGTTCTGGTTCTTGCGCTCGGCGAGCGACGACACCGGCGTCGGGCCCACGCCCGGTACCGGCGCCGCGTCTGGCGCGGGCGCCACGGC
>JBOGDF010000307.1:0-6730 GCA_050701635.1 Micromonosporaceae bacterium | reverse complement strand
GCTCAGGTGGGCGGGACACTTGGCGCGGATGACGTACGGGCGCCGTAGGCTCGGAGCGTGACTGAGGTACGGCTGACGCACGTCGACGACACCGGTGCCTCGCGGATGGTGGACGTCTCGGGGAAGGACGTCACGGCGCGGAGCGCGACGGCGGCGGGGATTGTGCGTACCACCGAAGAGGTCATCGCTCTGCTGCGTGAGGGCGGGCTGAAGAAGGGTGACGCGGTCGCGACCGCGCGGATCGCCGGGATCATGGGGGCGAAGCGGACGCCGGACCTGATCCCGCTGTGTCACCCGATCGCGCTGCACAACGCCACGGTCGACATCGCGCTCGGCACCGACTCGATCGAGATCACCGCCACCACCCGTACCGCCGACCGGACCGGGGTGGAGATGGAGGCGCTGACGGCGGTCGCGGTCGCCGGGCTCACGATGATCGACATGATCAAGGCGGTCGACCCGGCGGCGAGCATCGACGAAGTCCGGGTGCTGCGCAAGGAAGGCGGCAAGACCGGCTTGTGGGAAAGGCGCGACGCTGACGATCGCCTCAGCGGCAAAGAAGGCGGCAAGACCGGCCTCTGGGAACGCGCAGCCGCCGAGCCGCCCGACCCGGCGTCCGCCACAGGCGGAGCCGAACCTGCGGCTTCCCATCACGCCGCGTCGCCGGCTGCCCGCCGCGGCATCAGGAGCGAGGACGCGGGCGGCGAAGGGTCGGGGGCATGAGCGCGATCCGGGCGCGGGTGATCGTGGCGTCCAACCGGGCCGCCGCCGGGGTGTACGAGGACACCAGCGGGCCGATCCTGGTCGACGGACTCACCGAGCTCGGCTGCGACGTCACCGGGCCTGACGTCGTACCCGACGGGGAGCCGGTCGCCGAAGCGATCAAGCAGGCGGTCGCCGACGGCGCCGAGGTGATCGTGACCTCGGGCGGCACCGGGGTCTCCCCCACCGACAGGACGCCGGACGTGACCCGCGGGCTCGTCGATTACGAGATCCCGGGCATCGCGGAAGCGCTGCGCAGTTACGGCGCCGCCAAGATCCCGCAGGCGGTGCTGTCGCGAGGGCTCGCCGGGGTCGCGGGGCGCACCCTGATCGTCAACCTTCCCGGATCCACCGGCGGCGCGCGGGACGGGCTCGCCGTGCTCGGGCCGATCCTGGCGCACGTGGTCGACCAGCTGCGCGGGGCTGACCACACATGACGCTCACCGCGCCGGACTGGGACGCCGCACGTACGGCCGCGCACCAGGCCGGAGTCAGCGCGCAGCCGGCGCCGACCACCACGACGCTGGCCGACGCTGACGGGGCGACGCTCGCGGAGCCGCTCGTCACGCTCACCGAGCTGCCGGCGTTCCCGACGTCGAGTGTGGACGGTTTCGCGGTACGCGGTGACGGCCCGTGGCGGGTCGTCGGCCAGGTGCTCGCGGGCGGCCGGCCGGAGCCGCTCGACCCCGGCCACGCCGTCGAGATCGCGACCGGCACGATGGTGCCCGACGGCACCGAGCAGATCATCCGGGTCGAGCACTCCGAAGCACCCAGGCCGGGCTACGTCACCGGCGAGCCGCGGCCGCACCCGGACTGGCGGGACACCGGCGAAGAAGCCGGCAAAGGCGAAGAACTCCTCCCCGCCGGTACGCCCGTGACGCCCGGCGTCATCGGACTGGCCGCCTCCTGCGGGTACGACAGCCTGACCGTCCACAAAGCACCCACCGCCGCGCTGCTGATCTTCGGTGACGAGCTGGCCACCCACGGGCCCCCCGGCGACGGGCGGGTACGCGACAGCCTCGGCCCCTCGATGCCTGCCTGGCTGCGCCGCCTCGGCGCGGCGCCACAAAAACCGCGTGGCCCGATCCAGGACACCCTCGACGCCCACGTCGCGGCGCTCCGCGAGGCGCTGGCCACCGCCGACATCGTGTGCACCACCGGCGGCACCATGCACGGCCCGGTCGATCACCTGCACCCCGCACTGGAAGCCGTCGGCGCGGCGTACGTCGTCAACACCGTCAAGGTCCGCCCCGGGTTCCCGATGCTGCTGGCGCGCACCGAGGTCGACGGCAAGCCACGGTTCGTTGCGGGGCTGCCGGGCAATCCGCAGTCCGCGGTGGTCGCCCTGGTCTCGCTGGTCGCGCCGCTGATCGCCGGCCTTACCGGCCGTGACCTGCCCGCACTCGGATCCGTCACGCTCGGCGAGCCAGTCAAGGGACGCGGCGGCGACACCCACCTTTCGCTGGTACGCGTCGGCGCCGATGGCCTCGCGTACCCACTGAAGCATTCCGGCTCGGCGATGCTGCGCGGCGTCGCCCAGGCCGACGGCTTCGCGGTAATCCGCCCCACAATGCCCGGGGCCGGCACACCGGCCGCCAGCCCGCCGCCGGGCGCCGAGGCGGGCGACACAGCGGAGCTCGTACCGTTGCCGCTGATGAGAGGGGAACGGCCGTGACGGGCGTGGTGAAGGCCGAGGTGACGACGGCGCCGCTGGACCTGGCCGAGCACGAGCGGTTGGTGGGGCTGCCCACCGCTGGCGCGGTGGTCAGCTTCGCCGGGGTGGTACGCGACCACGACCACGGCCGGTCCGTCGTCTCCCTCGACTACGAGGCCCACCCGGGAGCGGCGCAGACCCTGCAGGACGTCGCCGACGAGATCGCCAAGGACCCAGGCGTCCAGGCGGTGGCGGTCAGCCATCGGGTCGGGCCACTGGAGATCGGCGACGTGGCGCTCGCCGCGGCGGTGGCGTGCGCGCACCGGGGCGAGGCGTTCGACGCGTGCCGCCGGCTCGTCGACGAGGCGAAGGCACGGCTCCCGATCTGGAAACACCAACGGTTCGCCGACGGCACCGACGAATGGGTCAACTGCCCCTGACGGCGAACGACGACGGAATCCGACCGTGGTCGGTCGCGAGCGGGCCCACGCACTGACAGCCTGGGAGGCATGACCCAGACGGCGGTACGGGACATCACCGACATGCCGGGGCCGCCCGGGAACCGGTACGCCGGCAGCGCGTTGATGTTCGCCAAGGACCTGCTCGGCACCCTCAGCAGCGGGCGGGAAGCGTACGGGGACCTGGTGCGGTACGAGGCGCTGCCGGCGGTGAAGCGGCTGCACGTACGGCTGGTGGTGGCGCACCATCCGGACGACGTACGGCAGGTGCTGACCCAGACCGGGCGGACGCTGTCGAAGGACACGCTCGGGTTCCGGGTCCTCACGGAGCTGCTCGGACGAGGGCTGCTCACCACCGAAGGCGAGACCTGGAAACGGCAGCGGCGTACCGTGCAACCGCTGTTCACCCCGCGCACCATCAACCGGTACGCCGCGCTGATGGCCGAGGAGGCCACCCGCCTCGAGACCGCGACCGGCGCCACCGACCTCGACCTGACGATGCGCCGCTACACCCTGCGCGTGGTGGGGCGGGCGCTGTTCAGCGAGGACATCGACGACACCGTGCCGGCGCTGCACCGGCTGGTGCCCCAGCTCTCGGACGTCGCCGTCAAACGCAGCTTCCAGCTGGTACGCGTCCCGCTCGGCATCCCGACGCCCCGCAACCTGGCCGCCCGCCGGGTACGCCGCCAGCAGTACGCCATCGTCGACCGGATCCTCGCCGGCGCGCGGCCCACCGGAGCAGACGACCTGCTGTCCCGGCTGCAGCAGGCGCGCGACCCGGAGACCGGCGCGCCGCTGTCCGAACAGGAGATCCGCGACCAGATCCTGGTGTTCCTGCTCGCCGGCCACGAGACCACCGCGGTCGCGCTCACCGCCACCCTGCACCTGCTCGGCCGCCACCCGGACGAACAGGACAAGGTCGCCGCCGAGCTGGCCGAGGTGCTCGCCGGGCGTACCGCGCCGTCGCCGGAAGACCTGCCGCTGCTGGTACGCACCCGCGCCGCGCTGCGGGAGGCGATGCGGCTCTACCCCCCGGCGTACCTCACGGAGCGGGTCACCACCACCGAAACCGTCATCGGGGGGTACGCCGTCCCGCCCGGGGTGATCGTGATGGTCTCGCCGTGGACCACGCACCGGCACCCCGACTTCTGGCCCGACCCGGAGCGGTTCGACCCGTCCCGGTTCGTGGCCACCGACCACCGGCCGTACGCGTACTTCCCGTTCGGGGGTGGGCCGCGGGGCTGCGTCGGGGAGCATTTCGCGATGCTGGAAGCGACCATCCTGCTCGCGGCGTTGCTGGCGAAATACCGGGTCACGGCGCTGCGCCCGGAGCTGCCGATGGCGCCGATGGTGACCCTGCGCCCTACCGGACCGGTGCCGGCTCGACTAGAACTGCGTACATGATCGACGCGCTGTTCGGCTTCGCGAAGACGCAGATGGTGTACGTGGCGGTCCGGCTCGGCATCCCGGACCAGCTCGCGGACGGGCCGCGTACCACCGAGGAGCTGGCCGCCGCGACCGGCGCGCACGCGGACTCGCTGCGGCGGCTGCTGCGGGCGGTCGCCGGCCTCGGCATCGTGGCCGAGATCGAGCCGGACCGGTACGAGCTGACGCTCGGCGGGCAGCTGCTGCGCGCCGACATCGACGGGTCGCTGCGCCCGACGGTGCTGCTGTTCGGCGGCGAGGAGATGTGGCGTACGTGGGGCGAGCTGGAGTACTCCGTACGCACCGGCAAGCCCGTCTTCGAGCGGCTGTACGGCGCCAGCTCCTTCGACTACCTCGCCCGGCACCCGGATAAGGCGGCCATCTTCCACGACGCGATGTCGCGCCACACCGCTGACGTGGCCCCCGGGATCGTCGCCGGGTACGACTTCGCGCGGCACCGCACGCTGGTCGACGTCGGGGGCGGCGACGGCGTGCTGCTCGCGGAGCTGCTGCGTGCCGTACCCACGCTGCGGGGTGTGCTGTACGACCGGCCGGCAGGAGCCGCGGCAGCCACCGCGACCCTGCAGGCGGCCGGCGTCGCGGACCGCTGCGAGGTGGTCGCCGGGGACTTCTTCGAGACCGTGCCCGACGGCGGGGACGCCTACCTCCTGAAGAGCGTGATCCACGACTGGGACGACGAGCGCGCGACCCAGATCCTGGTCAACTGCCGCGAAGCGGGGGGCACCGTGCTGGTCATCGAGCCGGTGGTGCCGGCGGGGCTGGCGCCGTCGGAGCCGACGTTCCTGACGCTGAGCGACCTGAACATGCTGGTCAGCATCGGCGGCCGGGAGCGTACCGAGGACGAGTTCCGGACGCTGTTCGCCGCCGCCGGCCTCGACCTGGTCGCCGTGCACGACACCGACGGCGAATACCGGATCCTGGAGTGCGTCCCCACGCCCGGCTGAGCGTCCGTGGGTAACGACTTGGTGCACGATAGCCGCCGGGCTGCGCCGGACCCATTCACCGACCGGCGGCGTTGTCGGTTCACCCGGATACAACACCGGTATCCGGGCAACCCTCCGCCTTGCCGGACCGGCGAATGTGCCTCGGCTCGCTCCGACGCCTACCGTGCACCAAGTCGTAGGCCCGGGGGCGTACCGCCGGATACTCCCCTGGTGTGACGCGCCGTCGGGTGCCGCGCCGCCACGCTCGGCGGCATGCGGCCGGTGGCGTACCAGGGGAAACCCCGAGATCATTCCCCGGTCCAGAGCCGGGTGATTCCCCGATGTGCCGGACCGTTGTTCACGGCGAGCCTGGACCACATGGGTACGACAGGGTGGCCGCGGCTCGCGGGGGTGACGGCGATCGTCGCGGTCGCCGTCTCGCTGGGCGCGGCGGCCTACCTGCATCTGGCGGCGTACCCGGTGGTCAGCCCGGTCGCGGACACGGTCAGCGCGTACGTCCACGCCGGCGGCGGTACGGCGCTCGCCGTCGCCGCCGGCTCGCTCGCGGTCGGCTTCGCCGTACTGGTCGCGGGGTTGGCGGCGGCCGGGCTGCGATTCGACGCCGCGACCCGGGCCCTCGCCGCGATGTGGGCGCTGGCGCTGCTGGCGATCGCGTGGTTCCCCGCCGACCTGCCGGACGGCGCCCGTACATTCGGCGGCACCGTCCACAACGGCGCCGGCGCCGCGGTGTTCCTGTGCCTGCCGGCGGCGGGCTGGCGGCTGTCCGGGACGCTCGCCGGAGCCTGGCGCCGCACCGCCGGCACCGTACGCCGACTCGCGGCCGCCGCCGGTGTCGCGTTCGTCGGCTTCCTGGTCACCCATCCGCCGGTGAACCGGTGGTACGGCATCGCCCCGATGCACGGGCTCGGCGAGCGGATCCTGCTCGGCCTCCAGATCGGCATCCTGCTGACCCTCGCCGCCGGCCTGTTCCACGCCACCGCGGTGGGGTCGGACGCCGTGACCACGGGCGACGCGCCGCGCGCGGAGGTGACGGGATGACCGGCGGGCTGACCAGCGGGCTGACCGGGGTGGCCGGGGTGGCGGTCGGGCTGGCGGTGCTGGGCGCGGTGTGTTTCGCGGTCGCAGCGTACCTGCAGCACGGTGCGGTGCACCGGGATGCGCTCACCCGGGCGGTACGCCGCCCCCGCTGGCTGGCCGGGCTCGGGCTGATCGGGCTGGGTGCGACCGTGCACGCGGTGGCGCTCGGGCTGGCGCCGCTGGTGGTGGTGCAGCCGATCGGCGTACTGGCGTTGCCGCTGGTGGCGGCGCTGCACGCGCGGGCGTACGGGTTGCGGCTGGGCGCCGCGGCACGGTCCGCGATCGGCGCCACCGCGGTCGGAGTGGCGTTGTTCGTCGGGGTCGCGGCGACCGCCACCGCCGCCACCGCGCCGCCGATGTCCGACTACGCCCGGGCGGCGCTGCTGGCC
>JBOGDF010000306.1:0-6788 GCA_050701635.1 Micromonosporaceae bacterium | reverse complement strand
CAAGCGCACCGAGCTGAACGGCGACCGGGTGATGTTCAACGTCAACCGGCACCTCAACCTCACCAACGTGTGCAGCGCGTCCTGCGCGTACTGCTCCTTCCAGCGCAAGCCGGGGGAGAAGGACGCGTACACGATGCGGGTCCACGAGGCGGTCGCGAAGGCCAAGGAGATGGAGGACGAGCAGCTCACCGAGCTGCACATCGTCAACGGCCTGCACCCGACGCTGCCGTGGAGGTACTACCCGAAGGTGCTGCGGGAGTTGAAGGCGGCGCTGCCGAAGGTCGACCTGAAGTGCTTCACCGCCACCGAGATCCAGTGGTTCGAGAAGATCTCCGGCCTGGGCGCCAGCGAGATCCTGGACGAGCTGATCGACGCCGGCCTCGCCTCCCTCACCGGTGGCGGCGCGGAGATCTTCGACTGGGAGGTACGCCAGCACATCGTCGACCACGACACCCACTGGGAGGACTGGTCGCGGATCCACCGCCTGGCGCACGGCAAGGGCCTGAAAACACCGAGCACCATGTTGTACGGGCACATCGAGGAGCCCCGGCACCGGGTCGACCACGTGATGCGGCTGCGCGAGCTGCAGGACGAGACCGGCGGCTTCGTGGTGTTCATCCCGCTGCGCTACCAGCACGACTTCGTCGACTCGAAGGACGGCAAGGTACGCAACAGGCTGCAGGCGCGTACCACGATGGCGTCGCCGGCGGAGTCGCTGAAGACGTTCGCGGTGTCCCGGCTGATGTTCGACAACGTGCCGCACGTGAAGTGCTTCTGGGTGATGCACGGGCTGTCGGTCGCGCAGCTCTCACTCAACTTCGGCGCCGACGACCTGGACGGCTCGGTGGTCGAATACAAGATCACCCACGACGCGGACTCGTACGGCACCCCGGACACGATGCACCGTGACGACCTGCTGCACCTGATCTGGGACGCCGGCTTCCAGCCGGTGGAGCGCAACACCCGCTACGAGGTGGTACGCGAGTTCGGCCCGCCGCCGTCCCAGGCCGACCGCCGCGCCGAGCCGCAGCCGATCACCCTGTAGCCAGTACGGCGGTCAGCACATCAGCTGCTGGACATCGCCGCGGGCCCGGGCAGTCAGCCCGCCCAGGCCCGCGACGGGAGTGACGGTCAGGAGAAGCGTTCGCTCCTCACCCGCCCGGCGAACGCCCAGTCGCCGCCGCCCCGCTTCCGCTTGTAGTAGTGGGCGTACGTCTTGGTGTAGTCGCCCCGATCGGCCACCCAGTCGCTCTTCACGCTCACCGCGTCGGCGCCGTACGAGGAGTATTTCCACGCGCTGACCGTCTGCCGGTAGCAGGGGTCAAGCCCGGAGCCGTCCGCGTAGTTGCAGTAGTAGACGTACACCCGTACCCGGTACTGGTAGGCCGTGTAGAGCCCGGAGACCCGCGCCCAACCGCGTACGGATCGGCCGGTGTCGGACTCCGTACCCCACGTGCAGATCCTGCCTTCGCAGTTGTAGCCCTTGTAGCTGGACGCGGTCGCGTCCGCGGGTGCCGGGGCGTTGCTTCGGGCGAGCGCGTTTCCGCTGGTTACGCTGAGCGCCAGGGTCGCCAGCACCGCGACCGCCAGGGCGATCCCGACGGACACCCGCCTGCCACGCTTCGTCATGATTTCCCGCCTTCTATGGGGATTCGATGTGGTCAGCCGGGATGGTGTACGCCAGCTCTCTCATCGCGCTAACAGCCGACTCTCGCCCGGCGCTGTGGTCGGGGCCGCGAGCCGCGTACGCTCAGCTCGGATCGGGGGATTTCCCACCTGACTGGTACGAGGCGGACCCATGAACGACAAGCAGTTCGACGACGACGTGGCCGAGCGGCACACAGTCGAGAACTTCTCCCGGGACGAGGCGACCAGCGCGGGGCAGGCCACCTCGTGGCCGCGGCGCAACGCGTACGGCCGGATCGTGACGTACCGGCATCTGCTGGAAGCGGTCGTGGTGCTGCTGGTGGTCGGCATCGTCGCCGTGGCGGCCGTCGACGCGATCTCCACCTGGGTCGGTTTCGGGGAGCTGCTGCAGACCAGCGGCTGGCTGGCGGGCGTCATGGTCTTCTGGCTGTACGTGGAGGAGTTCCGCGCCTGGAAGGGCGCCCGCAGCCGGGTGCCGGTGGCGATCGTCGCCGGGCTGGTGGCGTTGGCGCTCGGGGCGGCGATCGGCTTCCTGTTGCATGCCGCGCCGGTGCCGCCGCTGGTCAGCGGAGTGGTCGGTGCCGCGGTGGCGGCGTTCACGTACGCCCCGCTGTGGTTCTACGGCATCCGCCGGTACGCCGACCTGGAAGACGCCTAGCCTCCGCAGCCCGGGCGCGGCGCCGGATGGCAGACTTGGCGCTGTGAGTGCCGCGGTGAAATACACGCTGGGACGGGTGCTGCTGTTCGCGCTGGCGGCGCTGGCGCTGCTGCCGTTCCGGATGAATCTGCTCCTGACGCTGATGATCGCGCTCGTGGCGTCGATGGTGCTGTCGTACTTCCTGTTGCGGCGGTGGCGGAACGAGTTCGCCGAGCAGATCGCCGACGGAGCCCGCAAGCGCCGCGAGCAGAAGGAGCAGCTCCGCGCCGCCCTCGCCGGTGAGGACGCGCCGCCCACCCCGCCGCCCGGCGAAGACAAGCAGCCCAGCCCGCCGCCCGACACGCCTTCCGCCGGACGCGAGGCGTAGCCCGCGTGGCGCTAGGGTGGTCAGCCGTGACAGGGCGACCGTTGCACGAGATCGTGGAAGCTGGCTGGGCCAAGGCGCTGGAGCCGGTGGCCGATGACATCGCCGCCATGGGGCAGTTCCTGCGGCAGGAGATCGCCGCGGGCCGGCGTTACCTTCCCGCCGGCGAGAACGTGCTGCGGGCGTTCAACCAACCTTTCGACGAGGTACGCGTCCTGATCGTCGGTCAGGATCCGTACCCGACGCCGGGGCATCCGATCGGGCTGTGCTTCGCGGTCGCGTCGGACGTACGCCCGCTGCCGGCCTCGCTGCGCAACATCTTCCGGGAGCTGGTCGACGACGTCGGGGTGCCGCCGCCGTCCAACGGCGACCTGACCCCGTGGACCAAGCAGGGCGTGCTGCTGCTCAACAGGGTGCTCACGGTGCAGCCCCGCAAGTCCGCCGCCCACCAGGGCAAGGGCTGGGAGAAGGTCACCGACCAGGCGGTACGCGCGCTCGCCGCCCGCGGCAAGCCGATGGTCGCGATCCTGTGGGGCCGGCAGGCGCAGTCGCTGCGACCGCTGCTCGACGGTGTGACCTGCATCGAGTCGGTGCACCCGAGCCCGATGTCGGCCGCCGGCGGCTTCTTCGGCTCCCGCCCGTTCAGCCGCGTCAACCAGTGCCTGGTGGCCGCTGGCGCCGACCCCGTGGACTGGCAGCTCCCGTAGCCGGCGGTTTGCCGGATTTGCTGACGTGAGGGACACCGCACAGACCGCCAACTGGGTGAACTGCAACGCCGCGTCGCACCGCACCAAGGTGATCGTCATGTGGAAGCGGAACGGTGCAAGCAGCCACACGGCCACGAAGTACGGTCCGACGATCCGCTGCTGAGCTGAGCATCCGCCGCGCCGTCCTCGCCCCCGCGCGAGGGCGGCGCGGTCGGGTCCGGGTCGCTTGGGTACGGTTCTGGCAGCCGTACCGGAGCGAAGCCGGTGCGAATCCGGCGCTGTCCCGCAACTGCGATGCCTCCGGGGCGCCAGCCCCACGGACGAGCCAGGTCGCCTGCGATACGGCCGGGGCCCCCGTGCCCCGACGACACGCGCTCTCGAGGAACGGGCGTCTCGTACGACAGCTCCTGTCGGGCGAAGCCACCGACCCTCGACCCGGCAGGAGGCATTCCATGAAACGTAGAACCCTGGCCCTCGCGGTCGCCCTTGCGCTGACCGGCGCGCTCGCCGGCTGCGGCGGCGGCGAACCGGCCGCCGAGCCCAGCACCCCGGCGGGAGACGACTACCCGGTGACCGTGGAGGGTGCGGCCGGCAAGGTGGTGCTCGACAAGCAGCCCACCAAGATCGTCTCGCTCTCGCCCACCGCCACCGAGATGCTGTTCGCGATCGGGGCCGGCAAGCAGGTCGCCGCGGTGGACGACCTGTCCAACTATCCGAAGGACGCCCCGGTCACCAAGCTCTCCGGGTTCAAGCCGAACGCTGACGCGGTCGCCGGCTACGACCCGGACCTGGTGGTGCTCGCGTACGACGCCAACCAGGTGGTCGACTCGCTGAAGAAACTCAAGATCCCGGTGTACGTGGCCCCGGCGGCGACGACGCTGCAGGACACGTACCAACAGATTGAGGATCTTGGGGCGTTGACCGGGCGGGCGAAGGAGGCCCAGGCGCTCAACGAGCGGATGAAGGCCGACATCGCGAAGCTCACCAAGGACGTGCCGAAGCGGGACAAGCCGCTGACGTACTACTACGAGCTGGACCCGCAGCTGCACTCGGCGACGTCGAAGACGTTCATCGGCGCGGTGCTGAAGGAGGCCGGGCTGCAGAACATCGCCGACGCGGCAGACAAGGACGGCTCGGGGTACCCGCAGCTGTCCGCCGAGTACGTGATCTCCGCCAACCCGGATCTGGTGTTCCTGGCCGACACCAAGTGCTGCGGCCAGTCGCCTGAGGTGGTTGCCAAGCGTCCCGGCTGGAACAAGCTCACCGCGGTGAAATCCGGCGGGGTGTACGCGCTGGACGACGACATCGCCTCGCGTTGGGGCCCCCGGATCGTGGAGCTGGTACGGATCGTGACCGATGCGGCGGCCAAGGTCCCTGCGTGACCGCTGACCCCGACCGGCCCGCCGCCGGCAGCGCGCCGGCGCGGCTGGGTGCCGGTTGGCTGGTCGGCGGCGTGGCGGCGGTGGTGGTGATGCTGATCGCCGGGGTGGCGATCGGGCCCACCACCCTGCCGCCCGGGGCGGTCGCGCTGGAGCTGCTGGACCGGCTGCCCGGGGTCGACCTGGCGAGCGGCCTGTCGGAGCGGCAGGGCGCGATCGTCTGGGAGCTGCGGCTGCCCCGGGTGGTGTTGGCGCTGCTGGTCGGGGCGCTGCTGGCGACCGCGGGCGGGGCGTACCAGGGGGTGTTCGGCAACCCGCTGGCCGACCCGTACCTGCTCGGGGTGGCGGCCGGCGCCGGGCTGGGCGCCACCGTCGCGGTGCTGCTGCGCTCCGGCCTGCCGCCGCAGACCCCGGTGGAGCTGCCGGCGTACGCGTTCGCGGGGGCGCTGGTCGCGGTGGCGCTCACGTACGGGCTGGGCGCCTCCGGGTCGCGGCGGTCCGCGGCGATGCTGATCCTGGCCGGGGTGGCGGTCGCGAACTTCCTCACCGCGGTGCAGACGTACCTGATGCAGCGCGACGCCGACACGGTGCAGCAGGTGTACTCGTGGGTGCTGGGGCAGCTCGCGGTATCCGGCTGGCACGACGTACGGCTGCTGCTGCCGTACTTCCTGGTCACGATCCTGGTGATGGTGGCCCACGGGCGGTGGCTGGACGTGCTGGCGGTCGGCGACGAGGAGGCGGCGAGCCTGGGGCTGCGCCCCTCGTACGTGCGGTTCCGGCTGGTCGCGGTGGCGTCGCTGGCGGCGGCCGCAGCGGTGTCGGTGAGCGGCCTGATCGGCTTCGTCGGGATCATCGTGCCGCACCTGATGCGGCTGCTCGCCGGCTACAGCTACCGGGTGATCCTGCCGCTGTGTGTGCTGTTCGGCGCCGCGTTCCTGGCGTTCGCGGATCTGCTGGCGCGGGTGGTGCTGGCCCCGGCGGAGCTGCCGATCGGCGTGGTCACGGCGTTCTTCGGCGCCCCGTTCTTCATCATCGTGCTGCGCTCGGTGAGGCGGATGCCGGTATGAGCACCCCACGAAAACGCTCCGCTGCGCTCCACGTTTCCGCGGGGACCCCGCTATGACCACGATCGAAGTTCATGACCTGGGGGTACGCCTGGACGGCACGCCGGTGCTGACCGGGGTCGACCTGACGGTGCCCGCCGGGGCGTGGGTGACCGTGATCGGGCCCAACGGCGCCGGCAAGTCGACGCTGGTACGTGCCGTCGCGGGGCTGCTGCCGTTCACCGGCCGGGTGGAGCTGGACGGCGTACCGGTACGCGTGATGCCGCGCCGGCACCGCGCCCGTACGGTCGCCCTGGTGCCGCAGCGCCCCGTGGTGCCGCCCGGGATGGCGGTGCTGGACTACGTGCTGCTGGGGCGTACGCCGTACCTGCCGATCCTGGGCCGGGAGGGGCCGCGCGACCGGGAGGTGGTCGCCGAGCTGCTGGAGCTGCTGGATCTGGAACGCTTCGCCGGCCGGGCGCTGCTGACGCTCTCCGGTGGGGAACGCCAGCGGGTGTTCCTGGCCCGCGCGCTGGCGCAGGGGGCGACCGTGCTGCTGCTGGACGAGCCGACCACGGCGCTGGACATCGGGCACCAGCAGGAGGTGCTGGAGCTGGTCGACCGGCTGCGTCACGAGCGCGGCCTGACCGTGCTGGCCACCATGCACGACCTGGTGATCGCCGGTGAGTACGCCGAGCAGCTGGTGCTGCTGGACGCCGGCGAGGTGGTGGCGCGCGGCACCCCGTACGAGGTGCTCACCGAGGCCCACCTGGCCCGCCACTACGGCGCCCGGGTACGCGTCGTCGACGGCGAGTCCGGCCCCCTGGTGGTCCCGATCCGTACCCGCCCCGAAGCCGAGACGGACTAGACGATCTATTCCAAGGGTTTAGTGGTCGTACGCGATGAGGGATCGCATGGTGGGCTGGCCGGTGTGCCAGTTGTGCCAGATCGCGGCGGTCATCGCGAGGATGCGTTGGAGGACGCGCACGG
>JBOGDF010000305.1:0-6800 GCA_050701635.1 Micromonosporaceae bacterium | reverse complement strand
CGGCCACCGTGACCGCCCTACACCCCGCCTGACCTCGGCAAACACCCTGGCGAGAGGCCCGACAGGGCGTGGACACACGACCCCTCACCCGCCGGAGACGCGTTTCCGCAGGTCAACCCCCGAATTCAGGCCGTTCGCGTGCCCACCAACTGCGGAACCCGGGCGCGTTCCTGGCGGGCCAGCGCCGCCTGGTCGACGCGATCAAGACCTCCGGTCTCAAGTGAAAGGACATTCATGGGGTACGGGAGCTACGGAAGCAGCCTGCGCGATCTGCCGCGGCTGCGTACCAGTCGACGGAAGCGGATCTCCAGCTGGGACCGCAGCGGAGGCAACGACGACCGGCTGACCGTGGCGGCGGGCCAGACCGTCACGCTCGCCGAGATCGACGGCCCCGGATCGGTCAACCACATCTGGTGTACGGTCGCGCTCCCGCCCCGGGATCTGCCGGTGCTCACCGACACCGACTACCTGCGGCAGCTGATCCTGAAGATCACCTGGGACGACTCGGACGCCCCGAGCGTGCTGGTGCCGCTGGGAGACTTCTTCGGCGTCGGCCACGGCCGTACGGTCAACTTCGTCTCCGCGCCGCTGCAGATGAGCCCGCAGGACGGCAAGTCGTTCAACTCGTGGTTCCACATGCCGTTCGCGAGCCGCGCCAGGATCGAGCTGATCAGTGAGCTGACCAGCGAGCCGGTGTTCTTCTACTACTACGTCGACTACGAGCTGTTCGACGGGGTTGACGACGAGCTCGGCTACTTCCACGCCCAGTGGAACCGGCGGTGTCCTACCGACGGGGTGGAGCAGGGGAGTCAGAGCAATTTCGACTTCCAGGTCGCGGGAGCGAATCTCACCGGGGACGGCAACTACGTGATCCTCGACGCCGAGGGGCGTGGGCACTACGTGGGTTGCACGGTTAACATCCGCAATCTGCGGGAGACCTTCGACTGGAACTGGTACGGCGAGGGCGACGACATGATCTTCATCGACGGGGAACCGTTCCCGCCGTCGCTACACGGCACCGGCACCGAGGACTACTTCAACACCGCCTGGTGTCCGACTCAGAGCTACTCGGCGCCGTACCACGGGATCACCCTGCCCGGGGGAGAGAACTGGAGCGGCGAAATCTCGCTCTACCGCTTTCATATCGAGGACCCGATCACGTTCACGTCATCCGTCCGGGTGACCATCGAACACGGCCACGCGAACAAGCGGTCCGACGACTGGTCGTCGGTGGCGTACTGGTACCAGACGCTGCCGCACAGGCCGTTCGACCTGCCGGGGCGTGAGGTCCGTACGCCGTACCCATGATCAGGCCGCGGTGGGCAGGTGCTGGGCGGCCGGGCTGGCGGTGCATGCCACGCAGGTGCGGGCCCACCGCATCCGAGCCACCGCGATCTCGGGGTGCTCGCCGTACTCCTGGGCGACCCGGGCGGCGCAGCCTCGGGAACCGAAGGTACGGATGCTGCGGCTGATCGCGGACTCCACGGCGGCCGTCGACGGCTGCTGCGAGGGCTGCAGGTCGGACACGAACAGGGCTTCGGCCTTCGCGTCGATCAGGATCGTGGTCTTCATCGTTCTCGCCTCCTGGGGTCTCGGTGACCTCCGTCACCTGTTACCTGTATAGACCCGGGGTACGGCAAGAATTCATCGGCTGTCGGCTACGTGGCACGAACTTACGACTTGGTGCTCGATAGCGCCGGAGCGAGCCGAGGCCCGTTCGCTGGTCCGGCAAGGCGGAGTTTTGCCCGGATACCGGTGTTGTATCCGGGTGAACCGACAACGCCGCTGGTCGGCGAACGGGTCCGGCGCAGCCCGGTGGCTATCGAGCACCAAGTCGTAAAGTAGCCGATACGGCGAAGCCCCCCACCCGTACGGGTGAGGGGCTCCTGTCGATCCGCTCAGAGAGTGCGAACGGACTCCGCCTGCGGGCCCTTCGGGCCCTGCACTACGTCGAACTCGACGCGCTGGTTTTCGTCCAGGGTGCGGAACCCGTTGGACTGGATCGCGGAGAAGTGCACGAAGATGTCGGCGCCGCCGTCATCCTGCGTGATGAAGCCGAAACCCTTGTCGGCGTTGAACCACTTGACGGTTCCCTGTGCCACTTGCTGTCTCCCTTGTCAGAGATCTAAATCCCCGATCCGTGGGTACGGATCGGTGCGATCCGCCGGTTGCGGATCTTGGGCCGGTTTGTAGCGGTACCGCACCATCCCCTGACGAGAACAGCAGCACGCTCGCGGACTTGCCGCGGGCGGGCCAGGCAAACCACGTACACAATCTTTCGACCGCCCAGCGCAACACTACCCTGATCTGCGGGTATCGCGCGCGCGGAGCGTGTGATTCGGCCGATGGCGCCGTACGGTCCCGGGTACCCGCCGGACACGGACCGACCGGCCGCGGGCGGGACGCAGCCGGTCGGACATTCGGTGCACCGGGCGGGCGGCGGAGCGGGGGAGGGCCGCCCGCCCGGAGTCCTGGGATCAGTGCGTGGGCCGCTCGGTGGGGGGCCCGGTCGGGTGGTCGCCGGGGCCACCAGGTTTGTCGCCGGGTGCGCCGGTCGGGTGGGCCGAGGCGCCGCCCGCGGGGGCGTCGTCGTTGCCCTTGTCCTTGCCGGCGAGCAGTTCGTCGCAGTAGCCCGGGACCTTGTCCTTGCCGCCGGCGGCGGTCACCAGCGCACTGAACGCCGGGCTGTCCAGCGCCTTGCCCTTGGACTTGGTGGACACGTTCCCGTACGCCGTGCACAGGCCGGTCAGGGACGGTGACGGCGAGCCGGCCTTGCCGTGCGACGCGGTGGCGCCGCCCACCGCTTCCCGGTGCGCGCCGGCCTGGTCGGCGGCGGTGTCCGGCAGCGCGCCGCTGCCGGCGGCTACCGCCACGCCGCCCGCGGTGAGTGCGGTGGCGACGCCGAGGGCGACCTTGAGGGTGAGGTACTTGCCGATCACAGATTCTCTCCGAGGGTGAGGAGTGGCGTGGCGATGAGCCGCCCGGTACGCGGCCAGTGCCGCCATCTCGCCTGCCACCGCCCCCGGAGCTGCTGGCACGCCACCCCCGGCGGCGGTCGTCCCAGCAGCCCCGGCAACGGTCGAGCCGGTACGACCCGCCCCGCCGGAACCCAACCCACCGGCCGCCGCGTCCAACAGCGCGGCGAGCCGGCGGGTCTGCGGGTTCGTGGCGGTGCCGCCGCTCATCAGGAGCTCGGCGGTACGGCGGTCGAACCGTGTTCTCTGGCTGCTCATCTCAATTCCTTCAGCGCCGTACGTCGGTTGCGTGTCACACCCGGGGAGCCGCCGCCGCGATGCTGGCGCGGGATCGACGGTGGTGGACGCTCCTCGAGCAGCTTGGCGAGCCGCTTCAGCCCCCGGTAGGCGGCGGTGCGTACGGCGCCGGCGCGCTTCCCGAGCACCTTGCCGGCGGCCTTCGCGTCGAGCCCGATCACCACCCGGAGCAGGATCGCCTCGGCCTGGTCCCGGGGCAGCTGCGCGATCAGCCGCAGTGCCGTACCGCTGGCGGCGCCCTCGAGCGCCGTGGCGGCGGGGTCGTCGGCGGCGGCGAGGTCGTGCAGCTCCTCGTTCGGCACCGCGTCGGCGGGGCGGCGGCGTACCTTCCGTACGTGGTCCAGCGCGCGGTTGCGGGCCACGGTGGTGCTCCAGCCCCGGAAGTCGTCGAAGTCGCCGCGGAAGCCGCGGATGTCCCGGGCGATCTGCAGCCACGCTTCCGACGCGACGTCCTCGGCGTCCTGGCCGACGAGGGTCCTCAGGTATCGCAGCAGGCGTGGCTGAACGGCCCGGTAGAGGGTACGGAAGGACGCTTCGGATCCCTCGCGGGCGGCCGTGACCGCCTCGTTCATCTCCCCAGGCCCCACAGGTGTAATAGCGTCGGCGGCCGCTGATTCGTCACACCCGGATCCGAGGAGTGGCTGCCGAGAACGCCGAGCTTTTTCGGGTAGCCCTACGGATGCCCTCATCTCGGAGATCACCTTGTGGGTCCGACCACTCTCTGGATTGGTGGCCGTCATGGCCGCCCTCGGCCCCGCACTGGCTCGCGGGCGCAAGCAACACTGGACAGCCCGATTCGTGGCCGCGACCACCAGACCATTGGCCATGATGGCCGCGATGGGAGATCGGATGGCCGGTCGACTGGCTGCAGGATCCCACGGCGGCAGCCATGACCGTTGCAGCCCTCCAGGGGCCTAGTGCATGGTGGCGTCGGCGAGACGTTTGAGGCGGTTCCTGTCCCCGGTGGCGGGAAGGCTGTTCGCCAGGCACGGGAACAGGAGTGGAGTGATGGGCGGAGCGCGTCGGGTGGCGGGCGGTCTGGTGGCCGTACTGGTGCTGGCATTGGGGGCGGCGGCGTGTACGTCTGAGCCGGGTCCGGGCGATGCGTTGGAGGAGTTCCTGCGGCACTGGCGGGCCAACAAGCTGGCGGCGGCGAGGTATCAGGGCCAGTCGGGCGAGGAGGTGGCAACGGCGTACCGCCGGGTCGCGGGGGATCTCGCCGAACGGCCGCCGAAGCTGGTCGCCGGGAAGGTCACCGAGTCTGAGGGCCGGGCCACCGGCAGTGTGGAGGTGGCGTGGCCGGTGGTCGACGGGGCGACCTGGCGCTACCGCACCGCCGTACCGTTGGTGATGTCCGAGAACGGCTGGCGGGTCGACTGGTCGGCCGCGGTGGTGCACCCGGGGCTGGCCGGCGGAAACCGGTTGGTGCTGCGGCGTACGCCGGCGCCGCGGGGGCCGATCACCGACCGCGCCGGTAAGCCGATCGTCACCACGCGGCCGGTGGTGTACGTCGGCGTACACCCGCAGTGGGTGGAGGATGCCGACCGGCTCGCCGCTGACCTGGGCCGCGTCCTCAAGATCGACACCTCGGATCTGCCGAAGCGGATCGCCGCGGCGAAGCCGACCGATTTCGTCGACGTGGTGACGTTGCGGCGTGAGGACTACCTGGCGGTGAAGTCGCGACTGCAGCCGCTGGCCGGCACCGTGTTCCGGGAGGGGAAGCTGCCGTTGGCGCCGTCCCGGCAGTTCGCCCGGGCGCTGCTCGGCACCGCTGGCCCGGTAACGAAGGAGGTCATGGACGCCGCGCCGGGCCGGTACCAGGTCGGCGACATCGCCGGCCTTTCCGGCCTGCAGCGGAGGTACGACCAGCGCCTGGTCGGCGTACCGGGGGTCACGGTGGTGGCGGAGCCGGCCGATGGTTCCGATGGCTCCGACGGCGACGGGGCGAGCCTGTTCGAGGCCGATCCGAAGCAGGGTCGGTCGCTGCGGCTGACGCTGGACCCGCGGGTGCAGCGGGCCGCCGACGCCGCACTCGCGACCGAGAAGCGGAAGGCCGCCCTGGTCGCGCTACGGGTCTCCGACGGCGCGATCCTCGCGGTGGCAAACGGACCCGACGGCGGTACGGAGAACCTCGCGTTCGAGGCGACAGTGCCGCCCGGCTCGACGTTCAAGGTGGTCTCCAGCCTCGCCCTGCTGGAGCGCGGCGTGACCGCCGACAAGACCGTGCCGTGCCCGAAATACGCCACAGTGGAGGGTCGCCGGTTCCGCAACGACCACGGCTTCGCGCTCGGGGATGTGCCGTTCCGTACCGCGTTCGCCCGCTCCTGCAACACCACGTTCGTCTCCCTCGCCCCGCAGCTCGGCGACTCCGGGCTGACCGAGGCTGGCACGCTGGTCGGGCTCGGCACCGACTGGCGGCTCGGCGTCGACGCGCACACCGGCGCCGTACCGAAGACCGTCGAACCGGCGGACCGGGCGGCGGCCGCGTTCGGGCAGGGCGAGGTGACCGTCAGTCCACTGGCGATGGCCGGTGTCGCCGGGGCGGTGGCGAACGGGCGGTGGCAGCAGCCCCGGTTGATCCTCGACCCCGCGACTGAGCCCGAGCGACCCGGCGAGAAGCTCGATCCCGGCCACGTACAGACGCTGCGGTCGCTGATGCGCGCCGTGGTCACCGAAGGCACCGCGACCGCGCTCGCCGACGCGCCCGGTGGCCCGGTCTACGGCAAGACCGGCACCGCCGAGTACGGCAGCGACAACCCGCCGCGCAGCCACGCCTGGTTCATCGGCTGGCAGGGCGACACCGCGTTCGCCGTGCTCGTACTCAACGGCGGGTCCAGCTCTGAGACCGCGGTGCCGCTCACCGAACGCTTCCTCGCTGAGCTGCACAGCTAACCGCATAGCAGCTGCGACAGTCCAAGTCCCGCTTCGGGTGGCGGGAGTGGCTACTCGACCACTGACTCAGGTTCGTACTTCCGGATGATTGCCAGAGAGGCGTCGGGATCTTGTCGAAGCTGCTCGAAATCAGCGTCGGTGATCGCAGCCGTGGCCTCCGCGCTCACGAAGTGGGCTTCGGGGTGGTTGGTCAACCAGCGAAGCATGCAGCCGTTGGGTGTTCGGTGGGCACTCCACCCGTCGCCGTAGAGGTTGTCCTGCTCGTCTCGCGGTCGTGGACGTGTCCTCGGCCCTGGCTTCGACTCGTAGAGCTCGCTCATCGGGAACCGACCCTGGTTGTCCTGGTCGCGCGCGATCGGGTGAATCCGGATTCTTGGGCCTGTTTGTCATCCATGTTGCGCACCTCTCGTGATCGGAACGGCGCGGCATCCGCTGTCCGCGGCAGATCCGGGTGGCACCTCGTGGGGTCGCTCTTCTCGGAAAGGGTCGGACATGATGTGTTCCATGATCAACTACGGCCCGCTCTTGGCGCGGATCGCTGCGAGGGCTGGCGATGACGAGCCGATGACGCCGCTGGCCAGTCTGCCTGCTGTGTTGGGGCAGGCGGAGATCGATCGCGCTGAGGCGTTGCTGGGG
>JBOGDF010000304.1:0-6821 GCA_050701635.1 Micromonosporaceae bacterium | reverse complement strand
GACGCCTGCGACGCGGCCACTGGGCGGCTCCGGAGCCTCGCCGGGGAGGTCGACGCGACGCAGGCCCCGCTGATCGCGATCGACACCGAGCTGACCGCTCTTGCCGACGACCTGGGAAAGGCCCGGGGCGCGCTGCTCGATGCCCTCGACGAGGCGAAGCTGGTCCCGGCCACGGTCAGCGAGGACGGCACCGAGGTCACCTACACCGGTCCCGCCTTGGACAAGGAGCGGACCAAGGTGGTCCAGTCCCGGATGATGGAGGTGCTCGACGCCATCGACGACGCCGTCCAGAGAGCGCACAAGGCTGACCAGGCGGCGGCGAAGCGGCTGGCGAAGCTGGTGCCGGGTTACGACCCGAAGACCCAGGGCAACGGGTATGTCCCCGAGGGGGACCTCCCCGCACCGGGCACCGACCCGAAGAAGGTCAACGCGTGGTGGGACGGGCTTTCTCCCGCCGAGCAGCAGTACCTCATCCACCGTCACCCGGACAGGATCGGCCGGCTCGACGGCGTACCGGTGATGTACCGGGACCAGGCCAACCGGGTGCGCCTGGCCCGCGAGCGTGACAAGGCCGAAGCCCGCAGGCGGAAGGTGCGGGCGCGGTTGGAGGAGCTGGAGACGATCATGCGGGACGGCGACTCCAGCGCGGCTACACGGGCGGCGCGGGAGGCCGCCCGCCTGATGCGGGAGCGGGAGGTGCTCGACAAGAACCTCCGCGGCATCAAGGCGATCGAGGGTCGGCTCTACGACGCGCCGACCAAGCCCCGCGCCTACCTGATCGGTTTCGAGCCGGGCACCGTCGAGGACCGGGGGCACGACGGTGTCGACGACTCCGACGGCCGCGCGATCATCGCGATCGGCAACCCCGACACCGCCGACCACGTCGCCACCTTCGTCCCCGGCACCGGCAACGACCTCGGCAACGTCAACGGCCAGGTCGAGTACGCCGACAAGATGGCTCTGGACGCCGGTCGCGCAGCCCCGGATGAGGACACCGCGGTGATCATGTGGCTGGGCTACGACGCACCGGACGATCCGTTCGTCAACTCACCCGCGGAGCACTACGCCGAGGCGGCCACCGACGACCTGCGCCGTTTCCAGGACGGGCTGCGCGCCACCCACGAGGGAGCGCCGTCACACAACACCGTCATCGGGCACAGCTACGGCGCCACCGTGATCGGCTACGCCGCAAGCGGGGACGTCAACCACGACGGCCGCCCGGACGGCGTCAACGCCGACGAGCTGGTCTTCGTCGGCAGCCCCGGCGTCGGCGTCGACCGCGCATACGAGCTGGGTGGCGTCTCACCCGACCACGTGTGGGCCACCCGCGCCGAGCACGACATCATCAGACGGGTGCCCGACGTGTGGTTCGGCACCGACCCCTCCGACCAGGACTTCGGAGGACACCCCTTCGACAGCGGCCCCGGCAACCCCGACGACGAGACGGGCACCCACTCCAGGTACTGGGAAGACGAGAAGGCGCGTGACGGCATGGCGGGGATCATCACCGGCAACTACGACCGGGTGCCGGGCTACACACCCACCACCCCACCTGACGGGCCGACCCCGGCCCCGTCACCGCGTCCGGCCCCGACAGCACCACGGTGAACGACGTGGCGACCGACTTGCGGGAGCGTGTTCGCCGTGCCGGCTGCTGGCGTGTGGTCGCGGTGCTGGTGGTGCCGATGGTGATGCTGGTGGGCTGTACGGGAAGGGGAGCGGGTATGCAACCGACCGAGACTGTCGCGGAAGCCTCCGAACGTGTGGAAGCGCTACTGAAGGAGGCGATCGCCCAGCTCCCCGCTGCGGCCATGATCGAGGATCCGCAACAAGCGGATGGGCTCCCTTGCGACGACCCCACCGACGGCGGGCCTCGGGGCCGTGTGATTGTCGAGTACGACTACGCGATCGCGGGCCTTGCCAGTGAGGACTACCCGCGGCACTTCGACACTCTCCAGACTTACTGGGAAGACCGTGGCTACCGCAAGATCGAGTTTTACAAAGACGGTCCACATTGGTGGTTGAAGTACACCGACTCGGACGGCTATCGGATCATCCTCGGCACCGGGTTCGATGGCAGCAACCTCTGGATCCGCTCCTCCTCGCCGTGCGTCTGGCCCAACGGCACCCCCGAGCCGGTGTCCTAGCCGCGATGCCGACCACGAGAACCAGAGTTGACGGGATCGTGCCCACGTCTGGCGGCAACGGCAGCACGATGACGCGCGTGGTGGTCGCACGTCAGGAGCGTCGTCGCCGCGACGGTTGGCGGGTCCTGGTAGTGGGGTTGGTGGTGCCGATGGTGATGCTGGTGGGCTGTGCGGGAAGGGGAGCGGGTATGCAACCGACCGAGACTGTCGCGGAAGCCTCCGAGCGCGTGGAAGCGCTGCTGAAGGAGGCGATCGCCCAGCTCCCCGCTGCGGCCATGATCGAGGATCCGCAACAAGCGGATGGGCTCCCTTGCGACGACCCCACCGACGGCGGGCCTCGGGGCCGTGTGATTGTCGAGTACGACTACGCGATCGCGGGCCTTGCCAGTGAGGACTACCCGCGGCACTTCGACACTCTCCAGACTTACTGGGAAGACCGTGGCTACCGCAAGATCGAGTTTTACAAAGACGGTCCACATTGGTGGTTGAAGTACACCGACTCGGACGGCTACCGGATCATCCTCGGCACCGGGTTCGATGGCAGCAACCTCTGGATCCGGTCGTCCTCGCCGTGCATCTGGCCCAACGGCACCCCCGAGCCGGCGTCCTAGCCACGATGCCAGCTACTAGGGCGTGTTTCATAAGTCCGGTAGGAGCCACTCGTTGATCGCGGCGATGGTGACGGTGGCTTCGTAGCGGACGGCGAGTTTGTCGTGGCGGGTGGCCACGGCTCGGTGGCGTTTGAGCCGGTTGATGCCGCATTCGACGGCGTGCCGCTGCTTGTAGATGTGCGGGTCGAACGTCGGGGGCCGGCCGCCCTTGGGTCCCTTCTTGCGCCGGTTGGCCGCCTGGTCCTCCTTGATCGGGATGGTGGCCTTGATGCCCCGCCGGCGCAGGTGGGCGCGGTTGGCCTTCGAGCTGTACGCCTTGTCAGCGAGCACCCGGTCGGGCCGGGTGCGGGGCCGCCCCGTGCCGGCGCGGGTCACCCGGATGCCGTCCAGCACGGCGGTGAACTGCGGGCTGTCCCCGCGCTGCCCGGCGGTGAGCACGACCGACAACGGCTTCTGCCCCTGCTCGGTGGCCAGATGCAGCTTGGTGGTCAGCCCGCCGCGAGAGCGCCCGAGCGCGTGGTCTGCCGGCTCGAGATCAACCCCACCGGGCGGCTCGGCCTGAAGATCCCCTTTTTGCGGGCGCCGGCCGCGTGCTGGTGCGCCCGGGCGATCGTGGAGTCCACACTGACGTCCCAGGTGATCAGCCCGGCCGCGTCCGCGCGGGCCTGCAGGCCGGCCAAAACCTGCTTCCACGTCCCGTCGCGCTGCCAGCGGCGGAACAGGCCATACACCGACTGCCACGACCCATAGCGTGCCGGGCACGTCCCGCCACGGCGCCCCGGTCCTGGCCCGCCACCGGATCCCGTCGATGAGCCGCCGCCTGGTCCACTTCGGCGGGCGCCCAGGCTTCTTGCCCTTGGGCAGCAACGGCTCCCACACTGCCCACTGCTCGTCGGTCAGGTCCGCCCGGGCAGTCGCCGGTATCGTGTCCACGAGGTCTCCGGACTGATGGTCTTCTTGGTCGATGACTCATCTACCGGAGACCTCGCCATTCACCGATCCACGACACGCCGCCAACACCGATCTGTGATCAACAGCAACAGGCCCGTCCACTTTCTAAACACGCCCTAGCGCCCCTTCAAGATCATGGGGCCCTTCATGCAGTCATGACCACATGAAGGGCGCCATGATCGTGGGGTGGGCCTCGCTAGGGGCGGGTGGCGAGGCCGGGGTAGTGGCGTACGTAGCCGTCGGAGTCGAACTCGAGCTCCGCGGAGAACGTGCCGCTCTGGTAGCGGATCCGGCCCTCGCCGAGCACGGTGTAGGTCTGTTCGTTCGGCGTCACCACCAGCTCCGGCACCGTGATGAACACCATCAGGTACGTCTCCGCGGTGCCGGCCGGCTTCGCCAGCAGGTCGCGGCGGCGTACCGGGAGGGTGTTGAACAGCGGCGAGAAGCCCAGGTCGACGTCGATCGCGCCGGAGAGCTGCTCCGGCGCCTCGGTGCCGGGCAGCGCCATCCGCGGGTCGCCCTGTTCGTTCGTGGTGACCTTCCAGCCCTCGCCCTCCAGGGTCAGCCGGACCCGGCGGCGCCAACCCGCGCCCTCGGTCTCCACCTCCAGCTGGCGGGTGCCCCACCGGTCGTCGGTGGCCAGGCTGTAGCGCAGGGTGTACGCCCGCGGCTCGCCGGCCACCATCGTGCCCCGGGCGCGCAGCCCCGCGCTGTCGTCGACCAGCGCGTGCTCGACCCCGACCCCGGTCGCCCGCTGCCACAGCAGATCCCGCGTGAAGCGCTCCATGCCGCGGAGATTACCCGGCTGTCCGGCACGGCGTACCGGTGTAAGGATGAGGACCATGAGTGACCCCTTAACGGCGTACCCCCTGGAGGAGCTCCGGCAGCGGCGCAGCCTGAAGTGGCGCCACCACCCCGAAGAGGTGCTGCCGGCCTGGGTGGCGGAGATGGACACCGACCTGGCGCCGCCGATCGCCTCGGCGCTGGTGGCGGCCGTGCGGCGTGGCGACACCGGCTACGCCGCGCTCGGGGAGCTGCCGGAGGCGTTCGCGTCCTTCGCCGCCGAGCGGTACGGCTGGAGCCCCGACCCGGCCCGGATGATGCTGATGCCGGACGTGATGCGCGGCATCGTGGAGGTGCTGACGCTGATCACCGAGCCGGGCGCGTCGATCGTGGTGAACACGCCGGCGTACCCCCCGTTCTTCTTCTGGCTGGAGCGGATCGGGCGGCGGCTGGTGCAGAGCCCGCTGCGGCTTTCTGGCGACGGCTACGGGCTGGACCTGGAGCGGCTGGAGCGGGACTTCGCCGCCGGGGCCGCGGTCTACCTGCTGTGCAACCCGCACAACCCGACCGGGCTCGCGTTCAGCCGGGACGAGCTGCTCGCCGTCGCGGCGCTGGCGGACCGGTACGGGGTACGGGTGATCGCCGACGAGATCCACGCCCCGCTGACGTACCCCGGGGTGCGGCACGTCCCGTTCGGGTCGCTGCCGGTGCCGGCGGCGCAGCGCGCGGTGACCGCGGTCTCGGCGTCCAAGGCGTGGAACCTCGCCGGGCTGAAGGCGGCGCTGCTGGTGGCCGGCCCCGAAGGCTGGCGGGACGTACAGCGGATCCCGGAGGAGATCTCGTACGCCGCCAGCCTGTTCGGGGTGTTCGCGTCGGAGGCGGCATTCCGCGACGGCGGCCCGTGGCTGGAGTCGCTGCTGACCGGGCTGGACGCGAATCGGGCCCTGCTCGGCAAGCTCCTCCCCGAGTCGCTGCCCGAGGTGGGCTACCAGCCGCCGCAGGCGACGTACCTGACCTGGCTGGACTGCCGGGGGCTCGGCCTGGCCGGCGATCCGGCGGAGCATTTCCTGGCGTACGGGAAGGTGGCGCTGGTGTCCGGGCCGAACTTCGGCACCGGGTACGACGGCTTCGTACGGTTGAATCTGGCGACCGCGCCGGCACACCTCACCGAGGTGGTACGCCGCATGGCTGCCTCGCTGCCGGTGGCCCGGCGCTAGTCGACGCGGGCGTTAGTCGAAGAGCCCGGTGACCACGTCCGGGGCGAACAGCCAGATGCCGATGCCCGCCGCGATCAGGATCAACAGCACCCCACCGACCACCATCGCGGCCAGCCCTCCGCCCTTGCCTCCACGGCCGGCCCGGTCAGCCGAGCCGGCGGGCGGGTCGGTAACGGCTTGGCCGCCTCGGTGGCGGTCCGGGTCGACCGGCGGCTGACCGCTGGGGCCCTGCGGCGACTCGGACGGCTCGCGTACCCCCTGGCCGTACGTGGTGCCTTGGCCCTGCGGTAGCTGGTCGTCCCGGTAGCCCCGGTACGGGTTGGTCGGCTGCCCGGCACCGCCGTACGGGTGGTTGGTCTGCCCGGGGTAGCCGGCCGGCGGGCCGGAGGTGGGGTCGCCCGAGACCGGAGCGCCCGACACGGGACCGCCCGATGTCGGACCGCCCGACACCGGGGCACCCTGCGGCGGGTAGCCAGGCGGGTAGCCGCCCTGCTGTGGCGGGTAACCCGGCGGCTGGTACGCCTGCCCAGGTCCAGGCTGCCCAGGTCCAGGCTGCCCAGGTCCAGGCTGCCCAGGTCCAGGCTGCCCTGGTCCGGGCTGACCATGTCCGGGCTGACCCGGCGGCCCGGGCTGACCCGGCGCTCCGGGTTGCCCTGGTATGCCGGGCTGGCCTGGCATACCACCGTGACCTGGCGCTGGACCGGGGCCGGGCTGACCGGGCGCTCCGGGTGGGCCCTGCGGGTAGCCCGGTGGCGGGTAGCCCTGGGCCTGCTGGTGGTCGGGCGGGGCCCACTGCTGCGGCGGCTGGCCCGGCGGGGGGCCGGACGGTGGGGACTGTGGCGTGCCGTACAGGCCGCCGCCCTGTCCCTGCGCGGGAGGCTGTCCTGGCGGTGGGCCGGCGGCGGGTGCCCAGGCTGCGGCCGGCGACACCGGCTCCGCTCCCTGTTGCGGGGCGCCCTGCTGCGGGTAGCCCTGCGGCGGCCCGCCCCACCCCGGTGGCGTCCAGCTGGCCTGCGCCGGCTCGGCCGGCCGCTGGCCTGCCTCGGCGGGGGCGCCGGGCTGCCAGGTGTGTCCCTGGCCGAGACCGGACGGGCCACCCGCACCCGGGTGCC
>JBOGDF010000303.1:0-6834 GCA_050701635.1 Micromonosporaceae bacterium | reverse complement strand
TGCAGGGGCTGGTCGAGACGTTCAAAGGGATCGTCGCCGACCGCGCGGAGCGCGACTTCCCGCAGGATCCGCGGGACCAGATGGACCTGGCGATCCACGCCGTGTTCGACTCCTGGAACTCCGAGCGGGCGATCCTCTACCGCCGCCAGGAGCGGATCCCGACCGACCTGGGTACGGCGGTCAACATCTGCAGCATGGTCTTCGGCAACCTCGGCATGGACTCCGGTACGGGCGTCGCGTTCACCCGCGACCCCGGCTCCGGCCAGCAGGGCATCTACGGCGACTACCTGCAGAACGCGCAGGGCGAGGACGTGGTCGCCGGCATCCGCAACACCGTGCCGCTGCAGGAGCTGGAGCAGCTCGACAAGGCCAGCTACGACCAGTTCCTGGAGATCATGGCCACCCTGGAGGGCCACTACCGGGACCTGTGCGACATCGAGTTCACCATCGAGCGCGGCAAGCTGTGGATGCTGCAGACCCGGGTCGGGAAGCGTACGGCGGCCGCGGCGTTCGTGATCGCCACGCAGCTGGTGGACGAAGGCGTGGTCGACCTCGACGAGGCGCTGCAGCGGGTGACGGGGGCGCAGCTGTCGCAGCTGATGTTCCCGAGGTTCGACGAGAGCGCGAAGAAGCAGCGGATCACCAAGGGTATGAACGCCTCGCCGGGGGCCGCGGTGGGCAAGGCGGTGTTCGACTCGTACACCGCGGTGAAGTGGTCCCGGTCGGGCGAGAAGGTGATCCTGATCCGCCGGGAGACCAACCCCGACGACCTGAACGGCATGATCGCCGCCGAGGGGATCCTGACCAGCCGGGGCGGCAAGACCAGCCACGCCGCCGTGGTGGCGCGCGGCATGGGCAAGACCTGCGTCTGCGGCGCGGAGGAGCTGGAGGTCGACACCAAGCGGCGCCGGTTCACCTCGGCCAGCGGCGTGATCGTCGAAGAGGGTGACGTGATCTCGATCGACGGCTCCAGCGGCGAGGTCTACGTCGGCGAGGTGCCGGTGGTGGCGTCTCCGGTGGTGGAGTACTTCGAGGGCCGGCTCGACCCGCAGACCAGCGACGACGAGCTGGTCAAGGCCGTACACCGGCTGATGAGCCACGCCGATGAAACCCGGACGCTGAAGGTACGCGCCAACGCCGATACCCCCGAGGACGCCGAGCGCGCCCGCCGGTACGGCGGCCAGGGGATCGGGCTGTGCCGTACCGAGCACATGTTCCTCGGCGACCGCAAGCAGCTGGTGGAGAAGCTGATCCTGGCTGAGCACGAGGATGAAAGGCAGCACGCGCTCGACGCGCTCGAACCGTTGCAGCGCGAGGACTTCATCGGGATCTTCACCGCGATGGACGGGCTGCCGGTGACCATCCGGCTGCTGGACCCGCCGCTGCACGAGTTCCTGCCCGACATCACCGAGCTGTCGGTACGCGTCGCGCTCGCCGAGTCCCGTGGCGAGAAGCACGAGAACGAGCTGCGGCTGCTGCAGGCGGTCCACAAGCTGCACGAGCAGAACCCGATGCTGGGGCTGCGCGGCGTACGGCTGGGGTTGGTGACGCCGGGGCTGTTCAAGATGCAGGTCAAGGCGATCGCGGAGGCGGCGGTGGAGTGCCGTCAGCGCGGCCTGGACCCGCATCCCGAGATCATGATCCCGCTGGTGGGCGCGGTGCAGGAGCTGGAGGCGATCCGTACCGACGCGGAGCAGATCCTGGCCGAGGTGAAGGCGGCGTCCGGGGTGGACATCCACGCGCTGATCGGCACCATGATCGAGGTGCCGCGGGCGGCGCTGACCGCCGGTCAGATCGCCGAGGCGGCGGAGTTCTTCTCGTTCGGCACCAACGACCTGACCCAGATGGGCTGGGGCTTCTCGCGCGACGACGTGGAGGCGGCGTTCTTCTCGGCGTACCTGGAGAAGGGGATCTTCGGGATCTCGCCGTTCGAGTCGATCGACGTCGAGGGCGTCGGCCGGCTGGTACGCATCGCCGCCGAGGAGGGTCGCGCGGCGCGGCCGGGGCTCAAGCTCGGGGTGTGCGGCGAGCACGGGGGAGACCCGGACTCGGTGCACTTCTTCCACGAGGTCGGCCTCGACTACGTGTCGTGCTCGCCGTTCCGGATCCCGGTGGCCCGCCTGGAAGCAGGCCGCGCCGCGGTCACCGCCGACACCAGCGACAGCCGTTAGGGCTCAGGGGGTCGCTAGGTACGGGCGCAGGGTCAGCGCTTCGTCGATCACGTCGGTGCGGCCGGTCACCGTGGCGGAAAGGTCGGCCAGCGCCACCACCGTGCCGTGGCGACCCGGGTGGGCGATCAGCGAATCCGGCAGCGTGTCGGGGTCGATGGCGCGTGACAGGTAGGTCACCTCGCCGAGCCAGAACGGAATCATGCGGTCCAGCGGCACGCCCCACCCCATCCGGCGCTCGTCCTCCTTCAGCCAGCTGGAGGTGACGATCCGGCCCACGGTCGCGCCCGCGGACTCCACCGCGGTACGCAGCAGACTGATCAGCCACTCCGGCTGGTGCCGGGACAGCGAGCGGGCGCCGCCGCGCGGGTTGAACCGTACGGTGCAGCTGAACAGCCGGTCGCTGACGCCGGCGCTCCACAGCACGTCGACCAGCGGGGCGTCACGGTCCTCGCCCAACCACCCCTGGACGACGCCCCGAGCGCCGGGCGCCGGCTGGTCATCCTCGGTGTCGTGGGTACGTTGGCGTTCCATGATCTTGGTGACGGCGTCCGCGTCGGCCCATGGCGCTTCGCCGTCGCCGGCCGTCCACCAGGTGATCGGTTGCTGATACTCCCGCGGCAGCAGCTCGGCGAGCCCCCGCAGCACCGCGACCAGGCGTGCCGCCGGGTCGTGCCAGGTATGCAGCTCGCCGGGCGCGGCCACGTCCAGCGCCCAGCGCTGCGGCCGCGGTAAGGGCCGTCTCCGCCGGGCATCGGTGACCTTGCGTGGCTGGTTCATGTCCCCCCCTTGCCCGTACGGGGTCACCGTCCGGGCTGCAGACCCACTGTAAAGGGCCACGGAGCCGATTCCGAGGTATCTGTCAGGTCTCGACGTGCACCGTCACGGTCCGTGTCGCCACGGCTGGATCACGTCACGGACCTTGCGATGTGCCTGACAGGGATCGCCCGACAATATCGGGATCTGTCGTGGCGCCAGCTGCCGTCCGTTCGTGGCCTGCGATCTCCCTGCACAGCCAGACATCACTCGAACGGGGGATCCGAGCGATCGGTTTCCGGGCCCGAGCGACCGGGGCGGCCTACCAGATCTCGGGGTCGGGTGCGTCGTACCCGCCGACTACGCTCAGCAGCGATGACCGCTGATCCACAGCCCGGCCCGGGCCGGTACGCCGCCGCCGACCGTGCCCGCCGGGTGGCCGAGCCGGCGAAGCCGGTGCGCTCGCTGCCCGGCGGCGAGGGGCGCAGCCCGTTCGTACGCGATCTCGCGCGGGTGCTGCACTGCGCTGCGTTCCGCCGGCTCGCCGCCAAGACCCAGGTGCACACCGCGGGCGAGGACGACTTCCCGCGTACCCGGCTGACGCACTCCCTGGAGGTCGCCCAGATCGCGCGCGAGATCGGCGCCCGGCTCGGCTGCGACGCCGACATCGTGGACACCGCGGGGCTGGCGCACGATCTGGGGCACCCACCGTTCGGTCACAACGGCGAGGACGTACTCGATGAGCTGGCGACCGGCTGCGGCGGCTTCGAGGGCAACGCGCAGACGCTGCGGGTGCTCAGCCGGCTGGAGGCCAAAGTGGACGATCCCGCCGGCCGCAGCGCCGGCCTGAACCTCACCCGCGCGGTGCTCGACGCCGCCTGCAAGTACCCCTGGCCGCGGCGGGAGGGACAACGCAAATTTGGGGTGTACGCCGACGACGCGCCCGTCTTCGACTGGTTCCGCGACGGAGCGCCCGCGGGCCGGCGTTGCCTGGAGGCGCAGGTGATGGACTGGGCCGACGACGTGGCGTACTCGGTGCACGATGTGGAGGACGGGGTGCACGCGGGCCACATCAGGTTGGGCCGGCTGGCCGACCCCGACGAGCGGGCGCAGCTCGCGGCGCAGGTGGCCGCCACGTACTCCGACGAGTCGCCGGAGGAGCTGGCCAGTCTGCTGGACGAGGTGCGGGCCGACCCGCTGCTGGCGCCGCTGACGGCGTACGACGGGAGCCACGCCGCGCAGGTGACGCTGAAGCGGGCCGCGAGTGTCCTGATCGGACGGTTCGTCAGCGCCGCCGTGAACGCCACCCGCGACCGGCACGGCGACGCCCCGCTGATCCGTTACACCGCCGACCTGGTGGTGCCGCGGCAGACCCGCGCCCGCTGCGCGCTGCTCAAGGGTGTGGCGCTGCGGTACGTGATGCTGCGCCCCGGCGCCGAAACCCGGTACGCCCACCAGCGCGACGTACTGCGGGAGCTGGTGCATCAGCTGACGCTGCGCGCCCCCGACGGGCTGGACCCGGTGTTCGGCCAGCTGTGGCGCGACGCCCCCGACGACCCGGCGCGGCTGCGGGTGGTGATCGACCAGGTGGCCTGCCTGACCGACGCGTCCGCCGTCGCCTGGCACCGCCGCCTCACCCGGTAACGCGCTGGCCGATCCCGCGGTTCCGGTTGAGTCGCGCGTACCGCTGGGGGACCCTGTGGTGATGGAGCGCATCGTGATCGTGGGCGCCAGCCTGGCGGGCGCCATGGCGGCCGAGACACTGCGGGAGCAAGGCTTCGACGGCGAGCTGGTGCTGCTCGGTGAGGAGGGCGAGCCGCCGTACGAGCGGCCGCCGTTGTCGAAGGGCTATCTGCTCGGCAAGGAACCGCGCGAGAAGGCGTTCGTGCACGACGAGAAGTGGTATGCCGAGCACTCCATCGAGCTGCGGCTCGGCGTACGGGCCACCTGGCTGGAGCCGTCGGCGCGCACCGTCACCGTGGAGGGCGGCGAGTCGCTGCGGTACGACAAGCTGCTGCTCGCCACCGGCTCCCGGGTGCGTACCCTCCGGGTGCCCGGAGCCGAGCTGCACGGGGTGCGCTACCTGCGCACGCTCGACGAGTCCGACGAGCTGAAGCGCGGGTTCACCGCCGGGGCCCGGGTGGTGGTGGTCGGCGCCGGCTGGATCGGGATGGAGGCCGCGGCGGCGGCCCGCGAGCACGGCGCCGCGGTGACCGTGGTGGAGCTGGATAGCCTGCCGTTGCGCCGGGTGCTGGGCGACGAGGTGGCCCGGGTGTACGCCGACCTGCACACCGAGCACGGCGTCGACTTCCGGTTCGGGGAGAGCGTCGCGGAGATCACCGGTGACGCGGGCCAGGTCTCGGGGGTACGCCTTTCCGACGGCGAACAGCTCCCCGCCGACCTGGTGCTGGCCGGGATCGGGATCACGCCGGCGGTGGAGCTGGCCGACGTGGCGGGGCTCGAGGTGGACGACGGCGTGGTGACCGACGAGCGGCTGCGTACCTCCGATCCGGCGATCTGGGCGTGCGGCGACGTGGCGAGCTCGTACCACCCGATGATCGGGAAACGGATCCGGGTGGAGCACTGGGCGAACGCGCTCAACGGCGGCAAGGCGGCCGCCGGTTCGATGCTGGGTGCGGAGGAGCCGTACGACCGGGTGCCGTACTTCTTCTCCGACCAGTACGACCTCGGCATGGAGTACTCCGGCTACGCCGAGCCGGGCGGGTACGACCGCGTGGTGTTCCGGGGCGACCCGGCGGCGCGGGAGTTCGTCGCGTTCTGGCTGGCGGACGGCCGGGTGGTGGCCGGGATGAACGCCAACGTGTGGGACGTGACCGACCCGATCCAGCGGCTGGTACGCGCCGGCTTCGGCGGTACGGCGGTCGACGTCGAGCGGCTCACCGACCCGCAGGTCCCGCTCGAGGAGCTGGCTCCCTAGCAGCGGCCAGCCACAGCGGCTCAGGCGGCGGGCTCAGGCGGCGCGCGAGGCGCTGTGGCGGTCGAGGTGCTCCCGGATCGCGTCCGCGACCAGCTCCGGCGCCTCCAACATCGGTACGTGCCCCACACCGCGCAGGATCACCGGGTCCACGTCGGGGAACGCCGTCGTGAACCTCGGCGCGTACCGCCGCTGCGGGATCAGCCGGTCGGAGTCGGTGAAGACCAGCCGGACCGGGCAGCGCACCTGGTCCAGCCCGGTGATGCCGCCGTCGCGCAGCCCGGCCCAGATCATCGGCAGGTAGCACGGGCACCGGGTGGACGCCAGGAAGACGTGGTCGGCATCGGCCCGGGACACCGCCGCGACGTCGTGGCTGACCTGCCGCAGCATCAGCTTGATCACCGGCCGCAGCCAGCGTCGGAGCCCGCACGCGGCGCCGATCACCAGCATCGGGTAGAGCGCCAGGAACTTCGTACCGATCAGCAGCTCGGCGTACGAGAAGCGCCGCCACCCACCGGCGGGCGCGATCGCGGTCACCGTACGGGCGCGGCCGCGGCGGGCGAGCTCGAAGCCGACCCAGCCCCCGAGCGAGTTGCCGACGACGTGGCAGGTCTCCCAGCCGGCGTCGTCGAGGATCGTCTCCACGCCGTCGGCGATCGCCGCGACGCTGACCTGCCGGGCGTGCAGCCGGGGCCCGCCGCAGTGCCCCGGCAGGGTCGGCGCCAGTACGTCGCAGCGGTCCGCGAGCCGGTCGGCGACGGTACGCCACACGTGGTGCGACAGCGAGAACGGGTGCAGCAGCAGCACCGGCTCGCCGGCGCCGACCCGTAACGCCGGCTCCAGGGTGTGGCTCATCGGCACCACCTCCGGTACGGCGGCCGCCGTCTGGCTACCGCCGGAAGCCGAGCCTAACCGGCTTCATTACCGCCGGTAAGTACCGTCCCAATCCGCGGGTCGCCCGTCGCGGGGGCGGGC
>JBOGDF010000302.1:0-6873 GCA_050701635.1 Micromonosporaceae bacterium | reverse complement strand
ACCCCCGATGGCGGTCGCGATGTCGTCGAGCCCGCCGCCGCCGGCCAAGCCCGGTGGTGAGAAGTCTGTCATGATCATCACGTCGGTAGTGGCGGTCGTCCTGGTGCTGCTGTTCGCGATCCTGATGATCTTCGCGCTCAAGTAGCCGACCCGCGCCGGCAACACCGCCTCACGCATGCAGCAACAGGCCACGACCTCGCCATGAGGTCGTGGCCTGTTGACGTGTCGATCAGGGACGAGGCTAGGTGGTCAGGCCCCAGGCGACCAGAACCGTGCCAGCGAGCTGGTGGCCGGGTCCTCGGACCCGCCCAGGGTGCCCCACGCGTCGCCACCGACGCCGGCGGGCGCCGGCATCCCGTCGTACGCGTACAGGTCCGAGACCGGCGGCGTGCCGCCGAAGCCGGCACCGGGATCGCCCAGCGGCTCGCTGCCCGGGTCGCCCAACAGGTCGGGATCACTCCACGGCATGCCGTCCACCGGCTCCGGAGGCTGATCCAGGTCGAGCGAGCCCGGGAACGGGTCACTGTTCCAGGACTCGTCGTCGGCCAGCGGATCGGTGTCCGGGTCGGTGCCGATCAGCGCGTCACCGCCATCCGCGTCCGGGTAGCCCGGCTCGTCCACCGGGTCATCGGTCAACTCCGCGTCCGGGCCCAGTGCGGTGTCCGCCTCGCCGTCCGCGTCGAGGTCGTACCCCGCGGTGTCGAAGGCGTCGTCACCGGCGGCGTCCGGCTCGGATGACTCGTCGCCGTACCCGAGATCGGAGTCGGCCCCGAGATCGGAGTCGGCCCCCAGGTCGGGGTCGCCCAGGCCGGCGTCGGTCAGGTCATGGTCAGCGGTGGCACCGAGATCGGCGCCCGCGTCCTCGTCGGAGTATCCCTGCCCGGGCCACTCAGCTGGCTCGTCGTTCTCCATGGCCTGTTCCTACGTCTCCTTGTCCGAGGGTGGCGGCACCGGGACGATGCCGCGCGCCTTGACTAGGACCTCGTCAATCTTGGTAATCCGTGCCTTCAGCGCCTCCCGCTCCTTGGTGAGCGTGGCCTTGTGCTTCATCCGGGTTGCCTTGTCTTCCGCCATCGCCTGGTCGATCGACGCGATCTGCCCGTCGAGGTGCTTGAGACGGCGTTCGATCGCGTCGTCGAGTGCGAGCGTAAGCGAATACTGCAAGTCGGTGAACCGGTGCATGATCTCGTCCTGCAGCGTCGCCCGGGACTCGTTCATCACCTCCCGCAGCCACTGCCGCGCCTGGTTGCGGTCGTTCTGCACCTTGCGCTTGTAGATCATGAACGCGGCCGCCGCCAGGCCCAGCCCGAGACCGGCGGTCATCGCCGCGGTACCGAGCAGCCCGGCCGCCGCGCCACCGGCGGCCATCCGTGCCACGTTGGTGCCCATCATGACCGTACCGGCGCTGGACATCACGATCATCGAGGTGTCGCCACCGGCTTCCCGCCGCGGCTTGGCCTGCATCGCGACCCGCAGCTGAGCGTTCAGCCGGCGCAGTACGAACTGCAGCTCCTGCGGGGTGAACACCTGCGCCAGGATGCGCTGACCGATCACCCGGAAGCGGTACTCCAGCTCCGCGGACATCCGTACGGACAGTGCGTGCAGCGCCCGGTCCACGTCGTACGGCAGCTTCTTCAGATCACCGCCGCTGGACTTCTCGACCGTGTTGAGGAACTGCTCCTGCAGCTTCGAGAAGTACGTACGCAGCCGCCCCGTGGCCTCCACCTTGGCCCGGTTGGTCTCCGTGTTCAGCGCCAGCGACCACTGCTTGGACTCCGAGCGCTTCCGGGAGTTGACCTTGGCGCGCTCCTCCTTCAACCGGGCCGCCTGCGCCGGATCCGGGTCCGCCGCCTTCATCCCCTCCATCGCCTGCAGGTCCAGCCGTACGAACTCGCTACGGATCGACCGGAGCACGTTGGCGGAGTTCAGCAGGTGCCCCCGGGACGCCAGCTTGATCAACGCGTGCTGCAGGTCGGCGACCCGCGACTCCTTGACCAGCTCCGCGGCGGCCTCCTTCGGCATCCGCATCGCCATCTCGGCCAGCCGCGACGACACCGGGTAGAACGGCGCCGACCCGAACCGTGGCGCGTGCGCCTGCAACAGCGAGACGTCGTCGTCCAGGATGGTGCGCCAACCCGGGTACGCGTCGGTCTTGGTCAGCGCGAACAACACCAGGTTGACCTTCTTGCTCGCCTCCACCAGGAAGTTCATCTCCGGGCGGGAGAACGGCGAGGAGGCGTCCACCACGAACAGCAGTGCGGTGGCGCGTTCCACCGCGTCCATCGCCACCTCGGCGTGCAGCGAATCCAGCCCGCCGACCCCGGGCGTGTCCACCAGATTGACGTACTGCAGCAGGGGAGCGGAGTGCCGGATCTCGATCCGCCGGGGCGGCCGTACGCCCTCCGGCATGGAGCCGAGCACCGTACCCCAGTCGCGGATGTCCTCGGTACGCAGCTGCACCGGATCCTCCCGCCCCGGCACGTACGCGCGGGCACCGTGCTCGGTGGAGTGCACGAACTCCAGGTACGAGCTGGTGGCCACCGCGGCGTCCACCGGCGACAGGTTCGGTACCCCCACCAACGCGTTGGTCAGCGAACTCTTGCCCCGCTTGGTCTCGCCGACCACCACGATCGTCGGGCGGGTCTGCTCCCGGCGGCGCATCATGTCCATGTCCGAGGCCGCGTCGGGGTCGACCCGGCGCAGCTGCGCCATCGCGTTGTCGACGCCGCCCCGCATCAGCTTCTCCAGCTGGGAGACGGTGATGCCGGCCTGCTTCGCGGGCGCGCTCATGCTCGCACCTTCCCTGGACTGGTGGCGCCGTACGCCGCCGTCACTTTCCGTCCTGTCGGTACACGGTAACCACAGGGGCCCGTAGCACCACACCGCGATCGATGTAACCCGGCACTTCCACCGCGGCGACCGTACCCACCTGGGACGGGTCCGTGGCGGCGGCGGAACCTCCCGCCTCGTGGTGCGCCGGATCGAACCGGGCGCCGGTCGGCACCACGGTGGCTACGCCCACTTCCTGCAGCGCCCACCCGAGCCGGTCCGCCAGCGCCTTGCTGGTGGCGCGGTCCCGTACGTAGATGCAGGTCTGCACCAGCGTGGAGCGTTCGCCCTGAATCTGCTCCCGGCCGGCCGAGCCGTTGTCCGGTGCGGTCGGCACCACCGCCGGCACCGCCCGCGGGCCAGGCTCCCGGCGCCCCAGCACCATGAACAGCCCCGCCACCGCGCCGGCCCCCAGCAGTACGCCGAAGAAGCCGACCAGCGCCGCCGGCACCGAGAACCCGCTCTCGCAGCTGGTCTCCGCCGTCACCGTGAGCGGCACCGCACGCGCCCCCTCAGGGTTGACGTCCGCGGTGGAGGTCTCGTCCGGATTGCCCGGGATGCCGCCACCGGGGCCCGGCTGCTCCGGGTTGCCACCCGGCTGCTCGCCTTCGCCCGGCTGCTCCTCGCCGCCCGGCGAGGCGCCCTGACCGGGGGCGCCGCCACGGCGCCCGGTCCCGGGTGAGGCGTCTTCCTGGTTCTGACCAGGAGCCTGTTCGGAAGGCTGGTCGCTGGTGGTGCATACCGGACCACCCGCCATACCGGTAAAGAGCCCGGTCAACACCGCGAATATCAGGGCGATGCCCACGGCGATGATACGGAGGCTGCTGGTCGTCATCGGCGCTCCTGTTTATCTGTCACGGATTGGGATCGGTACGGGGTGGGCGTGCTCAGTTAACGTGTGGCCTCGGCCCGTACCCGCTGGGAGAGCAGGTAGAAGCCGCGGTGGGCGACGTGCGCGATTCTCGCCTGGGCAGGGCTGGCGCCCGCGACGGCGAATGCGCGCCACCGGGTCGCGGCGTCCAGCGCCGCCTGCGCCAGCTGCGGAACGGGGGCTCCCGCCATGTCCAGAATCCAGCCCGGGTCGTGGGAGAGGGCGAGCCGGGTCAGCTCAACCTCCATCTGCTCGGGAAGGTCGACGCTGCCGGCACTGACCAGCTGCGCCACCTCGAGAAGCTTCAGCCGGTGGTACTCGGGCTGCTGCACCACCCGCTCGATCGCGTCCCGTAGCAACTCCCGGTCCGCCGGCCGCTCGGCATGGCCGGCGACCTTCTCCAGGGTGGACAGCCCCCAGCCGGCCTTGATGGCGTCGGTACGCCACCGGAACGCCTGGTCGAGGGTCTCCCGCAGCCGCGGGAAGCCCGACGCGAGGAACAGCTTGCGTACCAGGTCACCGGTGGCGAGCTGGGGTTCGGCGACCAGCGCCGCGACCGCGAAGCCGATGCCGTACAGGTCGAGCAGCCGCAGCAGCCGCTTGCGCTGCTCCTGCGAGACCGCGCACTCGCGGTTGGCGAACAGGTCGGCGGAGGCCATCAGTACGGCGCGCTCGCCCTCCGACAGCTTCGCCAGCGCCCGCAGCGCCTCACAGTCCGCCGCGGTCAACCGGCCGGCCTCGCTGGTCTCGGCCAGCAGACCGATCACCGGGACCACGTCGGAGACCGCCCGGCGCAGCACCTGTGCCTGCTGCTTGGCCAGTGGTCCGGCGACCGGCCACGGGTCACCGCCGCCGGCGAGCTTGTCCACCTTGTTGAACAGCGCCAACGAGTTGATCGGGTTGCTCGACAGCCGCGCCGAGATCGACCGGAACGCCTCCAGCGCCTCCAGGTCGTCGGCCCGTACGGACTGCGTGAACACGTAGATGATCGCCTCGGCGCCGGACAGCGCGTTCTGCGAATCCTGATCGAGGTCGTCGTCGAACAGGAACTTCTTCGCTTCCTCGCTGATCGGCGAGTTGGTCGATGACAGACCCGGCGTGTCGACCACGGTGAGGTCCCGCAGCCGGTCGCTGGTCAGTGTGCAGTCGATGTAACCGATCTCGTTGCGCGGTACGTTCAGCCGCTGCGGCACCATGCCGGATTCGTCCAGCGGCAGACTGACCCGCGAACCGTCCCGCTTGACCACGTCGACCCGGTCGGCGGTGCCGTACCGGAACTGGGTGACCAGCCGGGTGCACTCACCGACCTCGGTCTGCGCCACCCGCTTGCCGATCAGCGAGTTGACCAGAGTCGACTTGCCTGACTTCAAGCGCCCAGCGATCGCCACCCGTAACGGCTCACCGAGCCGCCGCCGTACGTCCATGACCGCGGCCTGGGTGGCTCCACCGAGCCGGTGGCCGACCTCCATGCAGAGGCCGGCCACACGAGCACTCAGAGGACCAGGTCCCATTGCTTATCAGCCCGTGGTGTACGGGTTGCCGCCGTGGTCCGTGCCGTACACAACGGTCTCCTGCGTGCCGTCGCCGTCGCTGTCGGTGAGGATCACCTCGGCACGACCGTCCTCGTCACGGTCCACGACCGTGCTGTCGGCGCGGCCGTCGGCGTTGGTGTCGGCCACCACGGTGTCGACCCGGCCGTCGCCGTCGGAGTCGGTGCCGAGAGCGTCGATCACGCCGTCCTCGTTGCTGTCCACCCCGATGGTGTCGGCGTTGCCGTCACCGTCGGTGTCGGAGTACATCGTGTCGATCGTGCCGTCCTGGTCACTGTCGACGTACGAGGTGTCCAGCTTGCCGTCGTTGTTCTCGTCGGTGTCCAGCGTGTCGATGACGCCGTCACGGTTGGCGTCGCTGCCGACCATCTCGGCGTCGCCGTCGTGGTCGGTGTCGACCACCGCGGCCTGGGTGCCGTCGGTGTACTCCACCGTGGTCACCTCGTCCACGACGCCGTCGCCGTTTACGTCGAAGTCGTCGTCGTAGCCACCGGTAGGCTCGTCGACCGTGGTGTCTGTCAAGTCGCTCATCGGACCTGTGTCCTCCTGTATCTATCCGTGTCGGGTGCCATGTCCGGCCCCAACAGCAACCACACTACGAATATCCTTCCAGCGCAGGATCCCAGATTTGTGCCACCTCGCGGGGGAGGTCTCGAATGCGCAAAGCGCCTGGTAGCGAGCCAGACGCCACGGCGACGAGCCGCGCAGCGGAGGCGACCGGTCAGGTCACCCCCAGCGACCCCTCCCGTACGCCCAGCTCCGCCGACATCGTCACCGGCGTCGCTACCACGCTCAAGGAACCAGGTTTGGTGGTGCTCACCGGCGTACCAGGTGCGGGACTGACCACGGCGTTACGCCGTATCGCCGCGGCGTACCGCGGCCCGGTGTTCACCGGTGGTGGCCTCGCGATCTTACGCACTAATCCGGCGCTGGCGCTCACCCGGGCGGTCAGGGCACGCCTTCCGGTCACCGATCCCGCCCTGTTGACCGAGGCGGTGCGTTCCCGGGTACGCGGCGGACTGCTCGTCATCGACGACCTGCAGTGGGCCGATCCGCTCACCGTAGGTGCCTTGCCGGGGATCGCCGAGCACTGCCGGGTTCTGGTCGCTCTGCGTACTCCCCACCCGCTGCCCGCCGAGGCGGTACGCCGGCTCCGCAGCATCGCCCGCGGCTGGCTCCCGGTGCCGCCGCTGGACGACGCCGCCGCCACCGAGCTGGTACGCCGCGCCGCCCCCAGCCTGGGCCCGGCCGGCGTCGCCACGGTGGTACGCCGCGCCGGCGGCATCCCGCTCGCGCTCGAATCCCTGGCCAAGCACGCCGCCACCCAGCGCGAACCGACCTCGCCCGAGCGCGCCGACACCGACGCCGCCGAGGCCGTCGACGCATCACGCTCGGGCGGCACCGACCTGCAGGTGGCGTACGCCGTCGCCGAAGCGCTCGCCGACCTGACCCGCCCGGCGCGGACCGCGATGGCCGCGCTCGGGCTGCTGGGGCGGCCCGCCACCCGGCGCTTGCTCGGCCCCGGCGTGGACGAGCTCGACGCCGCCGACCTGATCGCCGACACCGACGGCGAGATCACCCCGCGCTCCCCGTACGTGGCCGAGGTGGCCGCCGGCATGCTCG
>JBOGDF010000301.1:0-6877 GCA_050701635.1 Micromonosporaceae bacterium | reverse complement strand
GTGGAGACGCCGCTGCCGCTGCCCGGCCGGCCCGAGCCGGCGCCCGCCTCGGTGGGCGGCGAGGCGCTCGGCGCCGAGGCGCTCGGCGGGGAAGCCAGCCTGGTGACGCCGGAGTCGCTGGTGTGGCTGGTGCACGTACCGGACGACGTACGGCAGCGGCTGCAGCTGCCGCAGCTGATCTCCGAGCTGCTGCTGCGGCTGTGCGAGGTCACCGGGGCGACCGGCGGGTCGGTGTGGCTGGACCGCGGCGACGGCCGGGGCGAGCAGCGGCTGGCCAACTACGGCACCACCGGTGACGTACCGGGGGTGGTGACCGCGGTGCTGGCGGTGTCGCTGCCGGTGACCCGCCCGCTCTCGGCCACCCTCACCCTGTACGCCGCCAAGGACGTCACGCCGTCCCCGGAGTGGGAACGCCTGGCGCGGCTGTCCTCGGAGCGGATGGCGATCACCGTGGAGGCCGACCGGCTCCGCGAGGACGACCTGCGGCGGCGGAGCTGGCTGACGTTCCTCGCCGAGGCCAGCGAGCTGCTGGCGCAGTCCCTCGACGTGGAGCTGACGCTGGCGCTGGTGCCGCAGATCGTGGTGCCGAGACTGGGCGAGTGGTGCGCCGTACACGTCGCCGACGAGTGGGGCGACCTGCGGCTGGCGACCAGCATCCACGCCGACGAAGTGCAGGTCACCGGGCTCAACCGGCAGCTCGGCGGGCTGGCGAACACCGAGGTGGCGGCCCGGCTCCGGGAGGCGATGCTGACCCAGAGCCCAGTCGCGCTGCCCCGCCCGCTGGAGGGGATCGTGGTGCCGCTGTCGGCGCGCGGCAACGTACTCGGCACGCTGTCGGTGGGCCGGCCGCCGGACCGGCTGCACGGCGCCGACGACGTAGCGGTGATCGAGGACGTGTGCCGCCGGGCGTCGCTGGCGATCGACAACTCCCGGATCCACGCCGAGCGCAAGGAGATCGCGCAGGCGTTCCAGCGCGCCCTGCTGCCGTCCGCGCTGCCCACCGCCGCCGGGATCGAATTCGGCTCGGAGTACGTACCGGCCTCCACCGGTACGGACGTCGGCGGCGACTTCTACGACGTGGTCGAGGTGGCGCCGAAGCAGTGGCTGGCCGCGATCGGCGACGTGTGCGGCAAGGGCGCGCAGGCCGCCGCGCTCACCGGACTGGTACGCGACGTGATCCGGGTCCTGGTCCGCGACGGACGCCCGCTTCCCCGCGCCGTGGAGCTGCTCAACCGCACCCTGATCGAGCAGGACACCGACGGCCGGTACGCCACCCTGGCCGCCGCGCTGGTCGCCCAGAAGGGGCACGATCTGCAGGTCGACCTCGTGCTGGCCGGCCACGAGCGGCCGATGCTGGTACGCGCCGACGGCGGCGTCGAACAGGTCGGCGCCAACGGCACCGCGGTCGGGCTGCTGGACGAGATCGAGCTGCACGCCGCCGACGTCACGCTCGCCCCCGGCGACGCGCTGGTGTTCTTCACCGACGGCGTCACCGAGCGCCGCCGCGGCGACGACCTGTACGGCCTGACCCGGCTCCGCCGCGAGCTGCGCCCGCTCTCCGGTCACCCCGCTCAGGTGATCGCCGCCCGGATCCGCTCCGCCGTGATGGCCTTCTCCAGCGACGCCCCCCGCGACGACATCGCGATCCTGGTAGTACGCAACATCGGCTGAGCCGCTATCCGCTGATGTGGCCTCGGATCCAGGTGGCGATCGCGTCGATCCGGGCGGTCTTCTCGTTGCGGCTGTGGGGGCAGGTGGGGCCGGTGATCTCGGTGGCGACCAGGCGCGGGCCGTCGGCGGACTCCACAAAGTACGGTGCGCCGGAGTCGTACGGGCAGGCGCTGGTGTTCTCGTACGGCAGGTAGCCGGTGAGGTACAGCTCGTGGCGGGCGACGCGTACCACCGTGAACTGGCCGGTCTGCATCCGGTCCGGGCGGTGGGTCAGGTCGGCGACCCCGTCGCGCGATCCCCAGCCGACCAGGCGTACCACCGCACCCTTGGCGGGCGCGGAGTCGGCGAGCGCGAGCGGCGCGATGCCGGTGACCGGGGTGGCCAGCTTGGCGACCGCCAGGTCGGTGTCGGGCGACTGCTCGATCCACACCACGTCGGCCCGCTGCCCGGTGGTGCCCGACAGCGTGGCCTGCCCGACGGTGACGGTGATCTGGTAGCGCGGGGAGCCGCTGATCCGGTTGCGCGCCCCGTCGTGGAAGCAGTGCCCGGCCGAGACGATCCACTGTGGAGCGATCAGGGCACCGGAGCAGGCGCTGGCGTACGTGCTGCCGTCCGGACGGGTGATCTTCGGCATCGACAGCGCCGCCGAGAACGTGTACTGCCCGTCGGCGACGTCTTCGCCGTTGGCGATCGCGTACGCCGGGGAGGCGTACAGCAGGGTGGCGGCTACCAGAGCGGCGGCGAGGGCGGACAGGGCGGTCGTGGCGCGTACCAAGAAAGCGGGCAACGGTGCCTCCAAGCAGCGGGTGGAAGCGCGACGGTAACAAGCCGGGGCACGGGTTGATCCACTCTTAAGGCTCGCATCATGCGGCGTTAGGTGACTTGCCGTAAGGATGTCTCCTCACGACACCACGCCGCCCCCTCTCTGCCGGGGCGGGTGGGGAACCTGGGGAGGCTCCGTGAAACATCGACGTAGCCCTGCGCGCCTGAAAGCCGCGCTGGGCAGTACCCGGCACGCGCTGGGCGGTACCCGGCGCACCATCGCGCTGGGGACGGCGGCCGTGGCGGCGATCGCGCTGGTCACCACCGCGTACACCGGCTCCGCGGACGCACCGACGCTGGAACAGCAGGCCAGGTCGGCGGTCGCGTCGGCCGAGACCCTGGTGAAGGCCGAGTACGACGACAACGCCGACGACACGTACCAGCGGAACAAGGTTTCTGTCACCGGCAAGGGCGTCAACTACGTCAGCTACACCCGCACCCACAAGGGGCTGCCGATGTTCGTCGGCGGCGACCTGGTGGTGGTCACCGACGAGTACGGCACAGTGCTGTCCACCAGCTCGCACGGCTCCCGGCGGATCGGCGCGCTCAACACCAAGGCTCACGTCGCGGCCGGCACCGCGGCGACGCGCGCCGTCGGGTACGCCCGCCGCTACGCCGAGGTGAACGGCGGCCGGGCCGGCACGCCGAAGCTCGGGGTGCACTCCGCGTACGGGGTGGACCGGCTGGTCTGGGAGGTGGTCGTCAGCGGACGCAGCCACCACGGCCCGAGCCGCGCCCACGTGTACGTGGACGCGATCAGCGGCAAGTACATCGAGTCCTGGGACGAGGTGGGCGGCGCCGACGGCAAGGGCTACTACAACGGCGATGTCACCCTCGACACCACGTCGGCGAACGGCACGTACGAGCTGCGCGACGCCGGCCGGGGCGGGATGTTCACCGGCAACGACGGCACCAAGCGGGTCTACACCGACTCCGACAACGTCTGGGGCGGCGGCTCCGGCACCGACCTGGCGACCGCGGCGGTCGACACCCAGTACGCCGGTGCGAAGACCTGGGACTACCTGAAGCAGAAGTTCAACCGCAACGGCATCGACGGTGCCGGCCGCACAGCGCCGATGTACGTCGGCCTCAACGACGTCAACGCGTACTACTCCTGCGCGTCCGGCGACGACGCCCGCAACGACGAGACCACGTACGGCAAGTCGCAGGACGGGCAGCGTCAGGTCAACTCGCTGGACGTGGTGGCGCACGAGCTGGGGCACGGCGTGTTCTGCCACACCCCGGGCCGCAGCAACCAGACCGGCGGGCTGAACGAGGCCAACTCCGACATCCTGGGCGCCCAGGTGGAGCACTTCGCGAACAACCCGAACGACCCGCCGGACTACGAGGTGGGTGAAGAGGTCAACCTGGTGGGCCGCGGCCCGATCCGGTACATGTACGAGCCGGCGAAGATCTCCGGGCACCCGAACTGCTGGTCGACCAGCCTGCCGACCTCCGAGCACGCCGCGGCCGGCCCTGCGAACCACTGGTTCTACCTGGCCTCGGAGGGCTCCAACCCGGGCAACGGCAAGCCGGCCAGCCCGACCTGTGACGGCAGCGCCGTCAGCGGCATCGGGATCGAGAAGGCCGGGCTGATCTGGTATCACGCGCTGCTGCGCAAGGTCAGCGGCTGGGACTACAAGCTGGCCCGCAAGGCGACTCTGGAAGCCGCGAAGGAGCTGTACGCCGGCTCCTGCGCCGAGTACGACGCGGTGAAGAAGGCGTGGAACGCGGTGAGCGTACCGGCGCTGTCCGGTGAGCCGACCTGCACGCCGGGCACCGGTTCGCCCAGCCCGACCGGCGCACCCAGCCCGACCGGTGGCCCGTCACCGACCGGTTCCCCGTCCCAGCCGCCGGCCGGCGCGCCGATCCCGGACATCGAGCTGGCCAACCTGAAGGCGCACGCCAACGAGCTGCAGAAGATCGGCGACGCCAACGGCGCCACCCGGGCGCACGGCACCACCGGGTTCAAGGCGTCGCTGGACTACGTGAAGGGCAAGCTGGACGCCGCCGGGTTCACCACGCAGGTGCAGGAGTTCCAGTACAACGGCAAGTCCGGCTACAACCTGATCGCGGACCTACCCGGCCGCGGTGACCCGAACCAGGTCATCATGATCGGCGGCCACCTGGACAGCGTCACCGCCGGTCCCGGGATCAACGACAACGGTTCCGGCACGGCCGGCGTACTCGAGGTGGCGCTGCGGTACGCCGCCAGCAACGCCTCGGGCAGCAAGTCGGTACGTTTCGGCTGGTGGGGCGCGGAGGAGCTGGGGCTGATCGGCTCCAAGCACTACGTGGCCAACCTGTCCAGCACCGAGAAGGCGAAGCTCAAGGGGTACGTCAACTTCGACATGATCGCGTCGCCGAACCCGGCGTACTTCGTCTACAACGACGACCCGAACGGCGGCACGATCCGGTCCACCCTGGAGGCGGGCTTCGCCGCCGAGAACATCACCACCGAGGGGGTCTCCACCAGCGGCCGCTCCGACCACGCCGCGTTCCAGAACGCCGGGATCCCGGTCGGCGGTACGTTCTCCGGCGCGGAGGGCCGCAAGACCGCCGCGCAGGCCGAGAAGTGGGGCGGTACGGCGGGCCAACCGTACGACCCGTGCTACCACCGGGCGTGTGACTCGTACCCGAGCAACATCAACGACACGTCCTTCGACGCGCACGCTGATGTGATCGCGTACGCGGTCTGGAAGCTGGCCGGGATCAGCACCAGCTCGCCCAGCCCGACCAGCTCGCCGACCGCCTCGCCCACCGGAAGCCCCACCAGCTCGCCGAGCCCGTCACCGACGTCGAGCCCGCCGAGCCGTACGGTCGGCAACACCGCGGACGTGGCGATCCCGGACCTGGGCACCGCCTCCTCGCCGGTCACCAGCAGCCTGGACGGCAACGCGCCGGCCACGCTGAAGGTGGCGGTCGACATCAAGCACACCTACCGGGGTGACCTGGTGATCGACCTGATCGCACCGGACGGCACGGTCTACCGGCTGAAGAACGCCAACGCCTGGGACTCCGCGCCGAACGTGATCACCACGTACACGGTGAACGCCTCGTCGGAGGCGGCCTCCGGCACCTGGAAGCTGCGGGTACGCGACGCGTACGCGTACGACACCGGGTACATCGACTCCTGGTCAGCGACCTTCTAGGAGTCAGATCGGAACGGACTCGCCCCGGCGGTGGTGCACACACCCCGCCGGGGCGATGTCGTTCCCGGCGCCGGGCCGCCCGGCTCAGGCGCCGGTCAGCTCATTGACTGCAGACGGGCGGTGAGGAACGCGCGTTCCGCCGGGTTGCCGGCCAGCTCCAGCGCCCGGCGGTACGCCGTACGCGACTCCTCGACCTTGCCGGCGCGGCGCAGCAGGTCGGCCCGGGTGGAGTGGAAGTACTGGTAGTCGGCGAGCTCGCCGGCCAGCGGGTCGAGCGCCGCCAGCCCGGCCGCGGGCCCCTCGCCGAGCCCGATGGCGGCCGCCCGGTTCAGCGCCACCACGGGGCTGGGGCTGAGCCGGTGGAGCAGGTCGTAGAGCCGGACGATGTGGGGCCAGTCGGTGTCGTCGTACCGGGGTGCCGAGGCGTGCACGCCGGCGATCGACGCTTCGATCACGTACCGGCCGCAGCCGGGGCGGCGCCAGGCGGCCTGGATCACGCGGCTGGCGCGGCCGATCAGCGTACGGTCCCATGCGGTCCGGTCCTGGTCGGCGAGCAGCACCAGGGCGCCGTCCGGGCCGGTGCGCGCGGTACGGCGGGACTCGTGCAGCAGCATCAGCGCCAGCAGGCCGAGCACCTCGGGCTGATCCGGCATCAGCGCCGCCAGCAGCTCCCCGAGGTCGATCGCGCGGGCGCACAGGTCGGCGCGCACCAGCTCGGTGTCGCCGCTGGCGGCGTACCCCTCGTTGAAGATCAGGTAGACCACCGCCAGTACGGCGGGCAGCCGGTGCGGCAGCTCTTCGCGGTCGGGTACCCGCAGCGGCACCCGGGCGTCGCGCACCTTGCGCTTCGCGCGTACCAACCGCTTCGCCATGGTCTGCTCGTTGACCAGGAACGCACGAGCGATCTCCGGCACGGTGAGCCCGGCGACGCACCGCAGGGTGAGCGCGACCTGCGCCTCGACCGCGAACGCCGGGTGGCAGCAGCAGAAGATCAGCTCCAGCCGCTCGTCCGGGATCGCGGAGTCGACCGTCGGCGGTGACTGGCTGAGCGCGTGTTCCAGCTCGGCCAGTTTGCGCTGGTGGATCGCGCCGCGGCGCAGCCGGTCGATCGCCTTGCGCCGCGCCGTGGTCTGCAGCCAACCCCCCGGATTCGGGGGTACGCCCGACGCCCGCCACGCAGCGAGCGCGCTGGCGAACGCCTCGGCGGTGGCCTCTTCCGCGAGGTCGAGGTC
>JBOGDF010000300.1:0-6900 GCA_050701635.1 Micromonosporaceae bacterium | reverse complement strand
ATACAACACCGGTATTCGGACGAACCTCCGCCTTGCCGGCGAGGGTGCCGAGTCCCGGGCGTGAGGCATCGAGGGAGTCGGCACCCTCGCAGCCGCCTGGCACCTGTCTCGCTCGACCAAGATCCACAGGACAGGCCCTAGCCTGATCCGACAACCGTGAGTCCGGGTTCCGGCGTCGCCGCCACGACGCCGGAACCCGGATCCTGTGGCCGGTCAGCACCAGCCGTTGACCGGGCCGTTGGAGCCGGTGGCGAGGTACGCGTCGCTGACCCACGTACCGTCGGTGAGCTTGTTCCACAGCGCCGTGGTGCCCCAGCGGCCGGTATGTGACGTGCCGTTGCGGGAGCACGCGATGCTGACCGTGGCGCCGTCGGCGACGCTGCCGGCGAGCGCGTAGCCCGTACCCGGACCGGTGCGCTTGTTCAGGGTGGTGCCGCCGTTGGTGTCGACGATGCCCTGGGTGAAGCCGAGCGGGCCGTAGTTGTAGAGCTGGGTGCCCGGGTTGCGCCGGGTGCTGCCGTGCAGCGCGTACCCGCCGTACGCCGAGCTCCCGGCGATCGGGATCCACTTGCCGATGATGTGGTTGGCGATCGGTACGGCGGCGCCGTTCTGCCGCAGCCCGAAGTGCACGTGCCGACCGGTCGCGGAGCCGCCGCAGGTGACGTCTGTGCCGGTGTAGCCGAGGAACGCGCCCGCCGCGACGGCGGCACCGTTGACGTTGATGTTGCTCCACAGGTGGTAGTAGTCGGTGGCGTAGCCGCGGTCGTGCACCACCCGCAGCCAGCCCCGGCACATGGTGTACGCCGTGCCGCCACGCGCCGCGCGTACCACCTGGTCGCCGCCGGACAGGTCGATCGCGTCCCAGACCGGCGAGCCGTGCGGGCCGCCCGTCAGGTACCACGAAACGCCGGTGGCGAACGGCAGCCGCATCCCGGTGCGGTAGTCGCCGTTGGCGTAGCTCGGCGTCACCTCACCGGAGCTGGCAAAGGCCTGCCGTTCGGAGTCGCGCAGCACCGGCGCCACCGCGGCCAGGGCGGCGAACCCGGGCTCACCTTCGAACGCCACCGCCCAGCGACCGTGCTGCCGCTGCGCCAGGAACAACCAGCCTCGGGGGTACGCCCCGGCGACCGCCGGCGCGGTCAGCACGGCCGTACCGAACGCCCAGCCGGTGCCGGCGCCGCGGGTCACCGCGACCCGGGTGTCGCCGGCGTCGAGGCTGGCCTCCGTACCGAGAAGTTTCTCCGTGACGGCGGCTTTCAGGCTGGCCGGCTCGGTGCTGGCCCGCTCGGTGTAGGCCGGCTCGGTGCTGGCCGGCTCGGTGCTGGCCGGCTCGGATGCCTGTCCGTACGTGGGGAGCAGCAGCACCGCCATACCGGCGGCCGCTACCGCGACAAGACGACGTAGAACCAGAGAGGTGTGCATGATCCGCTGCCTTTCCATGGGGGTGGAAGGTGGTGCGTGCGGGGACCTGCACGTTCGCGAACGTACGCCGATGATGGCGCAAGATCGCGTCAATTGTCTACGGGGTCGCCGGCTCGGGCCGGCGAAATCCTTCGGGCCCGGCAGGCCCGGGGCAGGCGTCAGCACGCGCCTTTCAGCGGCTGGTCGGTGCCGGTCCAGACGTACGCGTGGGAGACCCAGCTGCCGTCGGTGAGCTTGTTCCACAGCGTCGTGGTGCCGCCGCGGCCGGTGTGCGAGGTGCCGCGGGCGGTGCAGACGATGGTCACGGTGGCGCCGTCGGCCAGCTCGCCGACGATGTCGTGGTCGGTGCCGGGGCCGGAGCGGCGGCGCAGAGTGCCGCCGCCGTCGGTGTCGACGATCCCCTGGTCGCCGCGCAGCGCGCCGTAGTTGGTCACGGTGTTGCCGACGTCCGCGCGCCGGCTGCCGTGCAGCGCGTACCCCTCGTACGCCGCTCCGCCGTTGTAGATCACCCACTTGCCGACGCCGTGGCCGGCGATCGACACGTACTCCCCGTCCTTGCGCAGCGAGAAGTGCAGGTGCCGGCCGGTCGCGCCGCCGCCGCAGGTGACGTCGGTGCCGGCGTCGCCCAGGACCGTGCCCTCACTCACCGGCGTTCCGTCGACCTTGACCTGGTTCCACAGGTGGTAATAGTCGGTGGCGTACCCGCCGAGGTGCAGCACCCGGATCCAGCCCTTGCACATGGTGTACGCGCGCCCGCCCCGCGCCGCCAGCACCTTCAGGTCGCCGCCGGCCAGATCGATCGAGCTGAGCACGCTGCCGCCCATCTGGTGCGGCCCGCCGGTGTACGACCAGGTCTGCCCGATCCCGAACGGCAACCGCATCCCGGTACGCCGATCCGCCTCACCGCGTACCGTCAGCAGCTCCCGCTCCCCGTCCGAGACCACCGGCGCCCGCGCGGCCAGCTCCGCGAACCCGGGCTCCCCGTCGAAGCCGACCCGCCAGCCGCCGCCCTCCCGGTGCGCGATGAAGAGCCATCCGAAGGGGTACGCCCGCGGCCTGGCCGGCGCGGTCACCACCCCGGTGCCGAACGCCCACGCGTCCCCGGTACGCCGTCCCACGGTCACCCTCGCGTCCCGCGCGCCGGCCCGCTCGCCGAGCTGTTCAGCGCGGCGTACCAGCTGCTGAGTGACCTGCTCGACCAGCGCGTCTTCGGCGCTGACCGGCGTCGGCAGATTCGGCAGCCACAGCGACGCCGCCGCGGCCGCCACCAGCCCGACCTGAGGATGCAGCATCTTGCGCAGTCGCCCCCGTGGCATCCGCCGCCCCTTTCGCCCACCTAACGGCCAGACTAAAGGTGCAAATAGGGCAACAGTTGGATCTTGGTCCCGGCGCGTGTCGGGCGTGACCGCTAATCCACGAACTCCAGCTTCGACACCAGCCACCGGTCCTTCACCAGAGTCATGTCGACCTGGACCCGGTAGTGGGCCTGCCGGCCCCGCGGTGTGGTCACGTTCTTCACCTTGGCGTCCACCGCGAGCAGCACCACCACGGTGTCGGCCTCCGCGCGGACCACACCGCTGCGCAGCACCTCACCGGTGGAGGTCACCTTGTTGCTGACGACCGCCTCGCGCACCTCCCGCATCCCGGCCTTGTACTGCTCCCGGAACTCTCCGGTGGAACAGGCGAGCACCTCGTCCAGGTCGTCGCCCACGGTTTCCACACTGATCGTCAGGAAGCCCGCCACGCAGTCGCTGGCGACCTTGACCGCCGCCTGCACCGGACGGCTCGGCCACTCGGCGCCGGCCTGGCTCCCGCCACCCGGCAACAGCGCCACCAGCCCACCCACGGCGAGAGCGGCGCACGTACCCAACGTCAAAAGAGCCGCCACCACAATCAAACCTATGGGGGTACGCCGTGCCGGCGGCACGGAGACGCCGAACTGCGGCGGAAGCGGCGGGCCGGGCTGGGGTGATTCGGGGGTCGGCGGTTGGTCGGTGGTCATAGCGCGGTCGCTTCCGAGATCAGCCAGGTGTGCTTGGGCCCGGGCACCATCACGAGCACCGTCCGGTTCTGGTCGACCTTCTCGCCGGTGAGGTTGACGTTGCGCCGGTACTGGTTGAGGAACAGCAGGACCTCGACTCGCTTGGGGCTGGCTTTGACCACGCTGGCCTCCGACACCTCCGCGCGCACGATCGCCTGCTCCCGCTCGGCGTGGGCGCGGAGCGCTTCGGTGAGCTCGCGGTAGTCGTCGGCGAAGCCGCCGGTGCACACCTCCAGGCCCCGTTTCACGTCGTTGTCGAAGGTGCGGTAGTCGTACGAGAAGATCCGCTCCGACGCCGCCGTGGCCGCGGTGACGGCCTGCTGCGCGTACTGCGGGATGCCGGCCTCGGTGGGGGTACGCGCCGGATCGCTCCACCGGATCACCGACCAGGTCGCGAAGGCGACCGAGCCGAGCAGCGCGACCGCCAGGACTCCGACCAGGACGATCAACCACATCGGCCGGGCACGTGGCGGTGGGCTCGCTGCGTCCGGCACCGGGCCGGCTGGCGGGCCCGATGGCGGGCCGGCTGGCATCGACGGGCCGCCTGGCATGGACGGGCCGGCTGGCACAGACATGATCGGCAGTCTATGGGTCGGCGGAGCGCCGGACAGACCCTCAGCGGTCGGCGAGCGGCTTCACCTTGCGGGGTGCGGGCCCGATGTACTCGCTGTCCGGGCGAATCAGCCGGTTGTCGGCGTGCTGCTCGATCACGTGCGCGGTCCAGCCGCTCATCCGTGAGACCGAGAACACCGGGGTGAACAGGTCGGTCGGGATGCCCAGGTAGTGGTAGACGCTGGCGGCGTAGAAGTCGACATTGGGGCGCAGCCCCTTGACCTCGAAGACCGTACGTTCCATGTGCGCGCTCATGTCGTACCACTTGGATTCGCCGGTGAGCTCGGCCAGCGACTGGCTCATCCGGCGCAGGTGGGTGGCCCGGGGGTCCTCCGTACGGTAGACCCGGTGCCCGAAGCCCATGATCTTCTCGCCCGCGTCGAGCCGGCGGCGTACGTCTTCCTCGGTGGCCTGCTGCCGCGCATCGGCGTCGGCGTCGCCGACGGCGTCGTCGATCTGGGTGAGCATCTTCATCACCTGCTCGTTGGCGCCGCCGTGCAGCGGCCCCTTGAGCGTGCCGATCGCGGCGGTCACCGCCGAGTGCATGTCCGACAGCGTCGCGGCGCACACCCGGGCGGCGAACGTCGAGGCGTTCATGGTGTGGTCGGCGTGCAGCACCAGGCACTCGTCCAACACCGCCACCGCGGTCGGATCGGGGCGCTGGCCGGTGATCTGCAGCAGGAAGTTGCCGGCGATCCCGAGCCCCGGATCCGGCGCCGGCACCTCACCACCGGTACGCCGCGCGTGGTACGCCGCCACCAGCACCGGCATCTGCGCCACCAGTCGGGCGGCCTTGCGGGCGTTGGCCTCGGGTTCGTTGGAGTCGGTGTCCGGGTCGTCGACCGACAGCGCGCTGAGCAGCGTACGCAGCGCCTCCATCGGCGGCCGTGACGCCACCTCGGTCTCCAGCAGCGCCTCGACGGTGGGGCCGAGCCCGCGCCCCTCGGTGAGCTCCGCTTCGTACGCGTCCAACTCCGCGACCGTGGGCAGGTCACCTCGGTGCAGCAGGTGGGAGCACTCCTCGAAGGAGACCCCGCCGCCCAGGTCGTGGATGTCGTAGCCGCGGTAGAAGAGCACCCCCGCCTGGCCGTCGATATCGCTGATCGCCGTACTCGCGGCGACCACATCGGCTAGCCCCTTCGGCGTGGCAGGGCTCGCGCCCGGCTGCGGCTGCGGCATCGTTGCCTCCCTCCGTCGTCCAGCCAACACCTTACGTCGTGCCGATCCGGGCGTATCGATCGTCTCCTCCCCGAGGCGGCACGCGTACGCAGAGTGATTCCGTGACCCCGGGCAGCGCACGGCGTACCGGATGGTGTTCACTAATCACACCAACGTGAGGCAACAAACCGTCCCGCAGCACCCCTTCTTGTCGGATGGCGCCCTTGCAGTTCGGAATCCTTGGTCCGGTCGAGATCTGGCTCCATAACGGGGCGAGCGTGCCGGGTGCCGAGCCACGTACGCTGCTGGCGGCGCTGCTGCTCGGCGCCAACCAGGTGCAGCGCACCGACTGGCTGATCGAATGCGTCTGGGGCGACCGACCACCAGCGGCCGCCGCCGACCGGCTGTCCCGGCACGCCGGCACGCTGCGGCGACTGCTCGGACGGCGGTTGGTCACCGTCGACGACACCAGCTATCTCCTCCAGGTCGAGCCTTCCCAGCTCGACCTTTCGCTGTTCACGGAGGCGGTGCAGCGGGCCCGGGTCGACCTCGCCGCCCGCGACTACGCAGGCGCCGCCGCCGGGCTCCGGGCCGCGCTCAGCCTGTGGCGAGGCTGCGCGCTGTCCAATGTGGAGTCCCGGGTGCTGCAGGAGTTCGAAGCGCCCCGGCTGGAGGAGCAGCGGCTGTCCGCCACCGAGGACCGGATCGAGGCCGACCTGCGGCTCGGCCAGCACACCATCGTGGTCGGCGAGCTGCGCCGCCTGGTCGCCGCGCATCCACTGCGGGAACGCTTCTGCCGGCACCTGATCATCGCGATCTACCGCTGCGGCGACCGCGACGGCGCCCTGGCCGCGTACGCCGCCGCCGAGCAGGCGATGCAGGCTCTCGGCGTACCGCCTGGCCCCGGGCTGCGGCAGCTCGCCCTGGCCGTACGCACCGACCACCCGTCGCTCGGCCCGCCCGACGGTTGCGGCTAGCCGGTCAGGGCGGCTGCCGCTAGCCGGTCAGGGGGTGAAGTCGAGGAGGGCGGTGCCGTTGTCCGCGGCCACCACCTTGATCACCAGGGTGCCGACGGTGATGGTGCTGCCGGCCCCGGTGGAGGCCTCACCGCCGCCACCGGAGCCGAAGCTGGCCCGGATCGTCGCGGAGCCGTCGCTGACGCTGACCTCGAGTCGGCTGATGCCGAACCTGCGGTGCAGCGGGACCACCGTCGGGCGGTCCACCGACAGTAGGCAGTCGCCGTCGAAGCAGTCCTTGACGGTGTCCGTACTCACCGATGGCGAGGGTGAGGTGGCAGGTGCGGAAGGTGTGGCGGCGGGCGGCGGCTGGGACCAGCGCGCCTTGAGGCCGCTTCCGCAGCCGGCCACCGATGCCAGCAGCATGAGTACGGCGATCACACGGACGACGCGCGTCATGTCAGACTCCCCCGCGGACGGCAGCGATCGAACCATAGTCGCACGTACCGGCGCCCGGAAAGGTGCCCGGTCGCCGCCGACCCTATTGTCGTTGCGGGTAGCGATAATGGTTGCGGATTGGTTGTCGCGCCGGATCAACATATGCCGGCGGTACGAATTCCGGCCGCCTATCCCCAGCCATCCGCACGATCCAGTGCCCTCTGTGGATAACCCGATGATGATATCCACAAAGTAATACCCCGTTATCCACAT
>JBOGDF010000299.1:0-6922 GCA_050701635.1 Micromonosporaceae bacterium | reverse complement strand
ACCGGTATCCGGGCGAACCTCCGCCTTGCCGGATCGCCGCCTGGCACCTGTCTCGCTCGACCAAGATCCACAGGACAGACCCTAGCGGCGGCGGTTCAGGAAGTCGGTCATCCGGCGCTGCTTCTCGTCGTCCTCGAACAGCAGCGCCTGGGACGCCAGCTCCAGCTGCGGATGAGCACCCTCGGGAGCGTCCACCGCCAGCTTCGACAGCCGCAGCGCCAGGCCGGAGCCCTTCGCGATCTCGTCCAGCAGCTCGTGGCCGGCCGCCAGCAGCTCCTCGGGCGTCGTGACCCGGTTGACCAGGCGTACCGCCAGCGCTTCCCCGGCGGAGAGCCGTCGCCCGGTGAACAGCAGCTCCTTGGCCAACCCTTCGCCCACCAGCCGCGGCAGCCGGTACGTGGCGCCGGCCCCGGCGATGATCCCCAGCCGTACCTCGGGCTGCCCGAAGAACGCCCGGTCGGTGCATATTCGCAGGTCGCAGGCGTACGCCAGCTCGGCACCGCCGCCCAGCGCCGGCCCGTCGACGGCGGCCAGGGTGGGCAGCGGCAACGCCAGGATCCGCGCGAACAGCCCCTGGTTGATCGCCGCCAGCGCGTCGGCCTTGCCGCGTTCGCGGAGCTGTGCAATGTCGGCGCCACCGGCGAACACGCCGTCCGTACCGCCGGTGAGCAGCAGCAGCTTCGGCTCGCGTTCCAGACGGGCGCACACCTCGTGCAGCTCGGCGACCATCTCCGCGTCGATCGCGTTGCGCCGCTCCGGCCGCGCCAGCGTCACCACCAACCGGTCGTCGCGCTCCTCGACCCGCAGGGTTGCGTACTGGTCCGCGTCGCTGGTCACGGCTGCTCTCCGGCGGGCAACTCCGGTGCCGGCTCCTGCTTCTTGCCGTCGACCCAGCGGTAGAAGCCCTCGCCGGACTTCTTGCCCAGCTTGCCCTCGGCCACCATCCGCTCCAGCAGCGGCGGCGGCGCGAACCGCTCCCCGTACGCCGCGGCGAGGGTACGGGCGATGTCGCGCCGTACGTCCAGCCCGACGATGTCGGTGAGCTCCAGCGGGCCGACCGGGTGCCGGTAGCCGAGCACCATCGCCTTGTCGATGTCGGCCGCGCTGGCCACCCCGTCGGCCACCATCCGGATCGCCTCCAGCCCGAGGGTGACCCCGAGCCGGGAGGTGGCGAAGCCGGGCGCGTCGCGTACCACCACGGGATCCTTGCCCAGCCGGGCCGCCACCGTGAGTGCCGCCTCCCGCGTCTCGCCGGAGGTGCGTGGCCCGACCACCACCTCCAGCAGCGGCATCGCCCACACCGGGTTGAAGAAGTGCAGGCCGCAGAACCGGTCGGGTGCCGCCAGCCCGGCGGCGAGCTCGCCGATCGCGATACTCGAGGTGTTGCTGCCGAGCAGCGCCGGCCGCAGCGCCTCCGCTTCGGCGAGCACGCTCCGCTTCAGGTCGAGCCGCTCCGGGACCGCCTCCACCAGTACGTCCGGCCGCTCCGCGACGGCGCCGAGCGAGTCCACAGTGGACAGCCGGGCGCGGGCGGCGGCGGCGTCATCGGCGGCGAGCTTGCCGCGCGCCACCGCCTTCTGCCACACGTCCTCGAGGGTGCCGAGCGCGGCCTGCGCCCGTTCGGTGTCGACCTCGACGATCTCCACCCAGTAGCCGGCGTTGGCGGCCACGTACGCGATCCCGGCGCCCATGGTGCCGGCGCCGACCACCACGAACCGCCCCACACTGCGCTGCGTCACGGCCCGAGCCTGCCACACGCCGTTGCGGCCGCTTTACCCCACCCGAGATCGCTGTCCGGGGAACAGAACGGCGCTCAAACCCGCCCGATCGTTCCCGAAACCACGATCTTGGTTTCCAGAGTGAGAGGGCAGCGGCTCACGGCGGGTTGCGCCGGGGCGGCCGCAACAGCAGAGCGGGCCCGGCGCGTCGTCGCGCCGGGCCCGCTTTGTGGACTAGCTGTCAGATCAGGCCTGGTCGGCGCTGGGGCGACGACGCTGGCGTACCACGAACAGCAGGACCATGCCGGCGAGCAGCAGTGCGCCACCGAGGCCCAGGATCGTGGTCAGGCCGCTGTTGCCGGTGTTCGGCAGGTCGCCACCGCCACCCGACGGCGTCGGCTTCGGCGCGTTCGGCAGGCAGTCGAGGGTGCCTTCGTACACCTTCTCGTACTCACCGGACTTCACCGTGATCTTGTACGCGGTGTCCTCCTTGACCGGGACCACCTTCCACTTGGCCTCGCCACCCTCGACCGTCTCGGTCTCGGTGGTGTCCCCGTACGTGACGGTGAACTCCGCCGGGGCGTCGCCCTCGTTGGTGATGGTCAGCTTGACGCCGGCGTTCGGCTTGCAGACGGTCTCGGACTTCGAGCCCGGCGCCGCGGTGGGCACCTTCGCCCAGGAAAGCTCCGCCTCGTCGTGCACCTTCACGTCCTCGGAGTCGGCGAGGATCAGCTTCTGCGCCTTCATCTTGGCGATGAACACCCGTCCCGGGGACACCTTCGAGGTGGCGTCGGCGGTCACCTTGGCGGTGCCGTCCTCGGCGCCGGCCGGGATCGAGACCCACAGCTTGTCGCCGTCCTTGGCGGTGGTCACCTCGGTCTTCTTGTCCGGACCGAGCAGCTTCGCACCCTCCGGTGCGTCGGCCAGCGCCACGTCGACCGTCTTGGCCGAGGTGGTCACCGAGATCGGGCCGAGCAGCTTGCCGGGCTCGCCGGTCACCTGCTCCGGCGAGAGCGACAGAGCCGGCGCCGGCTCGTTCTCCATGCCGGTGTTCTTGTCACCGGTGAGGTACTGGTAGATGTCCTCGACGACGGGCTTGTTGTCGCCGATCCGCAGGTGGTAGCCGTCGCTGTAGTGCCAGATCGCGGCCTGGGTGCCGGCCACCGCGTCGGCGCGCGACGGGGTCTCGCTCAGCCCGGCGTCCTTGGCGAGCTGCTCCGCGCCCACGAACGGCACGGAGTGGTGCAGGATCCAGTTGACGTACTTGGCCTTGTCACCGAGCTGGGTCTCGCTCCAGCTGCTCTCGTCGTACCGGGTTTTCTGCACCCGGGTGTGGATGTCGATGCAGTACGTCAGCAGCGTCTGACCGCCGGCGACCTTCAGCCGCAGCAGGCTGGTCGACTGCTCGCTGTTCTCGCCACCCTTCTTGAGCTTCACCTTCGACTCGGTGCCGGCCTCGTGCCCGACGTAGTCGCCGTGCACCGGGTCGGCGTACGCCGGCGCCGCCAGCGTCAGCATCGCCGCGGCCGTCACCGCCGCCAGGGATAGGGCGCGGTGCGACCCGCGCAGGACTGACAGCAAGGGGTCCTCCTAGGACGTAACAGCGGCCCCGACACCGGCGCGTACGCGCCAGCGACCCGAGTCCGCCCCGGGGTGCTATCGCGTCGCGGCGCACATCGGGCCCGCCTCGACACGAGACCTGCAACCGAAACCGGCCGCAGGCATCCGTACATAGATATCCATCTGAGGCGATTCGTCAAGCCCGTGGAGTTAGCGACCACCGGTCCCGAAGATGAACAAACTGAGCAGCCACAGGCCGGTGCCGATGCCGCTGATCATGAGCCCGTCGACCAGCCAGCTGTCGGCCAGCTCGCGCCGGTGACGGGCCACCAGCAGCCCTCCGGCGGCCAGCGCGGCCGAGATCGCCAGCGCCGGCGGGAAGAACACACCGAACAGTCCACAGAGGATCGAAGCCAGCCCGGTCCAGCCGTGCAGCGCCCCTTCAGGGGCTGTTACAAGCTCGATACCCAGCGCATTTATCCGCTGCCGGGCGTTGCGGACTTCCACCTCGCGCCGCCGCAACGCGTGGGTACGCCGTGCGCCAACCCCCTCGCCGCCCGACCCCCGAGCCCCGTCGACGTGGCGGGAGAGCTCGACGGCGTACCGGGCCTGGGCGCGCTGCAGCCGGTGCACCGCGAGGGCGCCGCGCAGGCCGCGCAGGCTACGGGCATGGCGCCGCGCGGCGAGCCGATTGCGGCCTTTCACCAGCATCGGCACCTCATCAGGTGTTATCAACCTGAGATCCCCGGACCGCCGAAGCAGCGTGGTGTAGTACGCCGCCTCGTGTCGGAGCGCGGCGCGTACCAGCAGCAGGACGACCACCAGACCGGGCAGCCCCTTGAGCACCAGGACCGCCACCACACCGCCGATCCCGAACCCGAATCCGTCTCCCAGCCACGGGGTGTCCCACCCGAAATGGAACGCCCACGCGCCGGCGAACGCCAGTACGGCGACGCCGTACCGGCGGGCGCGGGTGCGTTCGGTACGCATCACGGCGTACCCGACGCCGGCGCCGGCCAGGGCGGTGAACATGGTGTGGCTCCACAGCCCGGCGATGAACCCGCGTGCCACGAAGCTGCCGAGCAGCGGGGAGATCCAGTCCCGACTGCCGGCGTGGTCGGCATGGGCGACGGCGTTGACGGCGTACACGAAGTTCTCGACGACCTGGAAGCCGAGCCCGACCAGCGCGCCGTACACGAAGCCGTCCAGGGTGCTGTTGATGTGCACCCGGGCCAGCAGCACGATCGCGACCACCCCGAGCAGTTTCAGGATCTCCTCGACCAGCGGCGCGGAGATCGCCGGCCCCCAGACGTCGGCGAACCGGGGCGAGACCAGACCGGCCAGGATGTCGCGTACCGCGGCGTTCGCCGGGATCGCCTGCGAGGTGGCCACCACGCCGCCCCACAGGAACGCCACCGTCAACAGCACCGGCGGCTCCTCCTCCAGATAGTCCAGGGAGCGCACCACGGCGATGAACGGGATGGCGTACAGGGTGAACAGGGCGAGCGCCACCAGCGACGGCAGCGGGTACGCCGACACCGCCAGCCGGATCAGGCCGCCGATCTGCCAGCCGCCCACCCCGATCAGGCCCACCACCAGCCAGAAAGCCGGCAGCCGCGGGTCCAGCAGCCAGCCGCGTACTACCGGAAGCGGTTTGACCGCCGCCTCCGTGGTCGGCGCCGCCACCGCGGCCTCGGTCGCCTCCTCCGCGGTCACGGGTACGCCTCGAACCGCACGGTGGCGACGCTTTCGCGTACCCACTGGAGGGTGCCGGAGAGGGCAAAGCCGACGCCGTGTGCGACCACCTCGACCACCCGCCCGCCCGACACGAACACCGTGTAATAGCCGTCCCGGCGGGCAGAGCTGAACCGGCCGGCCAGCCCGTCCAGGCCGTCCAGGGTGGTCACTGGGGTCGGCGCCCCGGACAGCTGGTAGCCGGGCAGATCCCGGATCCGGGACAGCAGCCGGTCGGCCGCCTGCGGCAGCGTCCCCAGGTACGGGGAGACGGTGACGGCGTACCGGGAGCCGGAGACCTGCAGCACCAGCCGGCCGTCGCGGGGCGAGGTCTCCGCGCTGTCCAGCACCGCGTCGGGCGGCGGCAGCAGGGTCACGCCGTGGCCGACGGTGACCCGGATGCCGGTCGGGATGGCGCGGTGATCCGGCAGCGCGTGCTCCAGGGCGGGCAGCCCGAGCGAGATCGCGCAGACGGTGGCGAGCACCGCCACCGATCCCCGCAGGTTGCCCCACCAGGTGACAGCCGCCCGCTGTCGACCGACCATCGCGTACCTCCCCCCCGACGCGTCCCGCTCGCGACATTACGGACTTCCCACCCCGTACTGCGACACCCTTGGCGAGGCCGGCCACAAGTCCGTCTCAATCCCACCGCCGACCCTGGCGCGAAACCGGGCACCCCGCACAGGATGCCAAAGGAAAAGGATTGCCGGGCGGGGGGAGAACGGATGGGGTTGGTACGCCGCCGCGCGCGCCGCGCCCGCGGCCTGCTCGCCGCGGCCGCCGTCGCCACCTTGCTGGCCACCGTGCTGCTCACCACCCTCGGCCTGTACGCCGGCCAGGTGCTCGACTCCGCCACCCGTGCTGCCGTGGCCGCCGCCCCGGCCGGGGAGCGTTCGATGCTGGTCACCGGCTCCGGGGCGGGCGAGGCGGCGGCCGTACTCGACACCACCGTCGACGAGGCGGCCGGCGCCGGCCTCGACGGGCTCCCGGTACGTACAGCCCGCGCCGGGTACGCCGCCGCCTGGCAGCTGCCATCCGGGCTCGGCGACGCGCAGCCCGACGCCGACGGGCTGCTCTACGCCTCGGTGCTCTTCCTGGACGACCTGCCCTCCCACGCCCGCCTCACCTCCGGCGCCTGGCCCCGCCCCGGCTCGGGCTCCGGCTCGGGCGGCGGCTCCGGCGGCGGGCCGGTGGAGACCGCGCTCGCCGAGCCAGCGGCCCGGCAGCTGCAGCTGAAGGCCGGCGACCAGATCGACCTGACCGACCGGCGTACCGGCAAGCCTCGGGCGGTACGGGTCACCGGGCTGTGGCAGCCGGTACAGCCGGAGGACCCGTACTGGCAGCTGGTGCCGGGGGTGGCCACCGGCGCGTTGCCGGGCAGCGCCACGTACGGGCCGCTGGTGGTCGACGAGGCGGACTTCGTACGGCACTTCAGCGGCCTGGCCTCCAGCGGCTGGGTGCTGACCCCCGACCTGTCCCGGGTGACCGCCGACCGGCTGCCCGAGCTGCGCAGCGCGGCCGACGCCCTCAGCGCCCGGCTGGAGCGCGACGGGACGCTCGACGTCACCACCGGGATCGGCACGCTCACCGACCGGCTGGCCCGTTCCACCGTGGTGGCCCGCTCCGCGCTGCTGATCCCCGCGCTGCTCCTGATAGTGATCGCCGGGTACGCGTTGCTGCTGGTCGCGGGGCTGCTCACCGACCAGCGGCGGGACGAGAACGCGCTGCTGGTGGCCCGCGGGGCGCGCCGGCGCCAGCTCGCCGGGCTGGCCGCGGCCGAAGCGCTGATCGTCTCCGGGCCGGCGGCGCTGCTGGGTGCTCCACTCGCCGTCGGGCTGCTCCGGCTGGCCGACCGGGCGCCCTGGCTCGCCGAGCTCGGGCTGCGGCTGGACGCCCGGCTCACCACCACC
>JBOGDF010000298.1:0-6977 GCA_050701635.1 Micromonosporaceae bacterium | reverse complement strand
CCACCGGCCAGGTCGGCGTCGATCTGCCGGGCGAGCTGCGCCGGGGTGAGCGCCGGCAGCGGGCCGCTGCGCCGGCGCAGCCCGGCCCGCGCCGCGATCGTGATCTCCTCGACCATCCGCGCCAGGCTGGCCAGCCCCGCTGGATCGGCCGCCAGCAGCTCGCCGCGTAACAGCTCCGCCGGCGACGATCCGGTCGTCACGTCACGCGGCTCCGCGATCGGCGGTACGGACAGGGACGGCGCCTCGCCGGGCGGCAGGACAGCCTCGAGGGTGGCGGCGGGAGACGGGATCATGATCGGTTAGCTTAGGTAAGCCTTACCTATCTATCAACCGGAACCGCCGTAACCGCCACCACAATTTCCCCTGCCGGGCCAGCGCTGTCCGCTGCGTCCCACGATCGCACCTAATCGGCGGTACGGCGTGCCGTACAGAAGATCGACATCCCGGAACCGCTGGCGATCTTGGGGACGGACGGCGTTCAATGGGGATGCGGACCTGATAAGGCGAGTGGGCTACGTTCCCCCTCTCAGATCGGCTCCGTGTACAACCGCCGGGCACCCACGCGCGACCAGCCGCGGGAGGCGTGTCGAGTCGGGACAGAGTCGTTAGATCGGCATTGTGTCACCGCCTCGACGTAAGAGTTGCACGCTTGGTAACCCGGGCCGGATGTACTGAGACGGCGCTCCCGAGCGGGGGCGCCGTCCTCGTGTCCCGGGCACCCCGCGCCGGCACCCCGCTCAGGCGCGCCGGGCGCGATCCCGCGGCGCAGGACGACTCTCCCGTCATAGCTGGATGTCGATCTACCATCGGCGCATGGTGACGGTGGGCGTGCTGAGTCCGGGACACATGGGAAGCGGGCTGGGGCAGGTCCTGGCGGCCGGTGGCGCCCGGGTGGTGACCACGATCGCCGGCCGGTCACGGCGTACCAGGCGACTGGCGGCGCGCGCCGATCTCAAGGTGCTCGACAGCCTCGAAGCCGTGGTGTCCACATCGGACGTCGTGCTCTCGGTGATCCCTCCGGCGGCCGCCGTCGACAACGCGGTGGCGATCGCCGCGGCGGCGTTGCGTACCCACGCCACGCCGTTGGTGGTCGACCTGAACGCGGTGTCGCCGGTGACCCTCCGTACGGTCTCCGAGGTGCTGCGGCGGTCCGGGCTGGAGCTGGTCGACGGCGCGATCTCGGGTGCCCCGCCGCACGTACGCCCCGGGGCGCTGCTCTACTTCTCCGGCCGCCGCGCCAGGCAGGTGGTCGAGCTGCCGTGGACCAACGTACGGCCACGCGTGGTCGGCGGCGCCGTCGGCAGCGCCAGCGCGCTCAAGATGTGCACCGCGAGCGTCTACAAGGGGCTGACCGCGCTGTGCGCCCACGCCATGCTCACCGCCGACCACTACGGCGTACTGGAGCCGGTGATGCAGGATCTCACCGACGGGCTCGGCTTCGACCCCGCGTACCGGGTGGCGCTGGCGGCCAGCAAGTCGCCGCGTTTCGTACCGGAGATGCGGGAGATCGCGGCTACGCAGGGTGCCGCCGGCCTCAGCCCTGCCCTGTTCAATGCCATGGCCCAGGTGTACGCCGCCATCACTCAGGGTCAGCTCGCGGAGGCCAGCCCGGAGACTGTGACCGACAGCATGCCGCCGCACGAAGTCGCCGCCCGGCTGATGCCCCGCTGACCGACTTGCCGGGGCAACATACGCTCGCGGGGTGCCCTAAACTTTGTCGCCCGGTCGCTCGGCCGGCAATTTCTGACACCCCTCGGAGATCTGGATGCACTACGCAGAAATGAACCTCGACGGCGGGTTCGGCACCACCGTGCTCGCGCTCTACGCCATCGGCGGCCTGCTGCTGTTCGTCGTGTCGCTGCTGCCCGGCAAGAGCGCGCTGTGGCGCGTCGGTGGCGCGATCCTGGGCCTTGCGATCGCCGGCTGGGCCGGCTGGGTGCTGCTGTTCGGCGGCTGGATCATCATCAACTTCTACATCGCGCTGCTGCCGTTCATCCTGGCCGGCAAGGCGGTCTGGGAGTGGTTCCAGTCCCGCAAGGCGCAGCCGGAGCCGGCTCCCGCGGAGGCGCTGCCGCCGCAGGGCTGACCTCGCGTACGCGTCGCGGCGCCTTCTGCCTACTCGGGCGGGAGGCGCCGTTGTCGTACGTCAGCCGGTGAGGCGGCCGGCGATCGTCACGGTCTGCTCGGCGCCGAGGGAGACCGCGGTCGCGTAGTGCCTGAGCCAGGAGCGCAGGCCGTCCGGGGTGCCGGTGGCGTACGCGCCGGCGGCGCCCACGTACTCGGGTTGCCGGGCCAGGTGGCCGACCTCGGGGACGATCAGCGCGCGGGGGTCCAGGCCGCGCTCCACCAGGGTCAATCGGGCGGCGGCGCGGGCCACCACGCCGTTTGCGGTGGCGAACGGGCGTACCGCCAGCAGCTCGGCGTGCACGATCGCGGCGACCAGCAGCGCCGGTGCAGAGGTGGCGCCGGCGACCAGCTTCGCCAGGGCGTCCAGCCGAGCCGACAGGTCGGGGGCGGCGGCGCCGGTCGGGCGGCCCAGCTCGGGCTCGGCGGCCAGGCCCCGGGCGGCGAAGACGTGCAGCTTGGCGAGCACCTGCAGCGGGGCCCGTGGCCACTGGTCGGCCAGTCGCGGCACCGCCTCGGTGACCCGCAGCGCACCCTGGACGACGGGGTCGGTCACCGTACCCCCGCGAATCTCTTCCAGCTCGAAGTCGCTGCCTTCCAGGGCGGCAGACGCCTGGGCCGCGACGAGCGCCGCCTCGGCGGCCAACGGACCGCCCTGCCGGCGCAGCGCCCGGTGCCCCAGCGCCCGGTCCACCGCGGCGCGGGCCTCGGCGAACGCCTCTGCCACGCCCGCCAGCTCCAGCAGCGGTGCCAGCGGATCAGTCGTCGGTACGGCCACGCCGCCACGCTACCCGGCGCCGTCGGAGTGCCGGCCGGCCGTCGCGGGACACGTGCCGTTCATCGCACGTCACCGGCCGCTTGCGGCAACCTGCCTCGCGTACGCCGGCCGGCGCCGATAGGTTGGGCGGAAACCAAGGCGTAACCGTATTGAGGGAGTCCGGGGCTGATGACCGACACGCAGACTGGGCAGGGGCCGGCGCTGGAGAACCTGCTGTCCGAGACTCGGCGGTTCGATCCGCCGGCCGAGCTGGCCGCCGCCGCCAACGTCAAGGCCGATGCTTATGAAGCAGCGAACAAAGACCGGCTGGCGTTCTGGGCGAAGCAGGCCGAGCGGCTGCACTGGGAGACTCCGCACACCGAGGTGCTGGACTGGAGCAAGCCGCCGTTCGCGAAGTGGTTCGTCGGCGGGAAGCTGAACGCGGCGTACAACTGCGTGGACCGGCACGTCGAGGCCGGCAACGGGGAGAAGGTCGCCTACCACTGGGAGGGCGAGCCCGGCGACGCGCGCACCGTCACGTACGCCGACCTGAAGAGCATGGTGTGCAAGGCGGCGAACGCGCTGACCGACCTCGGCGTACAGGCCGGTGACCGGGTGGCGATCTACATGCCGATGCTGCCGGAGACGGTCGCGGCGATGCTGGCGTGTGCCCGGATCGGGGCGCCGCACACCGTGGTGTTCGGCGGGTTCTCGGCCACCGCGCTGAAGGACCGGATCATCGACTGTGACGCCCGGATCGTGATCACCGCCGACGGGCAGAACCGGCGGGGCGCGCAGGCCGCACTCAAGCCGGCCGTGGACGAGGCGGTGGAGGGCACCAGCGTACGCAACGTGCTGGTCGTCAAGCGCACCGGACAGGACGTCGACTGGACCGACGGGCGCGACCTGTGGTGGCACGACGTGGTGGAGCCGGCCAGCGACGAGCACACCCCGGAGGCGTTCGACGCCGAGCACCCGCTGTACGTGATGTACACGTCGGGGACCACGGGTAAGCCGAAGGGGATCCTGCACACCACGGGCGGCTACCTGACGCAGGTGGCGTACACCCATCATGCGGTTTTCGACGTGAAGCCGGAGAGCGACGTCTTCTGGACCGCCGCCGACATCGGCTGGGTGACCGGCCACAGCTACATCGTGTACGGCCCGCTCGCCAACGGCGTCACCTCGGTGATGTACGAAGGCACCCCGGACACCCCGCACCAGGGCCGCTGGTGGGAGATCGTCCAGAAGTACAAGGTGACGATCCTCTACACCGCGCCGACCGCGATCCGTACGTTCATGAAGTGGGGCGAGCAGATCCCCGACGAGTACGACATGGCGACGCTGCGCCTGATCGGGTCGGTCGGCGAGCCGATCAACCCCGAGGCGTACATCTGGTATCGCACCCACATCGGGCGGGACCGCTGCCCGGTGGTCGACACCTGGTGGCAGACCGAGACCGGCGCCATCTTGATCAGCCCGCTGCCCGGGGTGACCAGCGGCAAGCCGGGCGCGGCGATGAAGGCGCTGCCGGGGGTCAGCGCCGAGGTGGTCGACGACGCGGGCAAGCCGGTCGGCAACGGCGAGGGCGGCTACCTGGTGCTCACCGAGCCGTGGCCGGCGATGCTACGTACGCTCTGGGGCGACGACGAGCGGTACGTCGACACGTACTGGTCCCGGTTCGAGGGCGTCTACTTCGCCGGGGACGGCGCGAAGAAGGACGCCGACGGCGACATCTGGCTGCTCGGCCGGGTCGACGACGTGATGAACGTGGCCGGCCACCGACTGTCTACCACCGAGATCGAGTCCGCGCTGGTCAGCCACCCGAAGGTGGCCGAATCGGCGGTGGTCGGCGCCACCGACGAGACCACCGGCCAGGCGGTGGTGGCGTTCGTGATCCTGCGCAGCGCCGCCGCCCAGGGCGCCGACGGGGACGCGATCGCCAAGGAGCTGCGCGACCACGTCGCCAAGGAGATCAGTCCGATCGCCAAGCCCCGCCAGATCATGGTGGTGGCGGAGCTGCCGAAGACCCGTTCCGGCAAGATCATGCGCCGGCTGCTGCGCGACGTCGCGGAGAACCGCGAGCTCGGCGACGTCACGACGCTGCAGGACTCCGCCGTGATGGATCTGATCTCGTCCGGCATGCAGTCCGGCAAGGCCGACGAAGAGTAAAGCGGTTCCGCTCACCGCGCCCCTCACCGTTCGGTGGGGGGCGCGGTGGCTTGTGAGCGATTTATGAGTACGCCTCGTCAGGATGGGCTCTGCTCAGCCCGACATCGGGCACCACGGGGGCCCGCGGGCCTGACGAAGAGGAGACATCATGAAGCGGAACCGGATAGTCGCCACCACCCTGGCGGCGCTGGCGCTGGTCGCCGGCGGCGCCGCCGTCACCACCACGGTGGCGAGCGCGTCGGACGAGCCGCGCTGCTACGGGTTCATCGTGAGCGACGGCAAGAGGACCATCTACAACCGGGTGGACGACCCGATCGGCCAGGTCGAGCTCTGGTACAACCCGGACACCGGGAAGAACTGCGTGATGACCCGTAATTACCTCGGCCGGTACGCCACCCTCACGGCCACGCTGCGGGTCAGCGACGGACGCTCGGAGTACGTGTCCGGCAAGTGGCGCTACTACAGCGACGGCGCCACCCTGTACGCGCCCGGCAAGTGCGTCGCGTACAGCGGAGCCGTGTACGGCGGCAACGCCACTGACACCGGCACCGCCAGCCGCGGCTTCGGCAACTGCGGCTGAGCTGTTTCCGGCTGACCGCGGGTAACGGTTGAACGGTGGGCGGTCCGCGTCAGCGGGCCGCCCACTGTTGGGTACGGCGGGCGGTCCGCGTCAGCGGGCCGCCCACCGTCAGCAGCACGGCTACTGGCCGCGGGTCACGACGTCGTGCGCCTGGCCGCCCGCACCCGGCGCCGCCACACGATCAGCGCGGCGGGCACCGCCACCAGCAGGATGACCAGGGTACGGAGCCAGCCGGGCCACGGGCCGTGGTCGGCGCCGCCGCCGTCTCGGTACCCGAGGTCGGCGAGCAGCCCGGTGGCGAGCTGGAGGTCGTGCACGCTGGTCTCGTCGCTCTGCGGGTCGCCGTCGAACGTCGCCAGCACTCTGTCGCGCCGCCCGCCGAGACCGCCGCCCGTTGTCTCGACGATCGTGGTGTGCCCACGGGAATCAGTCCGGGCCACCAGGATCGACTCGGAGGTACGCCATCCGAGGAAGGGCGTCACGTAAGTCCGGTTGCCCAGCTCGCCAGCGATCATTCCCACTCTCTCCGGACGCTGCCCGGGGGTCGGCACCCAGTTCGTGCGAACCGGCCCCGTGCCGGTGCCGTTCTCGTCGGCGGTCAGGGTGGCGATCCACTTGCCGTCCGGTGACCAGGCGGCGGGCCCGGCAAGCAGCTGATCCGGCTGCACCGGCACCGCTGACTGCTCGCGGCCGTCGTCGCCGACGATCACCACACGCTCCCCGTCCTGCAGCGCCAGCCGGCCGTCGGGTGCGAACGCGGCACCACCGATGCCGTCCTTCCCCTGGTGCTCGGCCGACCGGCCGGACCGTACGTCCAGCACCCCCCACGCCCGGTCGTACACCGGGCGGCGGTCGTCCCAGGTTTCCAGCTCGCGGTAAGCGATCCGCCGGCCGTCCGGCGACCACGCCATCGGGATCGCCAGCCGTACGCCGGCCACCTGGTAGAGGTGGTCCTCGCCGGTGGTCAGGTCGAGCACGCCGATCCAGTCCTGGTCGGCGTACGCCACCTTGGTGCCGTCCGGCGACAGCAGCGCCCGATCGCCGAGCACCCGCCGGAAGCTGTTCTCCTTCGCCCCGACGACCAGGTACTTGCCGTCGCTGAACGGCATCCCGGCACCGTTGCCCTGCATGAACAGCGCGATCGCCGGGCCCGCCGGGGCGTCGCCCACCGAAGCGGTCAGGAAGTGGTTCGGCCAGTCCCGTACGGCGATCCGGTCCGGCAGCGTGGCACGGCCGATGCCGTCCCCGGGCGCGGTCCCGCCGGCGAACCAGGACGGTACGGCGCCCGCGGTCGCCACCAGCGCCAGCACCGCCGCCGCGGCGGCCACCGGCGCCAGCCAGCCG
>JBOGDF010000297.1:0-6992 GCA_050701635.1 Micromonosporaceae bacterium | reverse complement strand
GGCGGTGGGTGAGCCGGATCGCGGCGGGGGAGACGTCGACCCCGAGCGCGGGGATGCCGCGGGCGCTCACCGCCGCCGCCAGCCGGCCCGGTCCGCAGCCGACGTCGAGGGTCGGCCCGAGGCAGCGGGACACGATCCCGGCGTCGCCGCCGACCACGGTCTGGCACCACCGGGCCACGTCGAAGCGGCGGGTCTGGCCGCAGTGGGTCACCGCCAGCAGCGGGCTCGCGGCGCCGTCGGTGGCGCGGTGCAGCGCGGCCTCGTACACCTCCAGCGGGGTCACGGCGGCGTCACCTCGTTGACCTGCGGCAGCGGGTCACCGGCCTCCGGCCGGCAGCCGGTCGGCGCCGGGTTCGGGACGATCGCGGAGACCGTACTGGCGAACCGGCCGCCGTTGCACTGCGCGGCGACCGCGTACGCGTCGGCGGCGGTGTCCACGTCGCGCAGCACCGGCAGCAGCGCCACCGTCAGCCCGCGCCGGCGCAGCGCGCCCAGGGTGAGCCGCCCGGTCTGCGGCGTCGACATCGGTACGCCGATCAGCGCGGCGGCGTGCTCCGGCCGGCGCAGCCCGAGCGCCCACCAGCCCCCGTCGTACGCCATCCCGAGCACCGCGTCGACACCGGCGAGCCGGCGTACCGCTCCGGTGAGCTGGGCGGGGGTGACCTGCGGGGTGTCCATCCCGATCAGCAGCGACGGCACGCCGGGCAGCCGGCTGTCGCGATAGCCGTTGGCGAGCCGTTCCGCCAGCCCGTCGCCACGTTGCGGGAGCACCGTGAAGCCGTCCGGCCGGGGTCGCTCGCCGGAGAGCACCAGCACGCGGCGGCGGGCCGGGGTGGCGGCCACCGTCTCCAGCGTGTCGTCGAGCGCGGCCTGCGCCACGGCGGCGGCCTGCGACGGCGTGCAGGGTGGGCAGAGCCGGGTTTTGACCCGCCCCGGCAGCGGCTGTTTCGCCATCACCAACAGCTGCGTCATCCGGCCATCACCCGGCGCATGTCGCGGATGGTGCGTACGGTGCCGCGCAGCGTCCCGGTCACTTTGGACACCGATCCGGGGGTACGCGGCCGGTAGTCGACGTCGACCTCCCGAATCCGCCAGCCCGCGTCGGCCGCCTTGATCACCATCTCGAGCGGGTACCCGAACCGCCGGTCCGCCAGCCCCAGCGCGAGCAGCGCCTCGCGCCGGGCGGCGCGCATCGGGCCCAGGTCGTACAGCGGTACGCCGCACCGGCGCCGCAGCCGGCGCGCCAGCACCGCGTTGCCGACCCGGGCGTGCAGCGGCCAGGCGGCGCGGCTGGTCGGGCGGCGCCGGCCCAGCACCAGCTCCGCGTCCCAGGTCGCGACCGGGTCGACCACCCGGGGCAGCTGCGCCGGATCGAACGAGCCGTCCGCGTCCAGGAAGCACACCAGCTCCGCCGTGGCCGCCTCCAGCCCGCCGTGCGCCGCCGCCCCGAACCCCCTCCGCGGTACGTCCACCACCTCGGCGCCCAGCTCCCGGGCCAGCTCCGGGGAGCCGTCGGTGGAGCCGTTGTCGGCCACGATCGTGCGGTAGCCGTCGGGCATCCGGGACAGCAGCCACGGCAGCGACGCCGCCTCGTCCAGGCACGGAAGCACCACATCGATCATGGTTCGGACGCTAGCCCGGGCGGGCGTACGTGTCCCTTACGAACTGCGAACGTCAAGGTCGCAGCCGGCCACCCGGGCCCGGAAGCCGGCCTAGGCTCGGTGGGTGAGCAGCACCGTGTCCACCCTCGAAGCGCCACCGCGTCGCGCGGTCGGCGCCGGCAGTGGCTGGGCGCTCGGCGTCGCGGGTGCGTTGGTGCTGGTCAGCTGGCTGGTCGGGCTGTGGTTGACGCGTACCGGGGTGGACCTGCACCTGGGCACCACCTGGCCGTTGCGCGGGCAGTGGCGGCCCGCGGGGTCGGTGGGGCTGGTCGCGGCGGCGGTGGTCGCGGGGCTCGCGGTCTGGCACGCCCCGCTGCTCGCCGTACGGCTGTCGTGGCGCCGGCTGCTCGGGGCGGGGTACACCGCCGGCGTGGCGTGGCCGGTCAGCCTGGCGCTCAGCGACGGCCTGGCGGGGCTGACCCGCCCGCTGTCCAACCGCTGGGAATACCCGTACGACGTGCCCCGGGTGGGCCCCGACTTCTTGGCGACCTTCAACGATCACGTGCTGGACAGTCCACAGTGGACGACGCACGTGGGTGGGCATCCGCCGGGGGCGCTGGGGGTCTTCGTACTGCTGGATCGGGTCGGGCTCGGCGGCGCCCTGCCCGCGGCGCTGCTCTGCATCGCGGTCGGTGCGGCGGCGGTGCCGGCGGTGCTGTCCACGGTCCGGCTGTACGCCGGTGAGGAGTTCGCGCGGCGTACGGCGCCGTACCTGGTCTTCGCGCCGGCGGCGCTGTGGATCGCCACCAGCGCGGACGCGCTGTTCGCCGGGGTGGGCGCGCTCGGCGTCTGCGCGCTGGCGCACGCGGCGACCCGGCACGACCGCAAGGGCGACCTGCTCGCCGCGGCCGGCGGGCTGGCGCTCGGCGGCTGCCTGTTCCTGTCGTACGGCCTGCTGCTGCTCGGGCCGCTCGCGGTCGGCGTGGTGGCGGTACGCCGCCGGATCCGGCCCCTGCTCGTCGGCGGCGCGGTGGTGCTGGCGCTGCTGGTCGCCGCCGCCCTCGCCGGCTTCCACTGGTACGAGGGACTCCAGCTGGCCACCGAGCGGGTACGCAGCGGCCCCGCCTGGCAGGACCGCCCGGGCTGGTATTTCTGGATCGCCAACCCGGCGGCGGTCGCCATCGCGGTGGGCCCGGCGGTGGTCGCGGCGCTGCCGGCGGGGCTGCGGCGGCGTACCCCCGGAATGGTGTTATGGGTCTGTGCTTTGGGCGCCATCGCGGTGGCGACCGCGTCCGGGCTGTCCAAGGGTGAGGTGGAGCGGATCTACCTGCCGTTCCTGGTCTGGTTGCTGCTGCTGGCCGGGTTGCTCCCGGAGCGGCACACCCGGCGCTGGCTGGCCGCGCAGGTCGGGCTGGCGATAGCGCTCGAAGCGTTGCTGTGGTTCTGGTGGTAACCGAGGAGGCGGGCATGACCGAAGCCGCGAAAGTGCTCGTCGTCGACGACGACCCGACGGTGAGCGACGTGGTTCGCCGCTACCTGGAGCGGGCCGGGATCACCGTGACCCTGGCCGGTGACGGACCGGCGGCGCTCACCGCGTACGCCGAGCAGCGGCCCGACCTGGTGGTGCTGGACCTGATGCTGCCCGGGATGGACGGCATCGAGGTATGCCGCCGGATGCGCGCGCACTCCGACGTCCCGGTGGTGATGCTGACCGCGCTGGGTGAGGAGTCCGACCGGGTGGTCGGGCTGCAGACCGGCGCCGACGACTACGTGACCAAGCCGTTCTCCCCGCGCGAGCTGGTGCTGCGGGTGCAGTCGGTGCTGCGCCGGGCCGCCCGACCGCCGGCGGCGGAGCCGGAGACCCTCGCCGACGCCGGGCTGGTGGTCGACACCGGCGCCCGGGTGGCGACCCTGCGCGGCGCCGAGCTGGCGCTGACCGTACGGGAGTTCGACCTGCTGGTGCACCTGATGCGGCACCCGGGGCGGGCGTACCGGCGGGGGGAGCTGCTGGAACAGGTGTGGGGCTGGACGTTCGGCGACCAGTCCACGGTGACGGTGCACGTACGCCGGCTGCGGGAGAAGGTCGAGGACGACCCGGCCGAGCCGCGCCGGATCGTCACCGTCTGGGGCGTCGGCTACCGCTACGAGCCGGTGTCGGCGGCCGGCGCGGCGACCGGTACCGGCGCGGCGGCTGAGGGAGGTCCGGATGCGTGACATGGTGATCGTGATCGGGATCGCGCTGGCGGCGTCGCTGGCGGTCGCGGTGCCGGGTGCGCTGCTGCTGCGCCGGATGCGGGGGCGCTCGGTCACCGCGCACATCTGCGTACTGCTCGCGGTGACGGTGGGCGCGGTGCTGGCCGGGATCGTGGCCGACGCGCTCGCCATGTTCATCAGCGCACACGACCTGACGGTGCTGCTGGTCGTGGTGGTGGTGGCCGGCGTGGTCAGCCTGGCGGTGGCGCTGTGGGCGGGTCGCCGGCTCGCCGCCGAGAGCGTCTGGGCCGCCGAGGCGCGGGAACGGGAACGCCTGCTGGAGGCCAGCCGGCGCGAGCTGGTGGCGTGGGTGAGCCACGATCTGCGTACGCCCCTGGCGGGGTTGCGGGCGATGGCCGAGGCGCTGGAGGACGGGGTGGTGACCGACCGGGAGACGGTGGTCGACTACCACGGCCGGATCCGGCACGAGTGCGACCGGATGGCCGGGCTGGTCGACGACCTGTTCGAGCTGTCCCGGATCAACGCCGGCGCGCTGCGGCTTTCGCTGAGCGCGGTTTCCCTGGGCGACGTGGTCAGCGACGCGGTCGCCTCCGCGATGCCGCTGGCCACCGCCCGGCGGATCCGGCTGATCGCCGACGCCGGGGCCTGGCCCACCGTACGGGGCAGCGAGCCGGAGTTGAGCCGGATCGTCGCCAACCTGCTGCTGAACGCGATCCGGCACACCCCGTCCGACGGCACGGTCACGGTGACCGGCGGCCGGGACGCGCAGGGCGGCTGGCTGGCGGTCACCGATGCCTGCGGCGGGATCCCGGAGCCCGACCTGCCCCGGGTGTTCGACATCGCGTTCCGCGGCGAGGCCGCCCGTACCCCCCGGGGTGCGGCCACCAACGGCGCCGGCGGCGGGCTGGGGCTGGCGATCGTACGGGGGCTGGTGGACGCCCACCGGGGCCAGGTCGCGGTCAGCAACGTCGGCGACGGCTGTCGCTTCCTGGTACGCCTGCCGACGGGTTAGGCGCCGCGCCGGACACGGGCTAGCGCAGTGGGGCGGTGGCGAACTCGCGGATGCCGTCGGCGAAGTCGACCCGGGCGGTGAAGCCCAGCTCGGCGCGGGCGCGCTCCGACGAGGCGGTCACGTGGCGTACGTCCCCGAGCCGGTATCCGCCGGTGACCACGGGGGAGGGGCCGCCGAAGGCTTCGGCCAGCGCCGTCGCCATCTCACCCACCGTCCGTGGTTTTCCCGATCCGATGTTGTACGCCGTGAAGCCCGGCCCGTCCGCCGTGGCCCCCAGCGCGGCGACGTTGGCCCGCGCCACATCCTTCACGTGTACGAAGTCCCGCCGCTGCCCGCCGTCCTCGAACACCCGCGGCGGCTCGCCCCGTTCCAGCGCCGACCGGAAGATCGCCGCCACCCCGGCGTACGGGGTGTCGCGGGGCATCCGGGGGCCGTACACGTTGTGGTAGCGCAGGGCGACCGCGGCGCCGCCGGTGAGGCGTACCCAGGACGCGGTCAGGTGCTCTTGGGCCAGCTTGGTGGCGGCGTACGTGTTGCGCGGATCCAGCGGCGCGTCCTCCGGCACCAGCCCAGCCTTCAGCGCCGCCCCGCAGTACGGGCACGGCGGCTCGAAGCGCCCGGCGTCCAGCTGCTCCGGCCGGCGTGGCCCGGGGCGTACCACGCCGTGCTCGGCGCATTCGTAGCGGCCTTCCCCGTACACCACCATCGAGCTGGCGAGCACCAGGCGGCCGACGCCGGCGCGGGCCAGCTCGGCGAGCAGCACCGCGGTGCCGAGATCGTTGCAGGAGACGTACTCCGGGGCGTCCAGCGCGTCGACGCCGAGCCCGACCATCGCCGCCTGGTGCACCACCGCGTCCACCCCCGCCAGGGCATCGCGCACCGTCGCCGGGTCGCGTACGTCCCCGTGGATCCGGGAAGCCCCGTCCAGGTACGCCGGCCAGTCGCCGGTGTGCGCGGCCGGGTGCAGGCTGTCGAGGATCCGTACGTCGTGCCCGGCGGTGGTCAGCGCTTCGGACACGTACCCTCCGATGAAGCCGGCACCGCCGGTGACCAGGATCCGCATGCAGCCGACGTTAGCGGCGCGGACCGGTGTGGCCGGCCGTTCGCCCGGCACCGGTGAGCGGACCGTAAGAACTAGGGCAGCTCGAACGGCAGTTTGATGCCGTCCAGGGTGGCGGGGCAGGGGCACCGCCGGGTCGCCGGGAGCCGGGTCACCACGTCGAACAGCAGCGTGCGCAGCCGCTCGGTGTTCTCCCCGAAGACCCGGAACACCTCTTCCTGGGTGACCGCGTCGCCGGCCCCTTCCACACCCACGTCCAGGTCTGTGACCAGCGCGATCGCCGTGTAGCAGAGCGCCAGCTCCCGGGCCAGTACGGCCTCCGGGTGGCCGGTCATGTTGACCAGCGAGAAGCCCAGCGACGAATACCAGCGCGACTCCGCGCGGGTGGAGAACCGCGGCCCTTCCACCACCACCATCGCGCCGCCGTCCACCATGTCCACAGTGGAGTCCGCCGCGGCCGCCAGCACCGCCGCCCGTCCGGACGGGCAGTACGGATCGGCGAAGGACACGTGCACCGCGCCCACGTCGTAGTACGTCTGCGCCCGGCCGCTGGTGCGGTCCACCAGCTGATCCGGGAGTACGAACGTGCCCGCCCCCAGCTGCGGCTGCAGCCCCCCGACCGCGCACGGCGCGAGGAGCTGGCGTACCCCCAGCGAACGCAACGCCCACAGGTTCGCCCGGTACGGAATCCGATGTGGAGGGTGCTGGTGCGCCTTGCCGTGCCGGGGCAGGAACGCCACCCGGCGCCCGTCGATCTGGCTGACCGTGATCGCGTCGCTCGGGGCCCCGTACGGGGTCTCCACCGTGACCTCGGTGGCCTCGTCGAGCAGCGCGTACAGCCCCGAGCCGCCGATCACCGCGTACTCCACCGGGCCGCCGATCTTGTCGTACTCCGGCACCTGACACCCCTCTCCGGTCACCTCTGACGGACACTAGTTGGTCGGCTGCGTACCTGGGCGACGACCCAGTGTGAGAAACCGCCGCCAGCTTCATCAGATTGAGGACAACAGGTCGTGGGCAGTGCGCCACTGGGCTACTGTGCGAACAAGTGCGAGAGCTGTTTTCGCACCGCAACACGCGCTCCCAGAATGCGGCCCGTCCGGTT
>JBOGDF010000296.1:0-7002 GCA_050701635.1 Micromonosporaceae bacterium | reverse complement strand
GACCCAGCACCCCAACCCCGAACGGAGACCACCATGCGCGCCGACTGGCAGTGACCCCACCAGACCCAGCACCCCAACCCCGAACGGAGACCACCATGCGCGCCGACTGGCAGTGACCCCACCAGACTTCGACTGACGCACGATCGACCGATTACTCTCAACAAGTGGACCGCTACGCCCTGATGACAACTGGTCCTGAATCATTGAGGTTGAGGCGTGAGCTCTGACCGAACCGAAGCGCTAGATAGCCGGCTTGTCGCATACCTGACCGGTTACACGCTTGTGGCTGCATGCGTCTTGGTAGGCGTCCTTGGCAGCCTCGTGTTCAGCCCACCCGACATCGAGTGGCGCGAACTCGCGTATATCGCGCTCGTGACCATCGCTGGCCTCACCGCGATACGTATCCGAACTGGTGCCAACCAGCTCACCATCAACTGGGTCGAGGCGACCATACCGATTGGTATCGCATTCATCGAACCCCGAATGCTCATCGTGTGCGTTGCGCTCGGCAAGCTGACATCCGAGTCGATTTCTCGGGTGGATCGCCTCAAATCCGCATTCAACATCAGCAACACCACCGTCATGACCTCGCTCGCCGTCCTTGTGGCGCAGGCGGTGGCAGGCACCGCGAACATAGATCCCCTGACGGCGCGCGGTGCCCTGGCTCTCGCTTCGGGGGCACTACTCTACGGTGCCCTTACCTACGGCGGGGTGGTCATCGCGATCGGTCTAGCGAGTCGGGTCTCGCCGTATCAGGTGGCCGCACAAGGACTTCGGGCTCAGCTTGTGGTCTCGGCCGGCAATCTGGGCGTCGCATTTGCCGCTCTTGCGATCCTGGCGTACAACCCGCGACTGATCATCGCCGTACCCCCACTCGTTTTGTGTCTGCACCTCTTCAACTCAGGGCGTCAGCGGGCGCAAACGGAGCGGGAGGCTTGGCAGCGGCTGGCGGAGGCTACGGACCGGTTCAACGATGTGGACGTGAACGCCGTACTGAGGGCGGCGGTCAACACGTCGGCGGAGCTGTTCTCGGCGGACGTCACCGAAGTGGAGGTACGGATCCCGGACCAGCAGCCGCGGCTGATCCGTGGTGATGCGAAGACGATCTTCTGGGACGGGCCGGCCGACACTGCCCCGAAGTCCGCAAGCGACAGCATCGACGCTCCGCTGGCCAGCCACGACGGGAACATCGTGGTGGGGCACCTGCGGCTGCGGTTCCACGGCAAGGTGAAGCTCAGCGAGCGGGAACGGTACGCACTGAGGACCTTCGCCGCGTCGTTGTGTACCGCACTGCGTAACGCGCAGACGCACGCGGAAACCCAGAACATGGCGCAGCGGTACGCGCACGCCGCCCGGCACGATCCGCTGACCGGGTTGGCCAACCGGCGGCGGCTGCTCGAGATCGGGGAGCGCACCATCAGCACCCGCCCGATCCGGGGAATCCACGCACTGCTTCTTATCGACCTCGACCACTTCAAGGAAGTCAACGACACGCTCGGGCACGCCATCGGTGACGGCGTACTGGAGCGGGTCGGGCAGCGGCTGGCCGGCGCGGCCGGGCCGGACGATCTGGTGGCGCGGCTCGGCGGGGACGAGTTCGCCGTACTGTTCGTCGGGTTGCCGGCGCCGGCGCTGGCCAGTCATCGGGCGCGGAAGATGCTCGCCGCGCTCGACCCACCGCTCGAAATCGACGGCGTACGGCTGCAGATCGAAGCCAGCGGTGGGGTCGCCACCGCACCCATCGACGGCGGCATGACCGAGCTGCTGCGGCGCGCCGACGTGGCCATGTACCAGGCGAAACGCGCCGGGCACACGGTCTCCGTCTACAGCCAGGCGCGGGATACCGCCGACCTGGGCCAGCTCTCGCTCGGCGGCGACCTGCGTAAAGCCCTCGACGAGCGGCAGTTCGCGCTCGGGTTCCAGCCGATCGTGGACCTGGCCAGCGGCGAGGTGATCGGCGCCGAAGCCCTCGCGCGCTGGCGGCACCCGAAGCGCGGCGACCTCGGGCCGCCGAGGTTCCTCGACGCCATCGTTCGCTCCGGCCTGCTCACCCCGTTCACCGAAATCGTGCTGGACGAGGCGCTCGAAGCCACCAGCGAGTGGCAAGCCAAAGGCCACCCGATCCCGATCTCGATCAACGTGTCGGTACGCAGCCTGCTGGACTCTCGTTTCCCGGAGCTGGTCGCACGACGAATCGCCGCGCACGACGTACCCCCGGAAATGGTTGTTCTGGAGTTGACCGAGACGCTCACGCTGAGCCGGCTCGACGTGGTCGACGAGGTGCTCTCCGCGCTGCGGGACACCGGGGTGCAGCTCGCACTCGACGACTTCGGCACCGGGTACGGCTCGCTGTCCACGCTCGCCGAGGTGCCGATCCAGCAGCTCAAGATCGACCGGAAGTTCATCGCCGCGATGGACGCCTCGACCGAATCCGCGGCGGTCGTACGCTCCACGATCGAGCTGGGGCGCAGCCTCGGGCTCGGCGTGGTCGCGGTCGGTGTGGAGAGCGAAACCCAGCGGCAGACCCTGTTCGAGCTGGGCTGCCCCGCCGGGCAGGGCCACCTGTTCAGCCGGCCGATGACCGCCGAGCGGCTCGCCGGCGTACTCGACCGCGGCGGCGATCTGGCACCGCCGCTGTCCACCGAGGCCGCCGTGATCCGGATGCCCGCCCACCGCTTCCGCCGCCGCAACACCCTCTGAGCCCGCCGCACCGCTACGGCGCCACACCCCTGCCACCTCCGCGGTTGCCCCGCCACTCGCCCGCCCGGCGGCCGCTCCCACAGGCTCGGCTCTGGTTTAGTGACGGGGTGATCGAGAGGCTGCGTAGGTGGCACCGCGCCCGCGGGGGGCTCGCGCTCGACCTCGCCCTCTACCTGGTCGGTACGGCGTTCGCCGCGCTCACCTCGGTCACCTCGACGCTGCCGGCGCACCGCGAATGGGGCGTGATCGCACTCGGCGGGTACGCCTTCGCCGCCTCCCTCTCGCTGTCCCAGCTCCTAGCCCCCAGACCGCCTGCTGATCTTGAGGTTCTGGCTGGTTCAGGCGGCAGCGAGACCACCAAAACCCCAAGATCCGCCGGAGCCGCGACCGCCGCCGGGCGGGCGGTGGTGGTCGTCATCGCCTGGCTCGGCGCGACGGTGGCGCCGTTGGTGGTGCAGGCGGTGCAGCGGGCGTACGGGCAGCCGTTCCGGGCGCAGGAGGAGGTGCCGGTGATCGAGGACGGCGCCGCGCGGCTGATCGACACCGGGACGCCGTACCTGACCCGGGATCAGGTGTCGCTGCTGGCGGAGCCGCTGCTCGGCTACCTGCCGTACCAGCCGGGGATGACGGTTTTCGGGTTGCCCCGGGCGCTGCTCGGGGTGCACTGGTACACCGACGCCAGGGTGTGGTTCGCGCTGGCCACCGCCGCCGCGCTGCTCGCGGCGCTGCACCAGCTGAAAGCGGCCGGGGTGGCGGACACGCTGCTGATCCGGGGGGCGCAGGTGGCCGTACTCCCGATCTGTGCGCTGACTCTGGCGACCGGCGGCGACGATCTTCCGGTGCTGGCGTTGTGCCTGCTCGCGCTGAGTTTCGCCGCCCGCGGCCGGTGGTGGGCCGTCGGTTTCGCGGTGGGTACGGCAGCCGCCCTGAAACTGTTCGCGTGGCCGATCGTCGCCGTACTGATCATCTACGCGGCGACCCGGGGAGCACGTGCCGCGGCCCGCACCGCACTGCCGGCGATCGGCGTACCGGTGGCGACCCTGATCCCCGCGATCGTGATGGCGCCGGGCGCGGTCGCGGAGAACCTGTTCTGGTATCCGATCGGCCAGGGGCTGGTCGCCAGCCCGGCCGCCAGCCCGCTGCCGGGTCAGCTGATCGCGACCCTGGTGCCGGGCGGGAAGTGGATCGCGCTCAGCCTGCTGCTCGCCGCCGGCGTCGGGATCGGGCTGTGGCTGCTGCGACGGCCGCCCCGCGACGCCGGGCAGGTCGCGGCGGTGTGCGCGGTCGGGATGCTCACCGCGATCCTGCTGCTGCCGGCGACCCGCTTCGGCTACCTGTTGTATCCGGCGGCGTACGGGATCTGGATCGTGCTTCTGACAGCGGGAACCGTACGGATTCCCGTACCGTCCAAATCACCATGAAGCCGATGCTGATTCTCGCGCTCCTGGCCCTCGCGGTGGCAACCGGCTGCGGTCAACAGCAACCCGCCGGATCGCCGAAAGACAAGGCTGAGGAGCTGCCCACCGACCGGACGTACGTCTCCAGCAAGGTCACCGGCCACGCGCTCGTCGAAGGCAGCCGGATCCGGCTCGAGTTCACCAAGAGCGACATCAAGGCCGACGCCGGCTGCAACCACTTCCAGGGCAAGGCCAGCCTGCAGGGCGGGCGGCTCGTGGTCGACAAGCTCGGCGGCACCGAGATGGGGTGCGACAAGCCGCTGATGACGCAGGAAGAGTGGCTGACCGACTTCCTCACCAGCTCGCCGGTGCTGCAGCTGGACGGCGAGACCCTGGTGCTCAGCGACGGCAAGACCAAGATCGAGCTCCGCGAGGAGCAGCCCACCGCCCTCGCCGGTACGAAGTGGACGCTGGACACGCTGGTCGACGGCCAGACCGCGTCCTCGGTGCCGGCCGGCGTGAAGGCGCACCTGACCTTCGGCGACGACGGCAAAGTGACCGGCAACGCCGGCTGCAACCAGCTCGGCGGCTCGTACACCACGGCGCAGGACACGATCACGTTCGCCAACATCGGGGTCACCCGGATGGCGTGCGGCGGCGAGAAGGACACCGTCGAGAAGTCGGTGCTGGCGGTGCTGGACGGCGAGGTCACGTACCGGGTCGAGGGTCAGGTGCTGACGCTGGAACACCCGTCGGGCAAAGGTCTGCAGCTGCGCGCCGGGTAGGTCACCAACCGCTACCGTGCAGGCATGTCTGGTACGCGGGTGCTCGCGGCGATCTCCGCCGGGGGCGCACTCGGGTCGGCGCTGCGCTACGGCGTGACGCTCGCCTGGCCGGCCTCGCCGTGGGCGACGCTGACCACCAACCTGGTCGGCTGCGCGCTGATCGGCGTACTGATGGTGCTGATCACCGAGGCCGGAGCCGGGCCGGCGCTGCTGCGGCCGTTCCTCGGCATCGGGGTTCTCGGCGGGTTCACCACCTTCTCGGCGTACGCGGTCGGAGTGGTGCTGCTGGCCCGAGACGGGCAGGTCGGGGTGGCCGCCGGATACCTCGTCGCGACCGTGCTGGGCGCGTTGGTCGCCACCTGGCTCGGCATCGTCGGCGGACGGCGGTTGGTGGCTGGCCGCCGGCTCGCGGCAGGGCGGTCGCGGGCGCCGGACGGGACACGAGGGAGAGTGTCATGACACTGAGCGGACCGGCGCAGCGGCTCACCGTACTGGTCGGGGAAGACGACCGGTGGCACGGCAAGCCGCTCTACACCGAGATCGTGCACCGCGCGCACGCCGCCGGGCTCGCCGGCGCCAGCGTGTTCCACGGCATCGAGGGGTACGGGAAATCGTCCCGGATCCACACCTCGCGGCTGCTCAGCCTCTCCGAGGAGCTGCCGGTGGCGATCATCATCGTCGACCTGGCGGAGCGCATCGACGCGTTCCTGCCGGAGCTCGACGAGCTGGTCAGCGAGGGGCTCGTGATGGTCGACGACGTACGGGTGGTGCGGTACGCCGGGCGGCAGGCGTGACGCTGCTGCTCGTCATGCTCGGCGGGGCGGTCGGAGCGCCGCTGCGCTACCTCACCGACCGGGCGGTCGCGGCCCGGCTCGACCCGGTCTTCCCGTGGGGTACGTTCGCCGTCAACCTCACCGGCTCGCTGCTGCTCGGCGTGCTGACGGGTGTCGCCACGGCGCTGCCCGGATGGGCGTACGCCCTGGTCGGGACGGGGTTCGCGGGTGCGCTGACGACGTACTCCACCTTCGGGTACGAGACGCTCCGACTGCTGATCGACGGCGCCCGCGGGTACGCCCTGGCCAACATCGCCGGCAACGTCATCGCCTGCCTCGTGGTCGCCGTCGCCGGCCTCTGGCTCGGCACCGCGCTGGCCACCTGAGCAGCACCGCGCTGGCGACCTGAACGATCACCCGGTCGCGGGGACGGGCGAACAGGCGTACACAGAGAGCATGAAGTTTTCCACCTGGGCGGGCACCTATCGTGACCGGCGGCAGGCGGGTGAGGTGCTCGCGGAGCGGCTCGCCGACTACCGCGAGCGCGACGACGTGATCGTGCTCGGGCTGGTGCGCGGCGGCGTCCCGGTCGCGGCGGAGGTCGCGCAGCGGCTCGGCGTGCCGCTCGACGTCCTGGTGGTACGCAAACTCGGCGTGCCGTGGGCGCCGGAGGTGGCGTTCGGCGCGCTGGGGCCGCGCGGCGTACGGGTGCTCAACACCGAGATCGCCGACCGGCTCGAATCGCGGGCCATCGACCAGGTGACCGAGCAGGAGGCCACCGAGCTGGTGCGGCGGGAGCAGGCGTACCGGCCGGATCGGCCACCCTTGGAGCTCAGCGGCAAGGTCGCCATCGTGGTCGACGACGGCCTGGCGACCGGCGCAACCGCCCGGGCCGCGGTGCAGGTCGCCCGTACGCTCGGCGCCGCCACGGTGGTGGTCGCCGTACCGGTCGGGTCGGTGGAGGCGGCGGAGTTGTTGAAGCAGGACGCTGACCTGCTGATCTGCCCGCTGGCGCCGCCGAGCTTCGGCGCGGTGAGCCGCTTCTACGCCGACTTCCACCAGGTCACCGACGACGAAGTACGCGACCTGCTCGCGGAAACCGGCCCATCGCGGTAACGCGAGCGTCCACTGGGTACGGTCGAGGCATGGAGATGACTTGTCCGAAGTGCCAGGGCGCCATGCGGTCGTACGAGCGCAACGGCGTCACCGTGGACCAGTGCACCGAGTGCCGGGGCCTGTTCCTGGACCGGGGTGAGCTGGAAAAGCTGATCGACGCCGAAGCCTCGTTCCACGAGTCCGGCGCGGGCGCCGCGCCAGCGCCAGGCTCCCCGCCGCCCGCTCCCGCCG
>JBOGDF010000295.1:0-7026 GCA_050701635.1 Micromonosporaceae bacterium | reverse complement strand
AGTCATGACTGCATGAAAGGCCCCATGATCTTGCAGAAAGTGAGACGGCGGCCGCCCGGCACGGCACACGTGTCAGTACGGGTCGTGCGGGCCGGTGTGGCCGAGCACCGTGACCTTGCGGCCTGGCCAGAGCCGGAGCGCGACCTTGATCGCCACGTTGCGGGTGAACCACGGCATCTCGCGCAGCACCCGCGCCCGGTCGGTGGTCGCCGGGGCGCCCACCACGAAGCGGGCCATCGAGTCCGACCGCTCCAGGTACGTGAGCCGGCGCGACGTGAGCACCTTGGCGAGCACTCCCGCCGTGACTCCGATCGAGGAGTAGCAGTCGTGCACCAGGATCTCGCCGCCGGTGGACAGCCAGGACGCCCAGCGCAGGTCGTCGGTGAAGGTCCAGTAGTCGTGCTTGCCGTCGATGTAGAGCAGGTCGAAGCGCCGTTCCCAGCTGGGGCGCAGTTGGGTGCTGTAGCCGACCACCAGCTCCACCACGTCGTCCAGACCGGCGTCGGCGATGTTCTTGGCGAACTTGGCCCGGGTCGCGGTGCCGCCGAAGAGCTTGCCGTCCACGAACGGGTCGATCGCGATCACCGACGCGTCCACCTGGCGTGCCGCGGCCGCCAGGATCACCGTCGAGCGCCCCTGGTGCGAGCCGATCTCCACGATCTTCTGGCCGGGCCGCAGCCGCAGCGCCGCGTCCCACAGCATCCGGGCCTGGCCGAGCTTGAGCCAGCCGGGAATCCGCTGCACGTACGCCCAGGCGTCGTCAAAGCTCGCAAGCGGCGCTGACACGACCACGTCACCTCCCCAGGAGACACCGGGCGACGGGTTGCCCCAGTCGACTCTGACGTGGACTCTGTACGCGACGACGACCAAGGCCGCGCTGCTCTCCGCCCGGGCGAGCCCAGATTAACGAGGTGGGTGACTAATATCTACCCAGTGGTAACAAGGCTGCGCGGCCGTCTCAGTGCAATCATGTCCCGCCCGAAAGCCGGCACGCGCACCCCGAAAGCCGGCACGCTCACCGCGAAAGCCGCCGCGCTCACGCCGAGAGCCGCCACGCTGGTCTGCCTCGCCGTACTCACCGTGATCGCTTTTGCACAACGGCCCGGCAAGGTCACCTTCGACACCAAACTCGACCTCGCGGTACGCCCCGGCGACTTCCTCTACCGCGCGCTCTACATGTGGAACCCCGAGGCCACGTTCGGCGAGCTGCAGAACCAGGCGTACGGCTACCTGTTCCCGATCGGGCCGTTCTTCGCGCTGTGCGACCTGATCGGCGTACCGACCTGGGTGGCGCAGCGGGCCTGGTGCGCGCTGCTGCTCGGCATCGCGTTCCTCGGGATCCTCCTGCTGGCCCGGGCGCTGGACATCGGCTCGGAGCCGGCCCGCTACATCGGCGGCTTCGGTTACGCGCTCGCCCCCCGGATGCTCACCGAGATCGGCCCGCTGTCCAGCGAGATGCTGCCGGCGGTCTTCCTCCCCTGGGTGCTACTTCCTTTGGTGTACGCGGTGAAGCTCGGACCGCGGAAGGCCGCCGCGCTGTCCGGGCTGGCGGTGCTGTGCATGGGCGGGATCAACGCGGCGATGGTGCTGATGGCGTTGCCGCTGCCCGGGATCTGGCTGCTCACCCGGCGCTGGGACCGCGAGCATGTCCGACTCGTGGCGTGGTTCTGCGGGGCGGTGCTGGCGGCGACGCTGTGGTGGATCATCCCGCTGCTGATGCTGGGCCGCTACAGCCTGCCGTTCCTGGACTACATCGAATCGGCGGAGAACACCACCGCGCCGTTGTCGCTGTTCCAGGCGCTACGCGGGACAAACCAGTGGGTTGCGTACGTGATCTCCGGCGAGCCCTGGTGGCCCGCCGGCTGGGTGCTGGTGGACTCCCCGATCCTGATGCTCGCCACCGGGCTGATCGCGGCGATCGGGCTGGCCGGGCTGGCCCGCCCCAACCTGCCCGAGCGGCGGTTCCTGGTCACCGGGATGCTCGCCGGCCTGGTGCTGCTGGTGCTGGGCCACGTCGGCCCGCTGGACTCCCCGATCTCGCAGCAGTGGCGGGAGCTGCTGGACGGGCCGCTGGCGCCGTTCCGCAACGTACACAAATTCGAGCCGATGCTGCGGGTGACGCTGATCCTCGGCTTTATCCACGGCGCCGGGGTGGCATGGCGTACCGCCTGGCAGCGGCGGCTGGAGATCGCGCTGGCCGGGGTGCTGGTGTTCGCCGTGGCGGCGCCCGCCTGGCTGCTGGACCTGCGCCCCGGTCCGGGCTGGGACGATATTCCGGGCTACTGGCGTACCGCCTCGACCTGGCTGGCCGACCACGATCGCGAGTCGCGCACCCTGTTGCTCCCCGCGACCGGCTTCGGCGAATACACCTGGGGCCGTACGGTCGACGAGCCGATGCAGCCGCTCGCCGACTCGCCGTGGGCGATCCGCAACCAGGTGCCGCTCGGTTCGGAAGGCAACACCCGGTACATGGACGCGGTGGAGTCGGCGCTCGCCAGCGGGCGCGGCTCCCCCGGGCTGGCGCCGTTCCTGGCCCGATCCGGGGTGCGCTATCTGCTGGTACGCAACGACGTGGACCGCACCCGGCTCGGCATGCCGTCGCTGCACCTGGTGCACTCCGCGCTGGCCGCGTCACGGGGGATCCGTCACGTGGCCGCCTTCGGGCCTCGGGTGAGCCTCGACTACTACGGCAACTCCAGTCTTGTCGACTCGGGCAGAAGACCGGCCCTCGAGGTGTACGAGGTCGCCGGGCCGATCCACCGGGTCTCCGCGGTCGACGTCGACGACGCGGTGACGCTCTCCGGAGGGCCTGAGTCGGTGTTGCCGCTGCTGGAACAGGGGCTGATCGCCGGCGACCAGCCGACCGTACTGGCCGGTGAGCCGGGGGCCTGGGCGGCCGGCGTGTCCGGACCCCGGATCGTCACCGACGGGCTGCGAAAACGGGAACGCAACGTCGGGCGGGTGCACGACAACGTCAGCTTCACGCTCGCGGACTCCGACCCGATCCGGCAGGAACGCCCCGCCCTGGACATCCTGCCGCTGCGCGGCGAGGGCCGGCTCACCGAGGCGGTCTACCACGGCGTAAGGGCGGTCACCGCCTCCACCGCCGGGGGGTACGCCGACGCGTACGGCGCCACCGACGCGTCGTACCTGCCGTTCGCCGCGATCGACGGGGACCCGAAGACGCTGTGGCGCTCGTCCAGCCTCACCGGGCCGCAGGGCCAGTGGTGGGAGGTCGAGCTGGACACCCCGCAGGTGCTGGAACGGCTGCGAATGACGCTGGTCGACGACGTACGGATCGCATGGCCGATCTCGGAGATCACGTTCACCACCGACTCCGGGCGGGTGGCGCACGCCGTACCGGTCGGGCCGGGGCCGCACGAGTTCGCGCTGCCTGAAGGGCCGACCAGCCGGATCCGGGTCACCGTCACCGGGATGGTCGGCGACCGGGAGGACGGCAACGTCGGGATCCGCGAGATCGAGCTGCCCGGGCTGGAGGCCGCCCGGTCGCTGCGGGTGCCGCTCGCCGGTCCCGGTACGGACTGGCCCACGCTGGCGTTCAGCCGCGGCGCCGACCCGCGGCCGGCGTGCGTACCGGCCTCGGCACAGGCCACCGGCTCGGGCGGGCCGCGGGACCCCGGCGAGCTGGGCGGGCCGGCGTACGGCGTGGCGATGCGCTGCGATCCGGTGCTGTTCCGGGCCGGCGAGGAGCCGCTCGGGCCGGACCGGCGATTCCGGCTCGACACCAGCGCCGGGCCGAAGCAGACGTACCGGTTCACCGCCACCGCGCTGCCGCGTACCGGGGGTGCCCCGGAGGTGCCGGCGCCCGGCGCGCTGCTCGGGGTGACCGCCACCTCGCAGCTGGCCGGTGATCCCGCGGTGTCGCCGTTCCTCGCGATGGACGGCGATCCGGACACCGCCTGGGTCGCCGACGTCACCGACCTCACGCCGACGCTGCGGCTGCGCTGGCAGGGCGCCCGTACGATCGACCGGATCTCGTTTCGGGGCGCGAAGTTTCCGGCTTCGGCACCTCCCGCCGCCATCACGGTACGTACCCTCGCGGGCTCCGCCGACGCGAAGCTCAACAACGGGGTGGCGACCTTCCCACCGGTCACCACCGACCACCTCGACATCGTGTTTCCGCTGGTCGCGAAGGTGCCGCTGGACCCGTCCGAGCGGCGCAGCGACAAATCCGCCACGCTCGGCATCTCGGAGCTCACGGTGCCGGCCCTGAAAGATCTGGCGGTACGGGTCGCCCCGGATCAGCGCATGGTGCTGCCGTGCGGCACCGGCCCCACCGTGCTGATCGACGACCGGAAACACCAGACCCAGATCGTCGGCCACTACGGCGATCTGCAGGCGTACCGCCTGGTGGAGGTGGTGCCGTGCGGTCCGCTGGCGGACGGGGTGGTGCTACGGCCGGGTGAGCACCGGATCCGTACGCTCCCGTCGGACCGGTTCGTGGTGCACGACATCGTGCTGACGCCGTCGCGGCAGCCGGACGCCGAGGTGACCCGGCGCGCGGTGACGGTCAAGACCTGGGGCCCGACCCGGCGCACCATCGACATCGACGGCGGCGGCGAGTCGTACCTGTTCTTCCCGGAGAACGCCAACGCCGGCTGGACCGCCACGCTGGGCGGCGAGACCCTGACGTCGGTACGGGTGGACGGCTGGCAGCAGGCGTGGATCGTGCCGGAGGGCGCCGGCGGCGAGGTGGTGCTGGAGTTCCGCCCGAACCGTACGTACCAGCTCGGGCTGCTCGCCGGGCTGCTCGCGGTGGTGTTGCTGCTGGTCGCGGCCGCGCTACCGGTACGCCGCCGCGGCATCGGCCCGCCGGTCGAAGCCGGAAGCGCACCGGGCCCCGGGTCGAGTGGCGCGGGTGCAGCAGGCTTCGGGTCGAGCGCCGCGGCTGGGAGTGCGGCCGGTCCCGGAGGGCTTGGCGGTGCGGGCGGTCCCGGGGGGCCTGGCGGTGCGGGCGGGATGCCGCTGCCGGTGGCGGGTGGGCGGCCGGAGGGTCCGGTCACCGGGCTGGTGCTGCTGGGCTTGCTCGGGCTCGTCGGCGGCGTGCTGCCGATCGCGGCGTTCCTGGTGTTGCTGCTCATCCGGCGCGCCACGGTGGGTCTGCTACCGATGACCGCACTCGCTGGCCTGACGGTCGCCACCCTGGTCGCGGTCGCCGGGCGGCTCACGGGGCACGGTCAGGCCTGGGCCCTCGGTACGTGGTCCCAGGCCGCCGCGCTGATCGCGCTCGCCGCGGTCGCGGCCGCGTACGTCCAGCCCCAGAGCACCGACCTGCGGCGCCCGGTCGCGCCTGATGAGGCAGACGCCGCGGCTGGCTAGGATCCCGACAGGCCCGCCCACTTCTTGTCAGGAGGCGCGACATGACGTACCTCGGCGACGCCGGCGAAGCCAGCGCGATCATCCGCGAGCACGGCGCCGACAGGCTGCAGATGCGCGATACGGTCGCGGTGTCGTTTCTCGCGCCGGGCTCGTTGACCAACAACGAGTTCGGGCTGTTCCACTGGGAGATGACGGCGGGCGCGGGCGGCCCCGGCGCGCACTTCCACCGTACGTTCTCCGAATCGTTCTACATCCTGTCCGGCACCGTCACGGTGTACGACGGCAAGCAGTGGGTGGACGCCAACTCCGGCGACTTCATATACGTGCCCAAGGGCGGGGTGCACGGCTTCCGCAACGACTCCGGGGCCGACGCGTCGATGCTGATCCTGTTCGCGCCGGCGCCGCCCCGCGAGAAGTTCTTCACCGAGCTGGCCGAGATCGGCAAGTCCGGCCGCGAGCTGACCCCCGAGGAGTGGGCGGACTTCTACGCCCGCCACGACCAGGTCAACCTCTGACCCGCCAGGCCCGCAACCGCCCGCATCCGAATGCTCATCGAAGACCTCCACATCCGCATCATCACCACCACCGGCCAGCTACTCCGCGAACTCGTCCTCGACCCCACCCGCAACTACCAACCACAACAGAAAACACCCCCAGCAAACCGCTGACGGTGTTCACTATGTCCCGAGACATCCGTCCTCGATGTCTCGAGAGATCACATGGTGGACCGAACGTTACGCCATGCGAACCGCAGCGCTGGTCGCTGGAGACGCGGTCCCCGCGTCGCTGACCAGCTGCGAGGCTAACAACCGGACAAACAGCACCGTGGTACGGCGCTGCCGGTCTCTGCGGCGCCCGGAATACGGGGACCGCGTGCCGGGGATTCCGGACAGGCACCCCCGGGGAGAACTGTTCCGCGTTCCCGAGGAGAATCATGACCACCGATTGTGCACCGCGGGATTCGTCGGCAACGGATCAGCCAGGCGCTGTGGGGATACCTGTTGTGGTTCGCCACCGCCGACGGTGTGGACCGCGCGGCCGGTGTCGCGGTGGTGGAGGCGGCCGAGCAGGCACCGGTGCTGGCGACACTTCCAGTGTCGTTCTTCACCGTGCCGCTGTTCGCGCTGGGGCTGCTGCTGTTCGCCGCCGCCCCCTGGCGGGCGGGGAGCGTACCCCGCTGGGTACCGGTGGCGATCGTGCTCGCAGACCTGCTCGCCCCGGTGTTCCCCGGTGGGGCCGGTGAACCTGCTGACCGGCGCCGCGGTATGACCTGGCGAGAAGCCGCAGGTCAGTAGCTTGCGGTGCTCGGATCGGGAGTGCGGAAGAATGGGGCGATGACGGTGGCGGCGGGGGTCTCGGCACGGGAGGCGGAGGTGCTGGGGCTGCTCGGTGAACACCTCACCAATGCCGAGATCGGGGCGCGGTTGTTCATCTCTGTACGTACCGTGGAGTCCCATGTCTCCTCGTTGCTGCGCAAGCTGCAGCTGCCGGATCGGCGGGCGTTGTCGCGGCGCGCGGCCGAGCTGGCCGGCGCCGACCGGTCGCGCCCGGGTCCGGCCTTGCCGGCGCCGCTGACGTCATTTGTCGGCCGGGTGCGGGAGCGGGCGGAGCTGGCCGAGGCGATCGAGCTGCAGCGGCTGGTGACCGCGGTGGGCGCGGGTGGGGTGGGTAAGACCCGGCTCGCGC
>JBOGDF010000294.1:0-7036 GCA_050701635.1 Micromonosporaceae bacterium | reverse complement strand
GACCCGGGCCGGGCGGGCGGTAACCGGCGGGCGCCGCGTACGGCTGCCGGGGCGCGCCAGCGGGCAGGACCTGCGGGGCGAAACCGCGAGCCGCCACCGGCACCTCGCCCGGTACGTGGTTCAGGCCGGACGACACCCCGAGCAGCAGGCTGGCCATCGCCGCGAGCAGCAGCCCCACACCGACATTTTTCTCTACGGTGTACGTGATTCCCTCGCCATCGCTGACCTTGCCCTGCTCGGTCATGAAGTCCTGGTACGCGTTCGCCATCGCCGACAGGTCCGCGCTGATCAGGATCACCAGGAACAGCGACAGCGCGGCGCAGCCGGCGGCGCCGATCCGCAGCCACAGCTGCCACTTGCCCTGCACCATCAGCGCGGCCACCACCAGCAGCACCAGGCTGAACGTCAGGAGCAGGTAGAGGATCGCGTAGACGTCGGCGTACGAGCTGAACTCCGGGCGCTTCCCCACGTTGTGCGACGACCCGGCGTACGGGTTGGTGTACTGCTCCTCGGTGTCGCCCAGCAGCAGGGTGCCGATGCTGACCGGCTGCTCCTGGGTCCAGCGCGAGGTGCGGTAGCTCGAGGTCGTGGTCACGGTGTACCAGTTGCACACGGCGGCGAGCCAGGTCAGCAGCATCCCCGCGCCGGCGCACAACACCGACACCCGGCGCAGCGTCGACAGTCCCCGGAAGTAGTCCTGCACCGACGGCGCCAACACCTGCCCGGCGGCCGGCCGTGGTGCGTACATACCGCTCATGATCCCCCCACTCTGGATCCCACTGCCGATCCTGCCGCAGCCAGGCAAGCGGTGAGTACGCTCGCCAGCCCGGCGTACCACCCGAAGCCGAGGTCGATCTGGTCGTTGGCGGAGGTGATCCGCAGCGCGAGCCACACCACGGTGGCCACCCCGAGCACAGCGGCGAGGCCGGCCACCGGCACCCGCACCCGGCGCCGGTCCGGCGGGCCCAGCGCGGCGGCGCTGCTCATGGCGTACCCGACCAACGGCAGGAGCAGGTACATCGAGACCAAGCATGAGGTGGTACGGCTGCTTTCGGTGATCACGTCGATCAGGCCGTGCCCGTCGGCGCGTACGGTCGCCCAGCTCAACACCAGCGAGAGCAGGTACGCGACGAGCCCGGCGGCCCCCGCCGCGAACGTCAGCCACTGCGTGGTGGTGAACCGCAGTGGCTCACGTGCCGGGTACGTCATCGACGTCGGGCGATCTTCTCGAAGAAGCCGACGAAGCTGGTGACGCCGGCGATGCCGAGGAAGGCCGCGTACACGCCCCAGCCGTAGCCGACGGTGTCCGCGTCGCCGAAGTACGTGGCGCTCTGGGTCAGCATCGCCCCGATGATCAACGTCGCGATCACCGCGCTGAGCAGCGCCAACCCGGCGACCGCGAACCCGGCGAGGCGGAGCAGCTGACGCGCCTGCGGCGGCGCGAACAGCAGCCCGATCGCGCAGCCGATCAGGCACAGGGTGGCGACCCGGTACATCCAGGACAGCCCGCCGCTGGTCACCTCGGCCATCCCGAGGCTCTCGGTCTCGGCCACCCCGAAGCTCTCCAGCGACGCGGTGAGCCAGCCGGCGACGTAGGACACCGCGATCAGCAGCGTCCCCAGTACGCCCGCCGCCAGCCCCACCCAGCCGGCGTACGACAGGGTGGACACGTTGAGCGCGCCAACGCTGGTGCCGACGCCTGGCGCGGAGGCGAACGGCTGCACCAGCGCCACCTCTTCGGTCTGCTGCTCCTCGACCACCGGGTCGGTCGCCCGCGCCTCGACCACCGGGTCGGTCGCTCGCGCCTCGACCACCTCCGCGGTGTCCTCGGCCACCTCGTCGTCAGCGGCGGCTTCCGGCTCGCGTTCCGGGTTCACTTCGTCCGGCATCGTGTCATTCTCCGCTGACCGGGACTTTGCGCTACCCATGGCGTCAGTCTTACGCATGCCCACCGGGTACCTGGCCCTGGTACGGGTGCGGCTCGCCGGGCTGCATCATGCCACCCTCCGGCACCGGTCCCACACCGCTGACCGGATCCACGCCACCCACCGGCCCCGCCGCAGCGGCCTGCGGGGACGGCTGCGCCAGCGCGGCGCTGACCCCGAGCACGATGACCGCCAGGAACGCCAGGATCAGCCCCCAGCTGATCTCGTCCACGGACGACCGCGAATCGTCCTCCAGGATCGCCGTGACTATCACCCCGGCCAGCAGCCCGACCAGCATTAGCGACATCACCGCGGCGAACACCCGCAGCGGCAGCTTGAACCGGTGCGGCACGAACTGCATCGCGATCAGCGTCCCGACCAGCAGGGTCAGCCCACCGGTGTACGACAGACCGCCGCTGCCCTGGGCGCTGGTGTAGAGGGTGTAGCCGTACTCGCCGTCGGAGCCGTGGTACTCCCACGGCAGCGCCAGCGAGATCACCGCGATCAGCAACCCGAAGCCGCCCACCCCGACCGCGACCCACTCCAGGACGCTGCGGGACGTCATCCAGGCCGGCTTCAGTCGGGGCTGCTGTGGCGAGTACATCGGCATGGGCCCGGTCGCCTGGTACTCACCTGTTGCCGGGTACGGCGAACCGCTGGTGGGCGCGCCCGGTACGGCGTACTGCGACATCCAAAACCTCCGCGAATCGGTCCCTGACGATGAGCCGGCCGCGCGCATCATCCCACGGCCGAGCGACCCGCTGGTGCCGCCGCGACCCACCAGCGGCACCACTCGTCACTCCGGCACGGCAGAATCGACTCCGTGCCGGTGGAGATGAGTCGGGAGCGGTTCGAGGAGCTGGTCGGCGACGCGCTGGACGAGATCCCGTCCGAGCTGCTGAAGATGATGCAGAACGTCGTGATCATGGTCGAGGACGAGCCGCCCCACGGCGAACCCCTGCTCGGCGTGTACGAGGGCTACGCGTTGCCCGACCGCGGCTGGGACTACGGCGGCGTGCTGCCCGACCGGATCACGCTGTTCCGCAACCCGATTCTGCGGATCTGTCACACCGAGGACGAGGTGGTGGACGAGGTCGCGATCACCGTGGTGCACGAGATCGCGCATCACTTCGGCATCGACGATGCCAGGCTGCACGAACTCGGATGGGGCTGACGCGCTACTGTCCCGCGTAACGACTTCCTGGATCCGAGGAGCACGAACGTGCGAGGCGAGCTTTTCAACCCAGAGAACATGGCCCAGCAGCCGACCCAGGCTGGGATGACCCTACAGAACAGCTACTGCGTCAAGTACGCGGTCAACGGCGAGGTGATGGCCCGTCAGGGCGCCATGGTGGCGTACCGCGGGAATCTCCAGATCGAGACCAAGAGCCAGGGCGTCGGCAACTTCCTGAAGCGGGCAGTCACCGGCGAAGGCGTCGCCTTGATGAGCGTCAAGGGCCAGGGCGAGATGTGGTTCGCCAGCCACAAGGAGAACGTCTTCATCCTCGGGCTCGACCCGAACGAATACCTGTCGATCAACGGCCGCAACGTGCTGGTGTTCGACCCGTCGCTGCAGTATCAGATCTCGATGGTGAAGGGCGCCGGGATGTTCGGCGGCGGCCTGTTCAACTGCGTGTTCTCCGGGCAGGGCAACCTCGCCGTCACCTGTGACGGCTCGCCGATCGTGATCCCGGTCAGCCCACAGCTCCCGGTGTACGTCGACACCGACGCGATCATCGGCTGGTCCAGCCAGCTGCAGACCACGATCCACCGTTCGCAGGGGCTCAAGTCGCTGCTGAAGGGCGGCTCGGGCGAGATGTTCCAGCTGCTGTTCCAGGGTCAGGGCTTCGTGATCGTGCAGCCGAGCGAAGGCATGCCGACGGCTCCCGCCGGTGGCGGCGGTGGCGGCGGCCTGCTCGGCGGTCTGGGCGGCTGATCTAAGCTCAGCCCCGTGGAGCTGGTGCACTCGGGCAAGGTACGTGACGTCTACCGCGACGGCGCCGACGTGATCCTGGTGGCGTCCGACCGGATCTCGGTGTACGACGTCGTGCTGCCGAACCCGATCCCGGACCGGGGCAAGATCCTCACCCAGCTGTCGCTGTGGTGGTTCGACCAGCTCGCCGACCTGGTGCCGAACCACGTGATCTCGGCGGACGACGTACCCCCGGAATGGGCTGGCCGGGCGGTGCGCTGCCGCAGCTTGTCGATGGTCAAGGTGGAGTGCGTGGCGCGCGGCTACCTGACCGGCGGCGGCCTCCGGGAGTACGCCGTCGCCGGCGCGGTGTCCGGGGTGCCGCTGCCCGAGGGGCTGGTCGACGGCGACCGGCTGCCGGAGCCGATCTTCACCCCGAGCACCAAGGCCGACGTCGGCGACCACGACGAACCGATCGCGTTCTCTTCGGTGGCCGCCAGCCTGGGCGACGAGCTGGCCGGCGAGCTGCGCCGGCTCACGCTCGCGGTCTACCGGCGCGGCGCCGAGCTCGCCGCCGAACGTGGCGTGATCATCGCCGACACCAAGCTGGAGTTCGGCCACGATGCCGACGGCACGCTGATGCTCGGCGACGAGCTGCTGACCCCCGACTCGTCCCGCTTCTGGCCCGCCGAGAGCTGGAAGCCCGGTGCTCCGCAGCCGTCGTTCGACAAGCAGTTCGTACGCGAGTGGGCCGACACCACCGGCTGGGACAAGAAGTCCCCGGGCCCCGAGATGCCCGACCACATCGTCGCCGCCACCCAGGCCCGGTACGCCGAGGCATACCACCGCCTCACCGGCACCCCCTGGAACTGACACCGCGCCGACCTCCGGCCGGCCCCGCGCCTGCCTCGGGGCATTGTCCAGTGAGCGTCACCCGCAACCGATTTCCCAGTCGCAGATTGGCCAATGCCCACCGCGCGCACCAACTTAGTCGGGTGGGGTGCCGTCCCAAGTGCGGCATACCAGCTTGGGTTGGTCGCGGTCCAGCACGTCGACCACCACCCGCGCGGTGTTCGGCAGATGGTGCGTCATGGTGTACGGCTTCGTCACGTTCTCGCACAGCCACGGCAGCCCGACCCGCAGGATCGCACCGTGGCTGACCACCACCGCCGCCCCGGCCTCATCGCCGCCCGCCGCGAGGTCGTCGCCGGTCGGGTCGCCGGCGGCGATGACGTCGTTGACCGCGGCGCGGAGGCGGTCGACCAGCTGGGTGCCGGTCTCGCCGCCGGGGCGGCAGCGCTCCATGTCGCCTTCGACGTGCCAGCAGGCGAACAGCTCGTACAGCGCCTGGTACGCCTCGTCGTCGACCCGGCCGTTCAGGTCGCCGACGTGTCCCTCGTGCAGCAGCGGGTGGACCTGCAGCGGGACACCGTACCGGTCGGACACCGGCTCGGCGGTCTGCTGGGCGCGCAGCATGGTGGAGGCCCAGATGGCGCGCAGCGGCATGCCGTCCAGGTCCTCGGCGAGAAGCGACGGCAACGCGGCAGCCTGCTGGAAACCGAACGGCGAGAGCCCCGGCCCGGGTACGGAGCAGTCCAGGCTGCCGCTGACGTTGGCCTCGCTCTCGGCATGCCGTACGAAGATCAACCTCACTGCACGCCGCCGTGCCGCAGCCGGCCCAGCCATGCCGCGGCGTCGGCGAAGTCGGCGTCCGCGGTGCCGGCCGGTGGCGCCACCGGCTCGGCGGTGGCCCGGGGGTACGAGCCGAGAAACCTCACCGCCGCGCTGGTACGCCGCAGCCCCATCAACGCCTCTCCCATCCGTGCGTCGGCGACGTGGCCGAGGCAGTCCAGGAAGAAGCAGTAGCGGCCGAGCGCGTTGCCGGTCGGGCGGGATTCGATCCGGGTCAGGTTGACGCCGCGGGTGGCCAGCTCGGTCAGTACGCCGAGCAGCGACCCGACCCGGTCGTGCGCGATGTAGACCACGATCGAGGTGACGTCGTTGCCGGTGGCCGCCGGCGGGGCGCCGGGCCGGGACACCAGCACGAACCGGGTCACCGCGTCCGGGTGGTCGCCGATGTCCTTCGCCAGCACCGACAGCCGGTGGTGCTCGACGGCGATCTCGGCGCAGATCGCGGCGTCGTACTCGCCGCGGGCCACCGCCGCCGCGGCCGCCGCCGTCGAGAGCACGTCCACTGTGGACACGTCCGGTAGCTGGGCGTGCACCCAGCCCCTGCACTGCGCCGCCGCGTGCGGGTGGGTCGCGACGGTCTTCACCTCGTCGAGGCTGCGGCCCGGCCGTACGGCGAGCATGAACCGCACCGGCAGCACCACCTCGCGGGTGATCACCAGCGGCTCGCCGTTGGCCAACTCGTCCAGGGTGACGCCGACCGCGCCTTCGACGGAGTTTTCCAGCGGCACCAGCGCGGCGTCGGCGTCGCCGTCGCGTACCGCGTCGAGCGCGTCGGGAACGCTGCGGGCCGGGCGCAGCTCCGCCCGCTCCGCGGCCGGGATCCGCCGCAGCGCCTGCTCGCTGAACGTGCCTTCCGGTCCCAGATAGGTGAACCGAGTCGGGGGTACGCCAGGCATGGGGCCGAGCCTAACTCGGCTGGTGGATGCGGTGGCCGGCCTTGGTGAGAGCCGCCGTGGCTTCGGCCAGGCGTACCTCCGGGACCAGCAGGTAGTCCGTGTCGTACGTGGAGAACGCGCAGATGTTGACCCGGGCCTCGGCGAGCGGGCCGGTGAGCGAGTGCAGGATCCCGGTGAGCGTCAGCGACAGCACACCCGTCACCCGCAGGCACCGCCACTGGGTCTCGACCACAGCGTCGGGTGGCACCCGGTCGGCCGGACAGATGATCGACACCTCGTCCGGGGTCCAGGTCACCGCGACCACGCCGCCGTCGCCGGGCAGCTTGCCGGGCAGCGGCGTCCCGGCCGGCAGGCGGCAGATAGCGTACGGCTCCGGCAGGAGATCGAGATCGAGCACGAACGAAGGTTACGCGCTGGGGACTTTGCACGGAAACGGGAACACCGGCCGGATCCGCAAGATCACGCTCGGACACGCAAGATCGCGCTAGGGTCTGTCCTGTGGATCTTGGTCGAGCGAGACAGGTGCCAGGCGGCGATCCGGCAAGGCGGAGGTTCGCCCGGATACCGGTGTTGTATCCGGGCGGTTCTCCAACGCCGCCGGTCGTCGTCTG